>DASYUW010000001.1:0-15345 GCA_036000845.1 Burkholderiales bacterium
GGCGTGTTGTGGTCGGCGGTGGCGACCACCGAGTCGATGCGCCAGGGCTTGCGACCGGCGAGCTTGAGCCCTTCGAATGCCTGCGGGCTGGTGACTTCGTGCACCAGGTGGCGGTCGATGTAGATCAGCGCGGTGCCGTCCCGTTCCTGCCGGACCAGGTGGCTCGCCCAGAGCTTGTCGTAAAGAGTCTGCGGATTCATCGCGAATCGATTTCACAGGAAGCGGAAATTATGACATATCCCGCTGGTCGGACGGCAGTTTGGCGCGACTAGTTCCCGGGTTTTGCGCCGAAGGACAGCGGCTTCCATGACACCACCAGGAACGCCAGCAACGCGGCGACGGCGGCAGCCGTAAAGGTCCACTGCGGACCCCAATCTTCCCAAGCATAACCTGCGCCGAGCGTGCCCAGCGTGCCCCCGAGCCCATAACCGAGGCTGGTGTAGAGCGCCTGGCCACGCGCCTGGTTGCGGCCGCGGAAGATCTGGTGCATCGCGGCTACGCCGGCGGCGTGATAAGCGCCGAAAGTGATCGCGTGCATGAGCTGCGCCACCGCCATGACCGGAATCGACCCGACCCCCCAGCCGATCAGCAGAAAACGCGCGAACGCGCAGCCGAAACTGAACAGCAGGATCTGGTTGAGGGTGTACGCCCGCATCAGGCGCGGAAGCCACATGAACAGTCCGATCTCTGCCAGCACGCCCAGCGCCCACAACCAGCCCACCGCCTTTTTCGAGTAACCGGCTTCGACCAGGTGTATCGAGTAGAAGGCGTTGTACGGCCCATGCGCCGCCTGCATCAGAAAGAAGCCGGCGAGCAGCGCAATGACCGCCGGCTGCGCCAAGATGCGCAGAATCGGCTCGTGCTCGCCGTGATGCGACGGTTCGCGGTCGCGCGGCAGCGGAAAAGTGCTCGCTGCCATCAGCACCAGCAGCGTCAGCACCATCGGCGCAAGCGCTTCGATTCCGAAGTGATCGAGAGAATAGCCGCCAGCGACAACCACCGCCACGAACCCGACCGAGCCCCACAGCCGAATGCGCCCGTACGTTCCGACGCGCGAGCCCAACAGGTTGAGCGTGGCCGATTCCGCCAGCGGCAGCACCGCGCACCAGAAAATATTGAGCACCAGCAGCGCCGTGAACATCCAGCCGATTCCACGGTTGAAGAACACCGCGACGAACGCCAGCGCGGTTCCTGCCGCAGTCAGACGAATCAATTGGCCGCGCGCACCGTAATGGTCGGACAGCCAACCCCAGATATTCGGTCCGAAGATGCGCGCCACCGGATTGACGGCAAGCAGCACGCCGATCTGGGAAGCCGAGAATCCCAGCGACTTCAGATACAGCGCGAAATACGGCGCGAACGCGCCGATGAATGCGAAGTACCAGAAATAGAAGTTGGAAAGCCGGAAGTAGAACGATCCGCGCACCACGGACTGACCCGATCCTCAGTGCGGTCCGGGCTCGCGGTCGAGCCACCAGCGTCGCGCCAGCCAGCCCCAGGCGATCAGCACGCCGAGCCAGCCCTGGACGGTGACGAAACCGGCGATGCTGGTATCACAGCCCAGGACACCCCAACGGGAGAATATTTCGGTCCAGTCGTGCTCACCGCTACCGACCAGCGGCAGCACCCGTGCGCGCGCATCGGCCATGTAGCGGGCGATGTTCCAGAAATTCTCGAACAGCCACACCGCGCACAGTGCGAACGACAGCGCCTCGCGGCGGCGCCAGAACGTCGCGCTGGCAGCAATCGGAAATAGCAGCTGCGCGAGCGTGCCGCCATAAACGGTGATGCGATCGCCCAGTAACAGGCCGAAGATCGGATGGCCGGCCTCGTGCAAGGCGAGATTGGCGCTGTCGAGCAGGAAAACCCAGCGCTGGCCGGTGTTGGCGAGGAATGCAACGAGCGCTATGCCGAGGGTAGAGGCAACGAACACCGCGGTCCCTACCGGGCGCCAGTGACAATCGCCTGCGTCTTCAGATAGTCGCACTATTCACGCGATCTCGCTGCTCGTTCATGCGGCGATCGTCAGCAAACAACCACATCCGTCGGCCGCTTGGCCACCGCATAGGACCAATGCCCGTATTTGCCATCGACGTTGACCGCATTGACCCAACGCTCTGCCGCTTTCCGCGGGAAGTTGAGGATGGGCTCGGTGACTTCGAAGTTGTTCATGGCCTTAACGCAGGAGCAGGAAGGTCGAGAGCGGCACGGTCACAATTCGAGGATCGTCGGTGCCGGGCTCATCCCTCAGAGTAACCAGCACGCCGAAAGGCGCGTTGTAGTGCGCCTTCTCGATGAAGCTGCGCAAGCCATGCGTGTCCTCGTGATCGATGCGCCGGCGGTATTTCACCTCGACCGGAATGCGCTGCGTGCCGACGGTCAAAATAAAGTCCACTTCAGGTTCGGCGCTGCGCTCCGGAAAATGTGCAACGTCCAGCCCCACGATCGATCGCAGGAAATATCCGGCCGCGCTCTCCGCAATCCTTCCCGCAAGGTCCGACAGGTGCGGCGCTTTTTCCAACCCGACAGGATCGATAGGCACGACCTCTTGAAGCCAGGATGCGCGCAGGGCGTGATCACACAGGCACAGTTTCGGGGCCCCTTTTTTCTTTTTCAGCCGCAGTTCAAGCGGCTCGATAAGCCGCAGCAGCAAAGTGCCGTCGAGAAACTTGAGGTAAGCCAGAACCTGCTGCCAACCGATGTTTGCATTCATGGCGCGCCGTATCTCGTCCAGATAGAGCGCCTGGGCGGGTGACTGCCCGACGTACCGGCAAGTCAGCCGGAATACCTCTTCAAGGAGGTGCTCGTCGCGCTTGCGTCCCTTGGCGCCTATACGCAAGTCGTGCTGGATCGCACGGCGAATGACTGTTTCGTTGAGCTGATCGGCCACACGTTCCCATGGCTCGTCCGCGCCTTTGTGTGCCACGGGATATCCCCCACGCGCCGAAAAAGCGACAAATGCCTCGTCGCGCGTTTTGGCGTGACGCAGCCCATGTTCGCGCAGGGAAATCCAAAAGTTCTTGTCTTTAAGTGGCCCCAATCCGTTAAACGGCAGCAACGGCTTGATCAATTCCCCGCCGCGGAACGCCGCGATCTCCCGCAACAACAACGGCCCCATCTCCACCGTCGAGATTCTTCCCGCCAGACTGTCGCGACCGGCCTCGACGCGCAACGCCGAGCTACCGGTAACGATCACCGTGACCGGCTGCAGATCAACGAGATGCTTCAACTGTGTCGCCCAGTCAGCCAGGTTCTGCACCTCATCCAGAACAAGGATGCATTTGCCCAGGTCGTGCGCTGCCTTATTGAGGGAACGCCCGAGTATCGTATCGGCATACCATTGCGAAAGATCGAGTATGGGTTGGGGCAGCTTGCGTAACTCTGGCAGGTCGTCGAACTGAATGCGGAAGATCCGACGCGCATCCATACCCTCGGCCAGCAGGCTGTCGATCAACTGCGCGACCAGAGTTGTCTTGCCGATCTGCCGCGGCCCACGCAGCACGGTGACCGGCGCCAGCGGTCGTTTGACGCCGCGCTGGAGCACTTCGAATGCCCAGCGCCGAAACGGTGGAATGTCGAACTGCCGCTCCCCGCGCCACCATGGATTCGCATTACGCAGTTGCGCTTCAAGACTGCCCGAGGTGAACAGATTTTCCAGGGTGCGTTGCACTGCCACTACGTCGTCCCCACATCGAAACGCAAGGCTTTGGGCGCGCGTTTTGGACTTGCCGGGCTCCGGGCGGGAGCCGTCTTTTTCGTTTGAGCCACCAACGTCCTCCTGTGGCGCGGGATTATGTCATGCCTCTCCGGGGTCAAGACTCCCGGCCAGAGTCGAGGCACCGGCGGCTTGGCTACCCGGAGACCGCGACCGCCGAACTATTTCTTCGCGGTCTTTGCTGCCTTGCGGTGCCGCGGCCTGATGGCCTGGTTCACCCCGTCGAGGTCGAACGCTTCCGCGTTCCACTCCCCGCCGATCCACTCCAGCATTTCCTCGTGCTCGGGATGCTTCGGATTCGTGACGGCCTTCAGAAAATTCTGGTAGCCCCATGGGCCGCCGCAGTCCTCGGGCGGGCAGGCACGTTCCCCTTCGAGGCAACGAGGGTAAATTGCAAGGGGCTCGGGGTGAGCCACGCGCTCGACCTTGAGGGTGTGGAACCAGTCGTCGCCGAAGTCGTACCAGTAGCGAAACGATATCCGCCGCGCTTCCGTGGCCTGCTCCAAGGTCGTGCTCGCCGGGCTGCGCGGTTTGGGACTGCCCCCAAAATCGAACATCTCGCCGGACCCAGTCTGATACTCGGTCTCCCCGACCTGGAAGGACCACATGTGGTAATCGTCCCATCCCATCACCCGCTGAATGATGGCGTGGAGCTGGGCAAGAGTCACATCGCCCGGAACTTCGATCCGGCGCCACACCGGCGGTTTGACGTTCTCCAGTGTGATTTTGATCCGATAAATTTGCGCAGTCATTGACTTGGCGGCCTTACGCTTCGTCGGGGTCGGGATCGGTTGCCTGGCTGGGATTGCCGGCGCTCGCTGCCGCGGCCGGAGCGCGCGCCGCAATCCGGGGCGTGGGACAGCGCACGTCGGCATTCTGCGCGCGATGGCGCAAAGCGTGGTCCATCAGCACCAGCGCCAGCATCGCTTCGGCGATAGGCGTGGCGCGTATGCCTACGCAGGGGTCATGGCGCCCGGTGGTCTCGACCACGGTCGGCTCGCCCTGCTTGTCGATCGATCGCCGCGGCAGCCGGATGCTCGAGGTCGGCTTCACCGCAATGTTGACCACGATGTCCTGGCCGCTGGAGATGCCGCCGAGGATGCCGCCGGCATTGTTGCTCAGATAGCCGGCCGGCGTCATTTCGTCGCCGTGCTCGGTGCCCTTCTGCTCGACCGCGGCGAATCCGGCGCCGATCTCCACGCCTTTCACCGCGTTGATCCCCATCATCGCATAGGCGATTTCGGCATCGAGCTTGTCGTAAACAGGCTCGCCCCAGCCCACCGGCACGTTCTCCGCCACCACGGTGATTTTCGCGCCGCAGGAATCGCCGGACTTGCGCAGCCTGTCCATGAACTCTTCGAGTTTCGGCACGATATCCGGATCTGGCGCAAAGAAGGGGTTGGCGTTCACCGCGTCCCAGGTCCTAAATGCAATGCGTATGCTGCCGAGTTGCGACATGTACCCGCGGATCACCACGCCGTGGCGCTCCCACAGCCACTTCTTCGCAATCGCCGCCGCGGCCACCCGCACCGCCGTCTCGCGAGCCGACTGCCGCCCGCCGCCGCGGTAGTCGCGGATGCCGTACTTCTGCCAATAGGTGTAATCGGCGTGCCCCGGACGGAAAGTCTCGACGATATTGCCGTAGTCCTTGCTGCGTTGGTCCAGGTTGCGGATCAGCAGCGCGATCGGGGTGCCAGTGGTGCGGCCTTCGAACACGCCGGAAAGAATCTCCACCGTATCGGGTTCGCGCCGCTGGGTCACGTGCCTGGATGTACCGGGCTTGCGGCGATCGAGTTCCTTCTGGATGTCGGCATCGGAGAGTTCAACTCCCGGCGGGCAACCGTCGACGACACAGCCGATCGCCGGTCCGTGGCTCTCGCCAAAGGACGTGACACAGAACAGTTTGCCGAGCGTGTTTCCGGACATTGCGCACCCGAAGAGGACCGCCAAAGTTTATCACGCGACCCGAAGAAACCCGGCAGCAACGCGGCTTGCGCCGCATGCGGAATCATCGGCCCGATGCGTCACAAGGCGGCCTGATTTAGAATGCCTGCTCATCATCCCCACCCCGAGCAGCCCAGGACCATGCGCCAGTACCTCGACTTGATGCGACATATCCTCGAACACGGCACCCGCAAGGGGGACCGCACCGGGACCGGGACGCTCAGCATATTCGGGCCGCAGCTTCGCTTCGATCTGCAGGCCGGCTTCCCACTGTTGACCACCAAGAAGGTCCACCTCAAGTCCGTCATCCACGAACTGCTGTGGTTCCTGAAGGGCGAAACCAACATTCGCTACCTCAAGAAAAACGGCGTGTCGATCTGGGACGAATGGGCCGACGACAAGGGCGAACTCGGTCCGGTGTACGGCTATCAGTGGCGTTCCTGGCCGGCCCCGGACGGCCGCCATATCGACCAGATGGCGAAGGTGATCGAGGATATCCGGCGCAATCCTGATTCGCGGCGCCTCATCGTGTCGGCCTGGAATGTCGCCGATCTCGAAAGCATGGCGCTCATGCCCTGCCACGCCTTTTTTCAGTTCTATGTTGCCGACGGCAAGCTCTCCTGCCAGCTCTACCAGCGCAGCGCCGATCTGTTCCTCGGCGTGCCTTTCAACATCGCCTCTTACGCGGCTCTGACCTTGATGGTGGCCCAGGTCTGCAATCTGAGGCCCGGTGAATTCGTGCACACCTTCGGCGATACTCACCTGTACCTGAACCATCTCGAACAGACCCGGGAGCAGCTTTCGCGGCAACCGCGCGCGCTGCCGCGCATGATCCTCAACCCCGAAGTCAGGAACCTGTTCGATTTCACGTACGAGGATTTCAATCTGGTCGGCTACGAACCCCATCCCGCCATCAAAGCGCCGGTAGCAGTTTAGTACCGACTGGTGACAAGTGACGGGTGACGAGTGACAGGATTGAAAGCGGCGCATCCCCGAATCTCAATCATCGTGGCATACGCCGCGAACCGGGTGATCGGCAAAGACGGGAAGATGCCCTGGCATCTTTCCGAGGACCTGAAGCGCTTCCGCCAGCTCACGATGGGCCATCACATCGTCATGGGCCGCAAGACCTGGGAGTCGATCAGCAGGCTGCTCCCTGGACGTAAACACATCATCATCAGCCGCAATCCTGGATACAAAGTGCCGGGCGCAAAGGTCGTCGACTCCTTGGACGCCGCCATTGCGGCGGCGCGAGGCAACAGCGAGATCTTCGTCATCGGCGGCAGCGAGATCTATAAATTGGCACTCCAAATAGCGGATCGAATCCTGGTGACCGAGATACAACGGGAGTACGAAGGCGACACCTACCTTCCCGAGCTCGCAAAGGGGATCTGGCGCGAAACCGCACGGGAAAACCGCGTAGATGCGGCGAGCGGCCTGCGTTATTGCTTCGTAACTCTTGAGCGCCGCGTATGAACAGCTTTCCTAGTGCCATCGACTGCGCCAGGCGGTGGCCGGCTGCGCTACGACGTTGAATGACTCGGGCGCGAGCCCAGCCTGGTATCGCCGCCACATTTCCTGGTAGACCTTCTCGAGCTGCCGCACCCGATCTTCGGTGTCGAAGAGCGGCGTATTCAGCGGATCGGCGAGCAGCCGTTTTTTCAGTTCCCGAAGCTCTGCTGGATTTCTGCCCCAATGCACGGCACGCTCCCGGTAGGCGACCAGAGAATCGGTAATTCCGTCTGGAAACCGGACTGCGTTGAGCAAGCTGGCCGCCACGCGCGACGGAAAGGCTCTTCCGGCAAGCGTTAACAACGGCAAGCCGGCAGCCAGTGCGTCGCAGGCGGTGGTCATCGCGTTGAAGACCGGCGTATCGAGAAATAAATCGGCCAGGCGAAAGCGGGCGCGGTAGCGGTCGCGCGACTCAAGCGGCGCAAACACCAGGCGTTCGCCGCCAACCCCGCGCGCCTCGGCTTCGCGTCTGAGATTGCCGACAGCCGCCGGATTGCGCCCCGCCAGCCAAAGCACGCTCGACGGCACAGCCTTCAGGATTTCCATCCATGCCGTGTAGATCTCCGGCTCGATCTTGTAGTAGTTGTTGAAGCAGCAGAACACGAACCCTTCTTCCGGAAGTCCGTACTCCGTGCGCGAAAGGGAAACATCCGGCAATGGCTCGAACCGGTCGTAGATGAAGAAGGTATCGGGGAGGTACACGAGCTTCTCGCGCCAGAACCTCTCTTGATCGGTGGGCGTCGCCGCTCGGTCCGTGATTCGATAGTCCATCCAGGCGGCGCCCATCGTCCCCGGGAAGCCCAGGTATCCGGCCTGTACGGAGGCTGGACGAAAAGCGGGGATGCCGGGTCGGCAGTGTTCGGTATAGCCGCCGAAGTCCACGAGAACATCCACACAATCGTCATTGATGCGGCGCGCTGCATCGAGGTCGCTCATCCCGCGAAGATCGGTGAAACGATCGGCACTGTCGCGAATCCGGCGGCGGATTTCGCTGCCGTCGTCCGGACCGATGCTGTACGCGAAAACCTCGAACCGCGTCCGGTCATGCAGCCGAAACAGCGGTTGCGACAGGTAGGCGTTGAGATGCTCGCAGAAGTCCGCCGAGAGATAACCTATGCGTATGCGGCCTTCGTGCACTCGTCCCTGAAAGCGTATACCTGTCTCGCCAGCAGCGGCAGCGTAGCGATCCCCGATGGTGCAGGCGATCCGGTAAGGAACTTGCAACGGGACGGGAACCGTGAGCGAATGATAGGCAAGAGGCAAGTCGATGTATCGAGAATCGCCATTGCCGTTGGAGTCCACCAGTTCGACCAGGCGCTCAATGTACAGGCTGCGCATCGACCAGTCGCAACGCAACAGCCGGTCATGACCCCGGTAGAGGAATACCAGGCGCGGGTCGAGACGGCGTTCCACGGACGGGTCCACCGGCGCGATCGCACTGACATACGCGTGCAAGGATCCAGGCGAGAGGGATTCCGCGGAATCGAACTCGCGTCGTGCGTCATCGAATCTGCCGAGGTCCGCGAGCGCAAGGCCACGATCGATTCGCGCCTTCGAATGCCGCGGTTCCAGGGCAAGCGCGCGATCGCACGCCTCCAGGGCATCTTTGCTGCACCCGAGCCCGAGAAGCGCCTCCGCGAGATTGAAATAGGCGTCCGCGGAAGCAGGCTGCAGGACGACCAGTTGCCGATTGTTGGCGACCGCTTCTCCAAATCGGCCCACTGCCATCAGAGCCGCCCCACGATTCAGCAATGCGGGCACGAACTGAGGGTCACTCGTCAAAGCACCGTCGTAGTCTGCAAGAGCCGTCGCGTGGCGCCCCATGCGCTCGAGAACCAGACCTCTGTTGAACAAAGTACGTGCGTCCGAGGGCGCCAGCGTGACAGCGCGATCCATCGTGTCAAGCGCCTCATCAAACCGTTCTTCGACCAATACAGTTGCGAGCGCGTTCAGGACAGCGGGAGCATCCGGCGCGAGTCGGGTGGAGCGGGATAAGGCCTCGATGGCATGGCGCCGCTCGCCGAGCGCATGCTGGCTTGCGCCCAGCAGCGCCCAGAGTTGCCACTGGTCGGGAAACCGGATAAGCGCCTTGTTGAGCGCAGCGCGTGCGCCCTGCCAGTCCTGCCTGGCCATCAGTTCCCTGGCCCGTGCTGCTTCCCGATCCACGTCCAGGTCAACGGTCACGGTTGGGCCACGGGGTACTTGATTCAATTCCGCCCAGCTGAACTGGAACCGGCCGCAGGCCGCCGAACGCTACGGTCGCTGGCGCGCAAGCACGCCGGCGGCAGGCGTCTACTTCAGGCTGGTCTGGGTCAGCGCCGCCGCGCCGATCCCACTGTTTGCGAGAATCGCATCGGAAATGTCGTAGATCATTCCGGCGCGGGCCGCGTTCGCGCCGAAAAGCAGGATATCTGCGCTGACCGAGCAGCTGAGGCCGCAGCTTCCCGAAGCAATAAACGAGGTTCCCGTACCGCTGCCCGTCAACGATGCGCTCAGCGGCGCTTTGTTGATCGTCCAGTCCATGTCCACACCCACTTTGCCGAGACCAAAGGCGACTGTCAGGGTCGCGCTATCCAGGGTACCGATCTGGTTGTTGGACGAGTCGGTGACTGGCGTTCCGCTGATGAGCGTATAGGTCCCTGTAGAATTTCCCAGCTTTGCGAGGTCAGCGGACGGCACGGGAAGTCCGGCAACAAAGTGCGTGAGCAGACCGGACGAATCGGTGAAGGTTCCCCAAGCCATGATGCCGTCGTTGCGGCTCATCCTGAAGGTATCAGGCACGAGACCGTTGAGGTTCGTCAGCGTTCCGCGTTCGTCGAATACTACAGGGGCGCCAGAGTTGATAAACTTGAGCGGACCATCGGAAAAGTCCACTTTGGCGATATCGAGTTTCTGCGTTCCGGTAAGCAGCCCGGGTATGGGGCAGCTAGCCGGATCGATAAGACAATCCACACCCGAAATCCCGACGCGCTCGACCTCGCGGATTAGTGCCGGTGGCGAGGGCGGCGGATCCGGCGGCAGGTCGGTGCCCTTGTTGCTTAGCTGCGGCTTCACATCCTGGTTCGCGACGTAATAAGACTCGCCGTTGGTGACATTGAGGCACCCCGCACCGTTGCAAACCTCGATCTCTCCCTCACCCACCGTGCCCTGGATCGACTGGCCGTACTGGATGGTGTATTCGGTGCCGCGAATCCCGATCGTGGCCACCGTGGTGGTGACTTGATAGTTCTTTTTGTTGGTACGGCCAACGAGCCCGGTAATCGTGCGCAGGCCGCCTTTCAGCAGGCTGACGAAGGTTTTCTCCGAACCGTCCTGCTTGCCGTCATAGCGATACTGATCGATGCGGAATTCCGATTGCGGCTGCAGCGAAACATAGGCGCCGTCGGTAAAGCGAAGCTGCGTGCGGCCGTTGTTGGTATTGATAGTCTCGCCTTCCTCGATCACGGCTCCTTTCGCAACCGGACGCGACTGGCCGGCCTTGTTTACCGCCGCCACATTGCCGATCGCGAAGTCCACCCGAGCCGCCGGAGCGCCTTGCGCGACTACAGGAAACGCGGCTGCAATCGAGGCCATGAGCGCGGCCTGAGTGGTGTGCTTGAGTCTGGACTGTTGCATACGAACCTCCCTTGAATTGCCTCGTACTGCGCTTGCAAAAAGCAATTAGAAATCGGTCCTCAGGATCAGCGAGACCAGCACGCGGTCGAACCCGTAGATCGGAATGTTGGAACTGTTGTCGGTGTAGGTACCCTGCAACGTCAGGCGCAGGTTCTTCCGGGGGATGAAATGAATGCCGCCTGAACCCGAGTACTGAGTGTCCTCGCGGTCAACCAGGAACGAAGGATCCGGTCCGCCGTAATACCTCTTCTCAGCACTGGCGTTGACGAAAACCGAGAACTTCTCGCTCAGAAACTGCTGTGCGCCGATGCGGGCGCCGTACAGATCGTGCCCGAATTGGGGGAAGCTCTCGTCCTTCTCCTGCTCGGTGCCGCCGTAAACCCCGGCATAGGCGACGAGCTTGTTCTGGCCAAAGGCATGTGCGTAACCGAAGCCGCCGACGTAGCGGTCTGCGTCACGCGCACCCTGGTCCGGATAGGTCAGTTGCGCGTATTGCGCATAGGCACTGACCTGGTTCCTGGCGTTGAAGTCGTGCTGCCATTGCAGCGTGGCGCCCACCGCCTCGCGATACGCATTCCGGTAGAGCGCTGGATCATTGACAAAGAAAGCGTTGAGCTGCGTGGCCAGCGTGACCGTGTCGCGGTCCCGCTTGTAGCTCAGCCCGGCGTTCAGATCCCAGGAGTACGTGGAGAAATTGTTCTCATCAATGTTCGACTTGTTGGTGTAGGCAACGCCGCCGAACACCGAGAATCGGCTCGAAACCGGCGCACGGATCCCCACCCCGCCGCCGAAGGTAATGTAGCCGTCGGCTTGCTCCTTACTGGAACCAGTCAGTGTGACGATTCCTAATGACGGTACCGCAACCTGGTCCTCCGTGGTCGCACTGTTGACATTGGAGTCATAGCCGCCGCCGACTTCGATGTAGCCGCGGATGGTGATCTTTTTGGTTTCCTCCACGCGCCGGATCGCGTCCAGGAAGCGGTCGATGGTCAGAACAACGTCCTCCGGCACTTCCTGCTTGCGCACGTTCTCGAACTCGCGCTTGGCAGTCTCGGTTTCCTTTAGATTGAAGTAAGCCCGCGCAATGAGCGCCCGGGCAACCGTCGCGTCAGGCCTGACGGCGAGCACCCGCTCGAGGGCAAATACCGCCTCGGTGTTCTTGCCTATTCCCAGCGCCGCGGAGCCGAGCAGGAAGTCGTATTCCGGGTCGCCGGCTCGCTCCGACTGGAGCGGGATGAGGAGGTTGTAGGCGGCTTGCGGGTTGCCGCTATCGAGTTGCTGCTTGGCCGAAAGCAGAAGATCATCGGCTGCCAGTGCCGCAATAGGAACAACAAGGACGAAACAAAAGAACAGCGCGAGGCGCTTCGCGTGCCGCATGGAACCTCCCTATTGCCAACCAGGTACCGCCCGACAGCAATCTAAACTACGACTTTAAAAGGCTTTTTGTGTGGCAAACATTACCGAAGCGGGCGCGCAGCGTCAAACGCTTTTGGCCATGCAGTGTCATGAACGCATCGCAGGACTTGCCGGCGGTTGACGACGCAACCAAAAAGGGCTGAAGCGATCGCGCGTTCCCGGCCTGTTCGCTACCGCCCCTCCGCGATAATCAAGGCCAATGAAAGCGGGAAGCGTTTGAAATTGCTGGAATATGCCGCCGCGCACGCACTCGCGTCGAGGGTGTAGACGAAGTCTCCTTCGCGGACAGCTTCCGAACGCTGCGGGTCGCACATGGGGACGCAAACCGAGTCGCAGACGGACAAGAAAGGGGCCGTACGAGCGATGCGGGAGCGGTTCAGCCCTGCCGGACGCAGTCCACGAAAAAGCGCACGCCCCCTTCACCCGGCTCTTCGACCAGACCATGGATGTCGGTCTCGAATCCGGGGAACTTGCGGTTGAAATCCCGGGCGAACTGGAGATACCGCACGATCGTGGAATTGAATCGCTCACCCGGAATCAGCAGTGGGATGCCCGGCGGATAGGGCGTAAGCAACACGCTTGTTACCCGGCCCTCCAGGTTGTCGATGTCGACGCGATCTATGTCACGGTGCGCCATCGCGGCGAACGCATCCGAGGGTTTCATCGCCGGCTGCATATCCGACAGATACATTTCAGTCGTAAGGCGCGCCACGTCGTTGCTCTTGTACATGCCGTGGATCTGCTCGCACAGGTCGCGCAATCCCATGCGTTCGTAGCGGGGATGCTTCTGGCAGAACTCCGGCAGGATGCGCCACATCGGCTGGTTCTTGTCGTAGTCGTCCTTGAACTGCTGAAGCGCCGTCACCAGCGTGTTCCAGCGGCCCTTGGTGATGCCAATGGTGAACATGATGAAGAAGGAATAAAGGCCGGTCTTCTCCACGATCACGCCGTGTTCGGCGAGGAATTTTGTGACGATCGAAGCCGGAATGCCGGTCTTGGCGAACTTGCCGGACATGTCCAGGCCTGGCGTGATGACCGTCGCCTTGATCGGATCGAGCATGTTGAACCCGGGCGCAAGATCGCCGAAGCCGTGCCACTTTTCATTGGCCCTCAACACCCAGTCTTCGCGCGAGCCGATGCCTTCCGCGGCGATCTTTTCCGGCCCCCATACCTTGAACCACCAGTCCTTGCCGAACTCGTCGTCCACCTTGCGCATGGCGCGGCGGAAATCGAGCGCCTCGACGATCGATTCCTCCACCAGTGCCGTGCCTCCCGGGGGTTCCATCATCGCCGCCGCCACGTCGCAGGAAGCGATGATCGCGTACTGGGGGCTAGTCGAGGTGTGCATCAGGTAAGCCTCGTTGAACACGTGGCGATCGAGTTTTCTGGTCTGCGACTCCTGCACCAATATCTGCGAGGCCTGCGATATGCCGGCCAGCAGCTTGTGGGTCGAATGCGTGGCGAAAATCAGCGGGTCCTTGGGGCGCGGCCGATCCACGCCGATCGCGTGCATATTCTTGTAGAAGCCGTGGAACGCCGCATGCGGAAGCCAAGCCTCGTCGAAGTGCAGCGTGTCGATCGACGAGTTCAGCGTCTCCTTGAGCAATTCGACGTTGTAGACCACCCCGTCGTAGGTACTTTGGGTGATGGTGAGGATGCGCGGCTTCTTGCGCTTGGCCACCCGCGCGAACGGGTTGGCCTCGATTTTCTTCTGTATGGTTTCCGGCCTGAACTCGTCGAGCGGAATCGGTCCGATGATGCCGAGGTGGTTTCGTGTCGGCGTCAGGAACACCGGAATTGCGCCGGTCATGGTGATCGCGTGCAGGATGGACTTGTGGCAATTGCGGTCCACCACCACGATGTCGTCGGGTGCGACGTTGGCGTGCCAGACCATCTTGTTCGAGGTCGAGGTGCCGTTGGTGACGAAGAAACAGTGATCGGCGTTGAAAATCCGGGCGGCATTGCGTTCGGAGTCGGCGACCGGCCCGGTATGGTCGAGCAGTTGCCCGAGTTCATCCACCGCGTTGCAGACGTCGGCGCGCAGCATGTTCTCGCCGAAAAACTGGTGGAACATCTGCCCGACCGGGCTTTTCAGGAACGCGACGCCCCCGGAATGGCCCGGGCAGTGCCAGGAATACGAACCGTCTTGCGCGTAGTGGGTCAGCGCCCGGAAGAACGGAGGGGCGAGGCCGTCGAGATAGGAGCGCGCCTCGCGGATGATGTGGCGCGCGACGAACTCCGGCGTGTCCTCGAACATGTGAATGAAGCCGTGCAGTTCGCGCAGGATGTCGTTCGGGATGTGCCGCGACGTGCGGGTCTCGCCGTACAGATAGATCGGGATGTCGGCGTTCCTGAAGCGCAGTTCCTTGACGAAGGCGCGCAGGGTTTTCAGCGCCTCGGTGGTCTCCTCCTCGGTGCCGCCGCCGAACTCTTCGTCGTCGATGGAGAGAATGAAGGCCGAGGCGCGGCTTTGCTGCTGCGCGAAGGAGGAGAGATCGCCGTAGCTGGTGACCCCGAGCACTTCGAGACCCTCGCCTTCGATCGCCTTGGCTAGCGCCCTTACACCGAGGCCGCTTGTATTTTCCGAGCGGAAATCCTCGTCGATGATGACGACTGGGAAGCGAAATTTCATGGTGTTCTCCGTGCGGGAACCGTCGGCGCCGGGTTTCGGCGGGAGCGGTTGTGTGAATGGCCTGGCGTCGCCACTAAAGGATGGGAGCTCGCGTCAGATCTTCGGGAGCGTCACGCCTTTTTGCCCCTGGTACTTCCCGCCGCGGTCGCGGTAGGAAGTCTCGCAGACGTCGTCGGCATCGGACTCGAAGAAAATCACCTGGGCGACGCCCTCGTTGGCGTAGATCTTGGCAGGCAGCGGTGTGGTGTTGGAAAACTCCAGCGTCACGTAGCCCTCCCACTCAGGCTCGAAAGGCGTGACGTTGACGATGATGCCGCAGCGCGCATAGGTCGACTTGCCCAAGCAAATCGAGAGCACGTTACGGGGGATACGGAAGTATTCGACGGTGCGGGCGAGCGCGAAGGAATTCGGCGGGATGATGCAGACGTCGCCCTTGAAATCGACGAACGACTTCTCGTCGAAGTTCTTCGGATCCACCATCGTCGAATTGATGTTGGTGAAAATCTTGAAA
>DASYUW010000002.1:0-6287 GCA_036000845.1 Burkholderiales bacterium
TACAGCGAGGAATGCGCATGCCGCCCCATGCTCCGCGACGGTGTTCTACACCAGGACGCGAACGAGCTGACATGCGCCGTGCATCGGTCATAGTCACCTCAGCACAAACCTGTACATCCCAATGCCGTACTACTATTCTGACCCGAAAGAAACATACAAGGACGCAGAGGACACGGAGGAAAGGCAAAAAACAGAAAAAGAACCTTCGAGAGTTAAAACCTGCCATCGGAGGTCACTTCGGTACCTGGCTTGCTTTTGACTCTCACATGTGTTTTCTCGTTCTTGGTTTTCCTCCGTGTCCTCTGCGTCCTCCGCGGTGAGCGAAGGGTGTTGGGCGTCAGGACCCGGCTTCGAGCAGCCGGCGCAGCACCAGGCGGCGGTTGCGGACATAGGGCCGCACCTCGGTTGGCCAGCGCCCCTTGTCCACCGCCTTGGCCCAGGCTTCGCTCACCAGCACCTCCGGGCTTTCGATCTCGTAAACGGCGCTGTAGCGCGGTTCGTCGTCGTGGACGACGGTCTGCTTCGCGCCGCGCACGAAAACCGTCAGCGGTTCGGTCTTGTAACGCTTCGCTGAGATCACGCCGGGCACTTTTAGCAACAGCGGCACATGCTCGGTGTCGTAAACCTCGTTGAACAAGTCTTCCTTCTCGGGAGCGACATCCATGCTGGCGATGAAGATGTAGCGCGCTTTGGAGGCCATGGCTTCACCCGCGCCCGACGAAAGGCATCTTGGTCGCCATCACGGTCAGGAACTGTACGTTCGCTTCCAGCGGCAGACTGGCCATATGCAGCACCGCATTGGCGACATGCTGCACGTCCATGGTCGGTTCGATCTTGATCTCGCCGTTGGCCTGCGGTACGCCCTTGGTCATCCGCGCCGCCATCTCGGTGAGCGCGTTGCCGATGTCGATCTGGCCGCAGGCAATGTCGTACTTGCGCCCGTCGAGCGAGGCCGACTTGGTGAGCCCGGTCACGGCGTGCTTGGTCGAGGTATAAGGCGCCGAGTTGGGACGCGGCGCGTGCGCGGAGATCGAGCCGTTGTTGATGATGCGCCCGCCGCGCGGATCCTGGTCCTTCATCATCCGGAATGCCTCCTGGATGCAGAAGAACATGCCCGACAGGTTGATGTCCACCACGTTCCGCCATTGTTCGACGGTCAGGTCCTCGAGCGGAATCCCCGGCGCATTGACCCCGGCGTTGTTGAACAGCAGATCCAAACGGCCGAAGGTCTCCTTCGTCTTCGCGAACAACGCCTTCACCGACTGCGGATCGCTCACGTCGCTCGGCACCGCCAGCGCTCGCGCGCCTGCGCCCAATTCCTTCACGGCCTGCTCCAGCGCATCCTTGCGCCGCCCCGCAAGTGCAACGCTGTAACCGTTCTTCAGAAGCGTGAGCGCAACGCTCTTGCCGATGCCGCTGCCTGCGCCCGTAACGATGGCTATTTTGTTGTGTGCGCCCATTTCCTTCCCCTCCTGAATAGTGTCCGGAAAGGCCGCATGCTACCCCATCGCGAAGGCATTTTCCCGGGGGTGGGAAATCGGCCGGGGCCGCAGACGGTAGAATGGGCGCCGAAGGAGGAAGATCGTAATGTCAATCGGAAGGTTTCCGGGAGCGGTGCTGACCGCTTTGCTGACTGCAATCGGGCCGGCGGCAGCGGACGCGCTCAAAGACGACGCCATCGCGAGGCTGGCGGCGAGCCATGAACCCGACATTCCGCTGGCCGTCGCCCGCCTGGCGGTGAAGCAGGCCGGCCTCGGTGCGGCGCGGACGCTGCTCGCGCGGCGGGGGCGCGATGCCGGACTCGGCCGCGACTGGAACGCTGCGGCGGCGGAGTGGCAGGATGCCGAGGCACACTTCAGCCGCATCGTCGACGGCGTCATCGCACGCGGCATCGAGGATCCGGACTGGTTGCATGCGATCTGGACCGATCAGGCAGCGCGTGTGCTGAACGCCGAGGAAGCCGACGAGATCGCCACCCATTTCGCCACCCCCATCGGACGCGAGCAGCGCATCGTCATCGAAGTCAAGGTAGTGGGCGAGTTGCTGCTGGCTAACTATACGTTCACCGACCGGATCAGCGATCGGGTGACCGGGTCGGAGCGCGAATTCGCGCGCATGCAGGCGGTCTGGGCGGAGCGCGAACCCTTCCGGGTGAGAAACTTCGACGGCGACGTCGGCGCCGCACGCTTCGGCTCGCGCAACCCGGGCGTGAAATACGTCAGGATGCTCGCGATCCAGGGCGTTGAGGCGATTCTTGGACATATCGACGCGGTGTCCGCCGAGGTGGTGCTTGCCGTGTCCCAGGCTGCCGCGCAAGCCGACCCCTTCATCGAAACCTGTCGCCGGCGCATTGCGAACTGACCCGGGAATGCTGTTCGCGCGCCAAGACTGATCTGCCGCAGCGAGACACTCACTCCCGGCTTCCGGCGGGAGAGCGCTGCAAGCGCCGCGCGCCTACCTCTGAACTTGCATCAGCGCGTACCAGATCATGCCGGCGGTCGCGACCACTGCGGTCAGCCATAATGCCGCGGTGATCCAGGCGGACGGCGCCAGTTCGCCGACCAGACGGCGGTGCCGCAGATACACCACCGAGAATCCGATCACCGGCAATAACAGCGCGATGGCCACGCCGCCGGCCTTCACCATTGCCACCGGCGACTTGAACGCGTAGTAAAACGCGATCGGCACGATGATGAGCACGACGATGGCCCAGCGCTGGAACACGAGGCGCTTGCGGAAGTCGTCCAGCGACCGCATCCCGCCCATTTTCGCCATGTCGGTGAACTGGCGCGCCAGCACCGCAGTGGCCGAGAAAATCGTGCTGTACAGCACCACGATGGCGCCGATGTAGAAGAGGTAGAGGCCCCACGGTCCGAGGATCTCGGTGAACGTGTTCGAGAGCGTCTTGATCATTTCCAGCCCCTTGGGCACCAGCCCCATCCCGTGCAGGACGCCCGCGCCCAGCAGATAGAAGGCGATCGTGGCGAAGGTGTAAATGATGAGCGATACGACGATGTCGAAGTGCATGACACGGATCCAGCCGTTGGCGCGGTCCAGCCAGGCCTGCGTGTTGTCGCGCGGTCCGGTGAAACGCGCGTAGCCTTTTTCCAGGCACCAGTACGGGTACGCCACCAGCTCGGTCGCGGCCACGCCGGTGATTCCGAACACCGCGACGGCAGTCACGAAGCCCTTGTCCGGCACCTTGAATTTGAGGCCCTCCAGCAATTCTCCCCAGGAAAAGTACTCGGGGTGGGTGACCAGCATTGCGGCCGTCACGACGGTGAGGAATGTGAACATCACCACCATGAGCGTGGCGAGGAACTCGACGCGCGCATACGAGCCGGTCAGCAGGAGGGCCAGGCTCGCGACCGCGAACAGGCCGACCCAGACGTCGATGCCGATGCCCGGCAGCATGAGGTTCGCCACTTGCGACACGCCCCCGTACATGCCCCCGAGCGGCAGGCTCACCAGGAAGGCCACTATGGCCCAGATCCAGACGGTCCAGCTCAGGGCGAGAATCCTCGGGCCGGGCATGTGGTTCAATGCCTCGAGCCCGGTTTCGCCGGTCGCGATGGTGTAGCGGCCGAGCAGTGCCTGAATCACGGTCTTGATCACGCACGAAACCAGGATGACCCAAAGCAGCACGTAGCCGACTTCCGCGCCGAGCGTGGTGGTCGCGATGAGCTCGCCCGAGCCGACGATCGAAGCGGTGAGGATCAGCCCGGGGCCGATTCTGCGCATGGTGGCGCCGAAGGTCCTGGGCGGGGCTTCGACATCCTCCGCCCGGAACTCGTAGGGATTAACGACGGCACCGAATTTTTCCATTGACATGACCTTATCCTCCCTTGTTGTCGTTTTTCACTCGGCCTGTTCGAATCACGCGGACAAATATAAGCCCGATCCGCGTGGCCACTCCCGCGCCGGATCCACGCGCAGTCTTGGAGCGGTCTTGCAGCTATTTGACCTGGTCGGAAGCGGCGAAGGCGTCGCGCAGCTTCGTCATGCCGAATCCCGGCAGGCGCGCCGCATCGAGTATCACTTTCTCCCGTCGCGCCATCAGATTGATCGCAGCGGTCAGCTTGTCTAGCAGGTTGCGCGGTATCACGACGGCGCCATGGCGGTCGGCATGGACGATTTCGCCATCGGATACGACCAGGCCGGATACATCCACCTGCCTGCCGAAATCGACGACCTGCACCCAGGCATGGCTGGGGCTCAACGATGCGGCCAGACACTGGAATTGCGGGTGCATAGCGTCGAGATCGCGCATCGAGCCATTCGTTACTGCGCCGACGCAGCCCAGGCCCCAGTGGATATGGGTGTTCACTTCCCCCCAGAACGCACCCAGTCCGGGTTCACTGTCGATATCCTGGACCACGGCAATCGTGGGCTGCTGCGGTTGCGCGAGATACTCGTAGTAGGCGAGCTGGTTTTTCCTGCGCACCGCCGGATCGTAAGGTGTGGAGGAGCGGATGGTTACCGTTTTGGCGAAGCCGACGATCGGCGGCAATTGCGGAAACGCGGCGATCAGCGTCTGCCGGGTGAAACCGGTGATGGTGCGCTGCCCGCGCGCGATTTCCAGTGCGTTGGCGATGGTGGGCGTGTCGAAGCGGCGCAGATGTTCGAACAGCGAGCCTGTGTCCACTTGAATCCTCCCTCTTTGGTTTATCGGGAGCTTAGCGTATTTGCCGCGCGGCCGGTCCGCCGCAACTGCCGGACCGGCGATGGGCTCGGGGGCAGTGCCCGATTGCGCGAGGCACTGGCCGCCTGTCAGGGCGCGAATGGCGGGTTTGCGGCGTCAACACTTCGCGCTTCGCCAGCACGCTTGCAATTCTGGTCGAGGGCAGGGTGCCGTTGTTCTCCGCACTTGCTAGGACACTAGTCGGAAGCCAAAAAAAGACCCGGAACGACATAGCCATTTCCGGGCCTGGTGTTTCAGGTGTTCATCCTAGGGAGGAAGGATGAAGACTCACCCGACTCAATCATCAGCCCCTCTTCCGGCGCGCTCTGTGCGCCAGCGCACATAAGCGACATGATATTTTTTGCAGGCTTCGGGTTATGTCGCAACAGGCAGCAACTGGCCCGGAGCAGCAACCCTAGTGCCAGCCTTATTTTCTTGGTGCTAACCAGCGCATCACGCGCCTGCGGAAAGCCGCATCTTGCGCATTTCATGTCCGGCCTGTGCGACGTCGTGCATGTGCTTGACGATCTCGTAGCATTCGCAAGCTGCTGCTTCGAGGCCTCTGCGGTCGAGGACCGTGATGTCGCCGCGGCTGTAACTGATCAGTTTGCGCATCTGCAATGCGTGAGCGGCCTTGGTGACGCCGACCCGCCGCACCCCCAGCATGTGGCCGAGGAATTCATGCGTCATGCGAAATTGGTCCGACTTTACGCGGTCGTTGGTCATCAGCAGCCAGCGGGCGAGGCGCGTCTCCACCACGTGAAAGCGATTGCACGCGGCGGTTTGCGAGATCGGGGCCATCAATGCGTGGGTGTAGCGGTACAGCTCTTGCTGCAACGGCAGACTGAACCGGAATTCCTTGCGGAAGTGCGCCGACGCCATCCGCATGGCCGTCCCGGATCCTTGCACCAGGGCGCGAACCGACGACACATTGCGTCTCAGGACCAGAGGAATGCCGACCATGCCCTGGCGGCCGATCAGGCCGACTTCCAGGGCCAGGTGGCCGTCCGCCAGCGTCAGCAACGACACCAGGGATTTGTTGGGAAAGTAGACATGGCGGATCGGCTCCCATGGCTCGTAGAGCACATCGCCGAATGTCAACGTGACCGGTTCGAGCCCGGCAGTCAGACGCCGATACTCCTTGCGGGGGACGACGGCGAGCAGGCTGTTTTCAATTGATGCTCTGCGCGCAACTTGCCCTGCACTCTCCCGGTTCGATAGCGTCGTCGGAGGCCCAACAGCGGCACGGGGAGGGGATTGCGCACGGTCGCAATCACGAAAGCTGGTCAACGATCGCGGTCTTGCGGGAAAAGGAAAACAAGCGATCGGATTCCCGTTTGACCACCGCATAACACTCGCAGACCCGCGCTTCCAGCTTCGGACGGTCCAGCACCGTGATCTTGCCGCGGCTGTAATGAATCAATCCTTCCGCCTGCAGCTTGCCGGCCGCCTCCGTGACGCCCTTGCGGCGCACGCCCAGCATGTTGGCAATCAGCTCCTGGGTCATGGTCAACTCGTTCGAGGACAGCCGGTCCAGGCTCAAGAGCAGCCAGCGGCACAGCTGCTGCTCGACCGCATGGTGCCGGTTGCACACCGCGGTCTGCGC
>DASYUW010000003.1:0-28850 GCA_036000845.1 Burkholderiales bacterium
ACGTTGACTGGTGACTGGTGACTGGTGACTGGTGACTGGTGACTGGTGACTGGTGACTGGTGACTGGTGACTGGTGACTGGTGACTGCAAAAAACTACGCGACCCCTGTTTTACTTTGTCTTTCTTTGCGTCTTTGTTTACTCTTCTTTGCGTCCTTTGCGCCAACGCATTTTCTGAGTCCCGGGACCTGAGTCCTGATTTCCTCCCGAGTCCTTCTCCTGCCGCCTCTTGCGGCCGATCAGTTGTAGAAAACATGCCCGCCGATGCGTGCGACGGGTTGCCGGCCTCGCGACCAGCTCGGTCTGATGTAAGTCGCGTGATAGTGCAGCGCGCCGTTCAGCCGCGGCGGCCGCCGCCCGAAGTATACGGCTTCGGCAACATCCCTGGCCTGATGCCACTGTTCGCCTTCCGGGTGCGGAATGACGTCGAACTCCGTCCATGAGAACGCGCCCACGTAACGCTTGCGCAGCCGGTCCCATCTTTTCTCGTAAACGACTTGGCAGACTGTTCCCGGGAAGCGGCGCGAGACCACGCGGTTCATCGTGACTTCCGCCACCGCGTATTTCCCCACAAGGGGCTCCCCCCGGGCTTCGTAGTAAACATTCAGCGCAAGACACGTCAGTTCCCGCGTCTCCGAACTGTTCGACTCGAGCCAATACGTGAGTGCACTGAACGCCGTGATGGTCACCCCGACAATAAGAGCCACGATCCACGGAGCCCTGTTTCTGGTGTGCCAGAAAAAGCGCGCATCGTTCCACCAGCTGGACAGCAGCGGGACGCGGCGCGCGGTACGTCGCATGTAAAGGAGTTTTCGCAATATTTTCCGGGATCGATGGTTGGCGCATTGCATCCCACCTTCGCGCCATGCAGTGCCATTGCGGATTATTGATGCAAGAATCGGGCCGTTCCGGACGGCCGTTTTAGCGGCCAGTAAGTACCGGGACTCTCAGCTCAGGAATGACGTTTGCGCGATGCGCCGGATCGGCGAAATCTGTGCAAGCTCTTCTGCTGTCGCGGGTGGAGACATCGAGTGCCGCGCAGCGACTGACAACGCAAGGAACAGGCCAATGCTGTCTGCCGTTTGCTCACTATATCGCACTGCGGGCAACCGCCACCGGCGAAAATGGAGGAAACTGTTGTGCAAGCACGCAGCCCGGCGGCACCGGCGCGGGGCCTGGCCGCGGGCGGCTTCGCGACATCGCACTCATCGTAAGGAGGAGCGCATCATGGACAAGCCGATGGATGCATTTGCTCACTCTCCGGGTTTGCCGCCAGTTGCCCGCGTCGGAACGTTGCAACCTCTGCGCTGGCTGGCGCGCGGATGGAAGGATTTCACGGCCAACCCCGGCCCAAGCGTCGCGCACGGACTGATTCTGGTTGCACTGGGATGGCTGATCCTGTTGATGTGCAGCACGCAGATCGATCTGTTCGCCGCAGCGGTATCCGGCTTCCTCTTGGTGGGGCCGGTGTTCGGCGCCGGATTTTACGAGCTGTCGCGGCGGCGCGCCTCCGGCCAACGCGCCACCTTCGACACGTCGCTCGACGGCGCGCTCAAAAACGGGAAATCGCTCGCGCGCCTGGGGGTGCTGCTCGCTATCCTGGCGATCGCTTGGGTGCTGATATCGAGGCTGCTGTTCGAGCAGGCCTTGGGTGGCACCCTGCCGTCGGTTCGCGAAACTTTCTACCAGACCATCGTGGACTGGAACTATTACGAGTTCTTCGTCACCTATTTTATTACCGGCGCAGTATTCGCGGTGATTGCGTTCTTCGTCTCCGCGGTCTCCGCGCCGATGATCTTCGACCGTGCCGCCGACACCCGGCCTGCGATCCTGACCAGCATCAAGGCCGTCGGCACCAACCTGCCGGCCATGATCGTATGGGCGGCACTGATTGCGGGGCTCACCGCGATTGGCTTCGCCACTTTGCTGTTTGGGCTGGTAATCGTGCTGCCGGTGCTTGGGCACGCAACGTGGCATGCGTACCGGGACCTGATTCGTTGAGGACGCGAAGTCCCGGTTGCCAGGACGGGATCGCGCTGCTCAAGTCCCGACGCGTATGGGCGATGTCAGCTTGCGCAGCAGTGCAATCACACTGTGCGCGGTGATGCGCCCGGTCCTGGGATTCTCCGACGGAATGTTCTCGATGGTCATGCTGAAGCTCGCCGAGTCCGATTCCACCTCGATGCGGTGAGTATTGCGGGTAACGGACGGGTCCGCCCACACTTCCACCAAGGTCCTGTCCGGACCGATTCCCGCCAGCGATAGAGCCGCGACAACATTGAGATTCGCAGGAAATCCGTTCGCCGCTTCCCGCGCAGTTCCCGAGAAGATCTTCAGCGGCTCGCGAAGATCGTCCAGGCCGATGCCGCGCTCGACGAGAAACGGTGCGCCCGCCAGGCCTTTCACCGGCTTGCGAGTGACCATGCGAACTGATTGGATCTTGCCCTCTGCTGCCGCCAGCACCGCATCCAGCCCGATCAGCGCGCCGGTGGGCACCAGGATCTGCGCGTTGTAACGGTCGGCGATCTGCCCGAGTTGCGGATTGGAAAGCAGCGCACCGACTGACAGCACGACCAGCTTCTTCCCTTCCTTCAGGACAGGTTCGGCGATTGCGACGAGCAATTGCGCCGGCGCACACTCGACCACGATATCCGCGTGGCTGGCGAGCACATCCAGGGCAACCACCGCGGGAGGGCGCGACAGGGTTTCGAGAAAAGCGCCGGCACGGGCGGGGTCGCGTACCGCGACTGCGTTCAGCGACAGACCTGCAACGCCCTCATCGAGCTTTCGCGCGACCGCCTTTCCGATCGCACCGAGACCGGCAATCGCTACACGCTGCACGACTCGACTGGCACGCATGTTCTGCTCCGAAACCTGGCGGAGATTCAACCTGGATACGCCGGATGCACCGATGACAGACAATACCCGAGGAAGTGGCGGATGGGAAAGGTCGATCCGCGTCGCTGCGACACGCGGTAAAGTCGCGCATCCCGGACATGCGGAGGCGCAATGAGCGAGCTGATCAGTTTTCCCGATGGCGGGTACGCGTTCCTGAAGGGCGGTTTCCCTTACTCCCAAGGCGTAAAAGCATTGCAGGGTTACATAATCGAGCGGGTGCGCTTCGCGCAGCCGGTGCCCGTTGCGCAGGGATTCGCGGCGATCGAGGCGCATCTCTCGGCTCTCGACCGGCCACGTACGGCACTGTGCGCGGCCGAGTTGCGTTCCCCCGCTCCTCTCTCCATGTCCGGCTTCAAGACCTTCAACGAAGGCTATGTCCAAGTATTGAAGCGCTGGAACTTGTTCCGCGACGGTCTAAATCCGGTCGCGCGCTCCAATGTTGCGCCGCAATTCGCTCCGCCTGCCGAGCCCTGCTTCTACGCCTTCTGCTACACCACTCCCGCGAAGACCGCCGGCACGAACTTCGTCGTCGCCGGCAGCAGCGAGTGGCCGGAAGGCGGAAAGTTTCCAGAGGACATAGTCGCACGCGGTGACAGATCGCCTGTGGGGTTTAAAGAGAAAGCGCGCTTCGTACTGGGAAAGATGGAGGATCGTCTTACCGGCCTGGGCGCTTCGTGGCGTGAAGCGACCGCTGTGCAGGTGTACACGGTGCACGATATTCATTCGATCCTCTCCGGAGAAATTCTCCCCCGCGCCGGCAACGGTGCGGGGCTTACCTGGCATTACTGCCGGCCGCCGATCGAGGAACTCGAATACGAAATGGACGTTCGCGGCGTTGCCGTCGAACGCATCCTTTCTGTTTGACTCAAAAAACGCGTTAAACGCGAAGGAGAACAGGAGACTGGATATTCGACCTGTTAGCTCTCAGACTCGTCGAGACACAATCGGGTCCGAGGGTGCGCTTGCAGCTTGCGGTGAGACGTCAGATCTCGTTGTTATATCCTTTTCCAGTTTTTCCTTGGCGTCCCTTTGCGTCCTTCGCGTTGAGTGTGTTTCCTGATTTTCAGGTGGCCGAGGCGGTCACGGGCTTCATACGGCGCCTGTTCCAGGCTTCGGTCGCCGCGCCCAGGATGCCCTTCGGCATGAAGATGATGAACAGCACCAGCATCAGGCCATAGAGCGTGGTGTCCAGGCCGTGGATATCGTGGCCGAGCGCGAGTCGCAATACTTCGGCGAGCAGCAGCGTGAACACCGCGCCGACCGTCGGTCCGATGCGCACGAACATCCCGCCCGCGATCGCGCCGAATACCATCTGCAGGCTCACCCCGATTCCCGAAACCGTCTCGGGATTCACATAGAGCTGGTACTGCGCGTACAGCGCGCCGCCCAGGCAGGTCATCGTTGCTGATATCACCGTCACGCCGAGCTTGAGACGGGTGACGTTGATGCCGATCGAGGCGGCGGCGTCTTCCTCCTGGCTGATCGCTTCCAGCGCAAGCCGCGCCATCGAGCGATCCACCCGCGTCCACACCCACAGCCCGAACAACCAGAAACCAAGGATCAGGTAGAACCACACCAGCTTGGAGGAGAACTGCAGCGCAGTGAGCGACCAGGACCCGTCCGCGAGCGCGGTGTTGGGCGTGGCACCGAGCGAACCGCCGGTCTGGTCGCGTAGCGCGACGATGACCATGCGCGCGATCTCCCCGAGGGCGAGCGTCACCAGCGCAAAATAGTGACCAACGATCTTCAGGCGGAAACACGGGTAGCCGATCAGGAACGCGATCAATGCGGCGAACAACAGCAATACCGGCAGGGACAGCCAGGGCGAGAGCGTGAAAAGATTCCATGCCATCACCACCCCGTACGCACCGATGGCGAGAAAAGCACCGTGGCCGAGGCTGGTCATTCCGAGCCTCCCCATCAGCGCCCAACTGGTGTACACCAAGGCCCACAGCAGGCACATGATTATCAGGTGCAACGGGTAGTTGCCAATCCCCGTGAGCGGCGCGGCTGCCAGCAGTGCGACGCCGATCCAGGGCACCGCGCGCCTCATGACTTGCCTCCCAGCAGACCCTGCGGCCGCCAGAACATGAAGGCGATGAAGAACAGGAAGGCCAGCACGTAGCCCCATTCGAGGTGGAAGAAGTATCCACCCACCGAGATGAACTGCGCGAAGATGAACGCGGCGAGGAAGCCGCCGATCATGTTGCCCAGGCCGCCGAGCACGCAAACCAGGAACGCGATCGGTCCGAAAGACAGTCCGATCGCCGGGTGGATGTCGTATTGCAGTACCAGCAGGCAGGCGGCGACTCCGGCGAGTGCGCCGCCCAGTGCAGACGTGATCAGGAAAATGCGGCTCGGGTTCACGCCCATCAGCGGCATGATCGTGCGGTCCTGCGAGATGGCGCGGATCGCCGTACCGACGTACGTGCGCTTGAGGAACAGATAGACGCCGATCATGGCTGCGAGCGCGATCAGGAACGCGGTCAGCCGCGCCAGGCTCAGGAACATCCCGCCCACCTCGAAAATGGGCAGCTTTACGCCGATGTTCCTGAACTCCACACCGAAGGCCAGTGTGGCTGCGCCCTGCAGGAAAAACAGCACGCCGCCGGTGACCAGCAGTTGGTTGATCGGCTCGGCGGCAAGTACCGGGCGAATCACGTAATGGTGCAATGCGACGCCCAATGCCGAGACCACCACGATGCACGCCGGGAACGCGAGCCACAGCGGCCACCCGTAGTCCACGTGCAGGTAGAAGGCCGTGTACATGCCGATCATGATCAACTCGGCGTAACAGATCCATACCACGTCGATCACGCCGAAGATCAGGTTCAGCCCGAGCGCCAGCAGCGCCAGGATGCCGCCGAGCAGTACGCCGTTAACGATGGCTTCCAGCAGAAAGATGTCAAAAATATCCATCGCCTATTGGCTCCTGTACGGGTCCCCGGGGCGGCGGGCAAGCGACAGCTCCCAACGCAGAGGTCGCAGAGGACGCGGAGGTGAGTGCATGAAATTCTTGCCCACGCTTCCAAGTGAACAATGGATTCGTCCCCCATGTGGGACATTCGCAATCTTCTGGATTGGACCATTTCTCATGCTTTCCTCCGTGTCCTTCGCGTCCTCTGCGTCTAGCGCTTTTTTTGTTTCTATAGCCCGAGGTAAGCTTTCGTGATCTCGTCGGTGTCGAGCAGCTCCGCGGCCGCGCCTGTGGCGCGGATGCGCCCGGTCTCCAGCAGATAACCGCGGCTCGCGACCTTGAGCACCTGGCGGATGTTCTGCTCGACGATCAATACGGTGTAGCCCTCTGCGCTCATCCGCCGCACTGTCTCGAAGATCGATTGCACCACCACGGGCGCCAGTCCCGCCGATGGTTCGTCGAGCAACAGCAGCTTCGGCCCGGACATGAGCGCGCGGCCGATCGCGCACATCTGCTGCTCGCCTCCGGAAAGCGTGCCGGCCGGCTGGTGGCGGCGCTCCTGCATTCGCGGAAATAACTGGTAGACACGCGCGAGCCGCTCTTCGAATTGAGCGCGCGCCCGCGGCACGAACGCGCCCATTCGCAGGTTCTCCTCGACGGTGAGCTTCGGGAACAACCGCCGGTTTTCCGGCACGTGCGCGATCCCGTGGCTGACCAGGTCGTATGAAGCCACGCCGTTCAGCCGCCGGCCCTCCATCGTCATCTCGCCCGCAGTCGCGTCGATCAACCTCGAGATGACTCTGAGCAGCGTCGTCTTGCCGGCACCGTTTGGTCCGATAACCGCGACGGTTTCGCCCGCCCTGACCTCGAGGCTTACGTCGAACAGCGCCTGGAAGCCGGCGTAGCCCGCGGATATGTTGCGCAGCGCGAGCATCAAGTGCCCCTTGCGGCCACGGTGGCCTGCACGTCCTTGGCGTCGGTGCCCAGATACACCTCGATGACTCTCGGGTCGTGCGCCACCCCCTCGGGTTTTCCTTGCGCGATCACTTCGCCGTGGTCCAGCACCACGCAGCGGTCCACCACCCGCATCAACGCGCCCATGATGTGCTCGACCCAGACGATGGTAATGCCGCGCTGCTTCCGGATCTCCACGAGCAGATCCGCAGCCTGATTCATCTCCTGTTCATCCAGGCCCCCCAGCGATTCGTCGGCTAGAAGCAACTTTGGCTTGGTGGCGAGTGCGCGCGCCAGTTCCAGTTTCTTCAGCCCCGCGGCGCCCAGACCTACGACGCGCGAGTCGGATTCGGCGCGCAGGTGCACCAGATCGAGGATTTCCTTTGCCTGGGAGAACGCTTGTTCGCGCGTCGGGCGATCCTCCTGTCCGTAACAGGCGGCGAGCGCGACGTTTTCGATGATCGACAGCCGGCGGAAGGGGCGCGGAATCTGGAACGTCCGCCCGATCCCGGCGTGGGCGACGCGGTAAGCCGGCCAACCGCCGATTTCGCGGCCGAGAAAGCGGATCGATCCCGCGGTCGGTGCAAGCGCGCCGGCGATGAGATTGAACGTGGTGCTCTTGCCCGAGCCGTTCGGGCCGATCAATCCCAGGATCTCGCCTTCCTTCACCTCGAAGGAAACGCTGTTGACGGCCGTGAAGCCGCCAAAGACCTTGGTCAATCCGCTGACCGCTAACATCTCCCCCCTTTAATTCGAATTAGCCACATAGAGGCACGGAGAAATTCAAACCAGAAAGTCTCACCACGAAGGCACGAAGATCACGAAGACACACGAAGAAAAAAAGATCAGACAGAAACCCGCCATCGAAATACTCACAACCAGGCTAGCATTGGAAGTTTGTTGCAGTCATTGAACTCCTTCGCGTACCTTTGCGACCTTTGCGTTGAACGCGTTTTGCTTTTCTCCGTGTTCTCTGTGTCCTCTGTGGCCAGTAGTGTCCTGGTTCTACTGGTTTGAATAGCTGTGCGTCTTTGGCCAGGGCAGCACCGGCTCGGCGGTGCGCAGTCGCGGCGGCCAGACGATCTTGCTGTCGCCGCCGATGTACTGGATTACCACCGGCGAGGAGCGTTCGTTCTGGCCGGACATCTCGTGGCCCGGCGGATGGAACTTCACGCCGTAGCCCTGGATCGTGCCTCCGTCTGGGATGTCGGTGTCCAGGGCGGCCTTGCGCAGCGCCTCGGGATCCACTCCGCCGTATTTCTTGATCGCGCGCGGCAGCACGTCGGTGAGAAAAATCCAGGTCTGGTTGAAGCCCATCGACACGTGCGGGGGCAGCTCGTCGACCTTGACCTCGGCCTTGTAGCGCTTGACCATCTCCTGCGTAAGCTGGCCCAGTCCGGGGGCGAGGGTTTTGGGATCGAGCAGCTGTGCGGGCACCGGGTCCACGTCGAGGACGAATTCGGAATCCTTGCCCAGCGAGTCGCGCAGCTTGTCGAACTGCGCATAACCGGCGCCGTGGCCGATCAGCGCCGCCCACCTCAATCCCTGCTCGCGCGCCTGTCGCCAGAACAGCGTGATGTCCGGGTTGTAGCCGGTGTGCAGAATCACGTCTGCGCGGGCGCGGCGCAGCTTCGTGACCAGGCTCGAAAGATCCGGCGCGGTCGCCGAGTAACCCTCCTTGAGCACAATCTGCATCCCGAACTTCTTGCACGTTTCTTCGTTGCCGGCCGCCACGCCCGCGCCGTAGGGACCGTCCTCGTAGATGATCGCGACCTTCAGGTCCTTCGGGTCCTTGCTGAACCGGGTCCTGGCGGTTTCGTTCAACAGGCTGCACGACGCGAAGCCGAACTGATCGGTGTGCACCTGCGGGCGGAACACGTAGCGCAGGTTTTTGCCCTTGAAGACGGTCGAGGCGGTGCACACGTTGGCCCACATGAATTTCTTGGCCGCATCCACTTTCTGCGCCATAGGCACGCAATGCGCGCTGGAATACACGCCCATCACCAGGTCGACGTTCTCCTGGTCGAGCAGCCGGATGGCCTCGTTGATTGCGACCTCGGCCTTGGACTGTGCGTCGGCATAGATGGCCTTGATCATGTAGCCCTCGACCCCGCCGCGCTCGTTGATCATGTCGATCGCGATCTTGGTGCCGATCGCAGCGGCCTGCGAACCGCCGGCGGCGAACGGTCCGGTATAGTCGAAGATGACGCCGATCTTGACTTCTTTCGCCTGCACCGGAGCCGTCCTGAACGTACCGACGCCCGCGACCACGAACGCCGCCATCAGCACCCAACTGCGAATGTTTCGCCCGCGCATGGTTGTCTCCTCCATCCGATCGACCCGCTTGCCTGGTCGGAGTGCCGCGAGGGTGCGGCCGCCGCCTCTTAATAAAAGCGCGCGGCCAACGATCTGCCGCACACTGCCGATAATGCCCTTCATCGGGACTCGACTCAAGCGGAAGCCTGGCAAGAAATCATTGCACCGCAAAAACCGCATGCCAGATTGCGTCGGCGTTCAGGAAAATCCCGGCTTCCGCTGTCGCCTCAGCAGCCAGAAGGCGATCGCCATGTTCAGCAGGTTCCACAGGATGCCGTTGACGAACGCGGCATTGTAGGCGCCGGTCCAGTCGAAGATTGCGCCGGACATCCAGCCACCCAGAGCCATCCCGAACAGCGAGGCCATCATCACGGTGCCGACGCGCGCGCCGGCCTCCTTCGGCGGGAAGTGCTCGCGCACGATGATTGCGTATGACGGCACGATGCCGCCCTGGAACAGGCCGAACAGCGCCGAGATCACGTAAAGCGATACGAGGCCGTCGAACGGCAGGAACAGCAGCAGCGCAAGCGCCTGCAGGCTCGAGCCCACCAGCAGCGTGCGCAGTCCGCCGATGCGATCGCAGATCCAGCCGAAGGCGAGCCGGCTCACGATTCCGCACGCCAGCATCAGCGACAGCATCTGCGTGCCGCGCGCGGCGCCGTAGCCGAGGTCGCCGCAGTAGGCGACGAGGTGAACTTGCGGCATCGACATCGCGACGCAACAACTGAGCGGCGCGATGACCAGCAGCGCTTGCAATGTACCGGGCGAGAGCCCCAGCGGACGTGGCGTCCACGAGGCGACCGATGCGCCTGCCGTTGTGTGCCCTGTCGCGGGCGCCCTTCTTTTCAGCAGCAGCGCCAGCGGCAACATGGTCGCCACGCAGAACATACCAATGCCGAGGTAGGTCTGGCGCCAGCCAACACTGTCGATGAAATGCTGAACGATCGGTGGCCAGACCGTGCCCGCGAGGTAATTGCCGCTGGCGAAGATCGCTACGGCGATGCCGCGGCGGCGGGTGAACCACATCGAAGTGTCGGCAAGCAACGGCGCGAAAGTAGCGGAACTGCCCACACCGATCAGCAGGCCCTGCGCCAGCGTGAACTGCCAGAGAGTGCTGGCCGAGCCTGACAGGACGTAGCCGAGCGCCAGCGCGAGCGTACCGACCATGACCGGAACCACGATCCCGAAGCGGTCCGAAAGCCTGCCCATGAGAATGCCGCTGAACCCGTAGCCGATCATGGTGAGTGTGTACGGCAGCGACGCATCGGCGCGCGCGACGCCGAATTCCACCTGCACCGGCGGCAGCGCCACAACCACCGACCACATGCCCACGCCGCCGATCGTGGACAGCAGCAACGCCATCACCAGACGGGTCCAGGCGTACGCGGACTCGGCCTCGCCGCCGGGCACCATACTGTGGTTGTTCTTTGTACCGGCGGCCTGCCGGTCGGTGCCTGACTGAGTCATCTGCTCGCCGCGATGCGGCTTCCTTTACCGGCCGCGATTGTGCCACGACCTTCCACAGGAGTCCCGACTGTCCCCTCGCGATGACTTCACGGCGGCGCTACTTCGATACGGCGTGCCGTTCATCCTCGGCCAGAACGGCCAGTGAGCCCGCGCCAGCGCCAACGGCGTGACCGACGACCGCAGCGCCATGCACATCACTTACGACGGCGGCGGCCGGAAGTTGTGGGGCCGGCAGTAACCCGGAAGCAAGAGAACGTTCCGCTGTGGCTAGAGGCTAAAGAAGTTTAGTTTTTGACATTGCACGGACTTGTTTCTCTTTGCGCCTTTTCGTGCTTTTCTTTGCAACCTCTGCGTCAACATGTTTACTGCCGGCCCGTGGCCGGCCGCCTTTTCACTGAGCCCCGAGTCCTGAGTCCTCAATTCTGCCGTTCTTCATCCTTCATCCCTCATCCTTGCTTCTTCAATTCACTTCTGCCTTGTTCAGGCGGCCGACGACCGCATCCATCTCCACCGTCGCCTTGTGGCCGCTGGGAAGAAACATCTGGTACTTGTACTGGGGTCTCCCGGTGAAACCAACCGATAATTCCATACCCAAAAACCTCACGGGGCCAACGAAGATCACCGGCGCAGCCTCGCGCGCTTTATCCTCGGGCAACGTTGCGCGTTCATACATGGCGTAGCGGTAAAGCCCGGTCTTGCTCTTGAACTCGAAATTCGCCGGGTTCGCCGAATCGCAGTTGGTCTCGCCCATCTTGCCTTCCTTATCCAGTACGGTGATCGCATAGGGAGGCTGGAGGCCGCCGCCGGCCAGACGCCAGCCGGTCACGATACCCGGATGTTCATTCAATACGGCGGCGATACAGGTGTCCAATGGGCCGCCAGGTGCCGAGGGATCATCGGCTACGGCCTGCGCTTGTGCAACTACGCAAAGAAAAAAGACGATGACAGTCTTGAAGACGCGCATGTTTTTCTCCAGATGTTGGTCGGGGTCTTTCTTCCGTCGTTCATATTATCCACCGACAAGGGATTCCGGGTTTTGCTTTTCAGGCCATTCAGTCTCGTTGCTTCTTGGGTGCGGTTAACGCGGCGGTTGTATCATCGGAATTAATCGCGGTACGCAGTACCGCTATACGCCGCAAGTTACCGCGGGCGCGCGCGTTGTCGCAGCGCTCAGTACTCAGCACGCAGTATTCTTTTGGAGGGTCTATGCATTATCGTCTTCTCGGGCGTTCCGGCTTGCTGGTCTCGGAGATCTGCCTCGGTACCATGACTTACGGCGGTAAGGGACGATGGCAGCCCATCGGCCAGCTGGGCCTCGCCGAAGTGGAAGCGCAGGTCAAAGCGGCGTTCGACGCGGGCGTCAATTTTATCGACACTGCCGACGTGTACTCGGAGGGCGACGCCGAGACGCTGCTCGGCCAGGCGTTGAAGAAACTCAAGCTGCCGCGGGAAGAGCTGGTCGTCGCCACCAAGGTGCGGATCCGCATGGGCCCGGGCCCGAACCAAGTGGGCCTGTCGCGCGGCCATATCATGGACGCCGTGGACGCGAGCCTGCGCCGTCTGCAACTGGATCACGTCGATCTTTACCAGATCCACGGCCAGGACCTGGCGACTCCAATGGAGGAAACGCTGCGCGCGCTGGAGGATCTGGTGCGTTCGGGCAAGGTGCGCTATCTGGGGCTGAGCAATTATGCGGCATGGCAGCTCATGAAAGGTGTCGCCATCTCTGAAAGGCGCGGCTGGAGCCGCTTCGAAAGCATCCAGGCCTACTACTCGCTCGCCGGCCGCGACATAGAGCGGGAGATCGTTCCGGTGGCGCTGGACCAGGGGCTGGGCATCCTGGTGTGGAGTCCGCTGGCGGGCGGGTTGCTATCGGGGAAATTCAGCGAGACGGAGAAAGGTCCAGAGGGTGCGAGGCGCACCAGCTTCGACTTTCCGCCGGTGGACCGGGTCCGTGCGTTCAGGTGTGTGGACGCGATGCGGCCGATCGCCCAGGCGCACGGCGTCTCGATCGCACGCGTTGCGCTTGCCTGGCTGCTACACCAGTCGGGAGTGGCAAGCGTAATCATCGGCGCGAAGACCAACGAACAGCTCGCCGACAACATCGGTGCAACCGACTTGCGCCTGTCCGAGTCCGATCTGCAAACGCTGAACAACGTCAGCAAACTGCCGCCTGAGTATCCGGGCTGGATGTTCGAGCGCCAGAATCGCGACCGGTTACCCGGAGGCGCGATTACCTGACAATCTGAAACCGTGCCGCTCCTGCCTATATGGAGTGATGCCGGCTCACCGACAGACCCCGTCGCCCGGATTCCGGGCAAGCTGCTATAGTCCACCGGTTCGCGCACTTTCAGAAGAGCGCAGTACAAAACAACGGGCTATGCCGGAGCGATCAAGGGGGAGTACGGTGATGAAGTTCCCGTCCAAAGCCGTCCTGGGCATTATTGGGGTGGTCACTGCCGCACTGTCGGTTTGTGCAGTCCTGACCAGCACCTACGCGCAGAGCAAGCAGCCGATCCGTATCGGCCTTTCGATTTCACAAACGGGCCCGTTGAGCGGCGCGGGAAAGTCCGGACTGGTCGCGCTGGAAATCTGGCGCGACGACGTCAACGCCTCGGGCGGGTTGCTCGGACGTCCGGTGGAGCTGGTTGTCTACGACGACCAAAGCAATCCGTCGATGACGCCTGGCATCTATACCAAACTCCTGGACGTGGACAAGGTCGACCTCCTGGTCGCGCCCTACGCGACCAACCCGACCGCCCCGATCATGCCGCTGGTCAAGCAGCGCGACCGGCTGCTGATCGGCAACTTCGCGCTCGACGTCAATGCGCAGATCCGGCACGACAAGTACTTCAACAACCAGCCATGGGCCTCGGCCAGGGACTCAGCTGCCCCCTATCTTGGCCTGTGCCGCAAGCTCGGCGCGAAGACCATCGCCATTCTCGCGGCCGATGCCGAATTCGCGCAGAACCTTGCGGGCGGCATCCGCGCAGGGCTGAAGGACTACGGCTTGGAGCCGGTCTACGACCAGAACTACCCGCCCAACACCGTCGAATTCTCCTCCATGATCCGTGCCATCCGCGCGAAGAAACCCGATGCGGTGTTCGTCGCCTCGTATCCGTCCGATTCCACCGCGATCATCCGCTCGGTTAACGAGATCGGGATCGGCGACAACGTCATGTTGTTCGGCGGCGGCATGGTCGGCCTGCAATACGCCTCCATCATGGAATCTCTGGGTTCCATGCTGAACGGCGTGGTGAACTACAACACTTGGGCACCGGAGAAGACGATGGACTTCCCGGGGATTCGCGGCTTCCTGACCCGCTACCAGGCGCGGGCCAAACAGGCGAACGTGGATCCGCTCGGCTTCTACCTGCCGCCGTTCGACTATGCGATCGGGCAGATCCTGGCGCAGGCGGTGACCGCGACCGGAAGCCTGGATCACCAGGGGCTGGCAAACTACCTCAGGAAGCATGAGATCAAGACGATCGTTGGCAGCATTCGCTACGGTCCGACCGGCGAATGGGCGAACCCGCGCATCGTGTATGTGCAGTTTCGGGGGATCGCGGACAAGAACCTCGACCAATTCCGCAGCGCCGGCAAACAGGTGATCGTCGCCCCGGATGCATTCAAGACCGGAGAAGTGAAACCCTTCAGTCAGACGCGCAATTAGACGGCGGCGGCAAGCGCGGCCGAACGTCACCCAGGACAGGAATCAGCGATGTCGTTCGAGCTTCTTGGCGAAGCCATCATCGCCGGCGTGCTGCTCGGCTGCTTCTATGCTGCAGTGAGCGTGGGCCTTTCGGTTGCCTTCGGGCTTCTGGATGTGCCGCAGATCGCACATCCGGCCTTTCTGGTTCTCGGCGCGTACGGCGCGTATTTTCTCGGCAGCTTTGGTCTCGATCCATTGCTCGCCGGAGTACTTTTAACACCGGTCTTTTTCCTGGCCGGCCTCGCCGTTTACCGCTTCTATCACGCTGCCTTCGAAAGCCGCGGCACCGACGCTGGCCTGCGCGGGCTTGCCCTCTTTTTCGGCATCGCGTTCATCGTGGAAGTGTTGCTGATCCTGAGCTTCGGCGTGGACCAGCGCATGGTGGAGGCCGCTTACATAGGCAAAAGCGTCGCGCTTGGCGATGTGCGCATACCCATGCGTATGCTGGTCGCCTTCGGCGTGGCGCTGGTGCTGATCACCGGGCTCTCGCTGTATCTTTCCCGCACGTTCACCGGCCGCGCAATCAAGGCCGTGGCACAAGACCAGACCGCGCTGGCGCTGATGGGCGCCGATCCGGTGCGCATCAAGCAATGGGCATTCGGCATCGCCACCGGGACCTGTGCGCTCGCGGGGGCTCTGCTGATAATCGTCGCGCCTGTCGAACCAGGGCTGGGGCGCCTCTATATCGGCCGGACATTCTGCGTTGCCGTGCTCGCCGGCTTGGGCAGCATGCCGGGCACTCTCGTCGCCGGCATCATCCTCGGCATTGCGGAGAGCATCGTGCTCACCTCGCTCGGTGCGTCCTGGGCGCCCGCGGTAGCCTTTGGGCTCCTTCTGCTCGTGCTGGCCGTCCGGCCAGCCGGGCTGTTCGGGCAACGCTGATGATAGAGGCCACTTCGCCGTGAAGCGCTGGACCGGGTTCATCGTCGGCGCAATCGCGATCCTTGTGGTTGCACTGTTCCTCGCACGACTCGTCGGCAACGAGTATTTTTTCTTCGCAGGCTACGTGGTGCTGCAGTTCATCGTGCTCGCAACCGCCTGGAACATCCTCGGCGGTTACGCCGGTTACGTGAACTTCGGCTCGGGCGCATTCTTCGCCGCGGGCGCCTACACCGCCGTGGCGCTGATCAAGTCCTTCGCAGCGCCGCTGCTTGTTCAGATCGTCGCCGCGGCGGTGGTGACGGGCCTGATGGGTTTCGCGATCGGTGCAATGACCTTGCGCCTTCGCGGAATCTTCTTCTCTATTGCCACCGTTGCAATCGCCGTGATCTGCGAGACCATCGTGCTCAACTGGGGCTTCGTCGGCGGCGCCCGCGGCGCCACGGTGCTGCAGCCGTCGGCGCCTGCCTTTTTCGCGTCCTACACCAGGATGCTGTTCGTGGTGATGACCCTGCTCGCCGTGCTGGCCGTCGCGCTGGCGCGCTACATCGAGACTTCGCGGATTGGCCGCGGATTGCGCGCGATCCGCGATAGCGAGGAAGCGGCCGAATCCGTCGGCGTTCCCACCTTGAAACTGAAACTCTTCGCCGCGACCGTTTCCGGTGCGCTGATGGGCATTGCAGGCGCACCGTTTCCGCTCTACATGAACTTCATCGAACCCACTTCGGCATTCAGCCTCAATTACGCGGTTTCCGCGCTTGCCATGCCCATCATCGGCGGCACCGCCAGCTGGGCCGGGCCGGTGATTGGCGCAGTATTGCTGGGTTCCGTGCAGCAGATCGTATCCGTGACCCTGTCCTCGGAACTCAACGTGCTTGTGCTGGGGCTGCTGCTGGTCGCGTTCGTCATAGCGGCACCCGAAGGTATTCTCGGACTCGCGCGCAGGCTGTCCGGGAAGGCGGGTGCCAGGTGACCGGGGCTCTGCTCGAAGTCGACGCAGTCACCAAGCGTTTCGGCGGCTTCGTCGCGCTCTCCGAAGTGAGCCTGACCGTGCGGTCCGGGGAGCGGCTCGGCATCATCGGACCCAACGGTTCGGGCAAGACAACGCTCATCAACTGCATCTGCGGATCGCTCTCCAGCGACGCCGGATCGATCGGATTCGACGGCATCGACGTTACCCGGCTTGCCTCATATCGACGCACGCGCCTCGGCATCGCGCGCAGTTTCCAGGTTCCGCGCCCGTTTTCGAGCATGACACTGACCGAGAACATTGCGGTGCCGCTGGAATACGTCGGGCACCGGCGATCGCTGCACGCTGCGGATGCTTCCGACGAAGCGCGGTCCATCCTGGCGCAGATGGGCCTGGCCGACAGGGCCGACGCGCCGACCGGCAGCCTAACTCAGGTGGATTTGCGCAAGCTGGAGCTGGCGCGCGCGATGGCGGTCCGCCCGCGCCTGTTGATCCTGGACGAAGTGATGGCCGGCCTGTCCCCAGTTGAAGTCGATGAAATGCTCGCCATCATTCTCGGCCTGAGCCGGCAGGGCGTCACCATCATGATGATCGAGCACATCATGCGTGCGATCATGCGTTTCTCCGAGCGCGTGGTGTGTATGGATGCAGGACGCGTCATGGCCGAGGGGCGGCCGGATCATATCGTGCAGGACCCCGACGTGCAGAGGATCTACCTCGGTGTTTAGGCTTGCGATCGATGGCCTCGAGGCCGGATACGGAGCAGTGAGAGCGCTGCACGGCGTGTCCCTCGAGGTGCGGCAGGGCGAGACGGTGGCCTTGCTCGGAACCAACGGCAACGGCAAGAGCACGCTGATGAAATGCATCATGGGGCTGCTCAAGCCTTCCCGCGGCTCGATCGTCCTGGAAGCGGATGGCGAACGCGTCGAGCTGACCGGAAAAAACCCGCATGAGATCGTCGCGCTGGGCGTGGCGATGGTTCCGGAGGGTCGGCGGCTTTTCCCCAAGCTCAGCGTCAGGGAAAATCTTCTGCTCGGTGCATTTCGGCACGGGGCGCGCGGCGAGATCGAACATAATCTTGCGCTCTGTCACGAGGCTTTCCCGATGCTGCGGGAACGATCCTCCCAGTTGGCGGGAAGCATGAGCGGGGGCCAGCAGCAGATGCTCGCGATAGCGCGCGCGATCATGTCGGCGCCGAGACTCTTGCTGGTCGACGAACCTTCTGTGGGTCTGTCGCCGGTGTTGGTGAAGCAGATGATCGACACGATCGCGGCGCTCAAGCAGCGCTTCGGCCTGACGGTGCTGATGGCCGAGCAGAATTTCCACCAGGCGAGCCGCATTGCGGACCGAGGCTACATCATCGTTCACGGTGAGATCGCCTTCGAAGGCAGGAACCTGCTCGAGCTGCAGAGCAGCGAACTGGTGAAAAGCTATTACCTGGGGTCGTGACCGGGAGGCACGACCGCGGACGAACACGGGAGAGCGACAATGGCATCACTGCTACGCGTAGGCTGGATCGGCGCCGGCCGCATGGGTGTGCCGATGGCCGGTTTCATCCTGAAGGCCGGTTATCCATTAAGTGTCTATTCGCGCACCCCGGCGAGCCGGCAGAAGCTTGTCACCCTCGGGGCCAGGGAGGCCCAGAGCGTGGCGGAATGTACACGCACCGCGGATGTGATATTCGCTGCCGTCCCGGACGACGCCGCGTTGCGTGAAGTTGTGCTCGGGCCGCGGGGCGTGCTGGCCAATGCCGGGCCGGGCGCGATCTTCGCAGACACCAGTACGGTGTCGCCGGAGATTTCCGCCGAAATCGATCGCGAAGCGGCGGCACACGGCGTGGCCTATCTGCGCATGCCCATCTCAGGCAATGCAGCGTCTGCCCGCAGCGGCGACATTACCGTGCTCGCGTCGGGACCGGAAGCCGCCTGGCGCACCGTAAAGCCCATCGTCGAGACGTTCAGCAAGGCGCAAGCGTACCTGGGCAGCGGGGAGCAGGCGCGCTACATGAAGCTCGTGGTCAATGCGATAGTCGTTAGCACCGCGCAGGCAATGGCGGAAGCGTTGACGCTGGGCCGCAAAGCCGGGCTCGAGTGGAACCTCATGCTCGACACCATCGCGCACAGCACCATCGCCTCACCCTGGCTCAAGGCGAAGATTGCGCTGCTGAAGCCGCGCGATTTCACGCCGACGATGACCCCCCGGCTGATCCTCAAGGATATCGACTTGATGCTCGCCGCCGCCCGCGCCAACGAAGTGGACATGCCCTTGACGTCGCTGACGCGCGAGCTTTGGCAGGGTCTGGTAAGTGAGGGCTATGGCGAAGAGGACTACATGGCGGCAGTCAAGCTGGCCGAGAAACGATCGGGGCTGGTCACTGATACCACCGACCGAACCGGGGGAAGCAAGAAAAATGGCAACTGACGCTGGGATCCACCGCGGACGAGTCATCGTAATAGGCGGCTCGCTGGTTGGTCTGATCGCGGGCAATCTGTTTCACCGGCTCGGCTGGGACGTCGAAGTCTACGAGCGCGTGACCGGTAATGTCGAAGGCCGCGGCGCTGGGATCACCATCCTCCCCGGGCTCGTCGACGGATTTCGCGCAGCGGGTGCGGGCGTATCCGAGCAGTCCCTGGGCGTCGAACTTCCGGCGCGTATCGCACTCGACAAGGCGGGCAAGATCGTCGCCGAACGCCCCTTCCGGCAGGTAATGACCTCGTGGAAATGCCTCTACGATGCGCTGAAGGATGTATTCCCGAACGAGCGCTATCACGCAGGCATGACGCTCGAGCAAGTCGAGCAGGACGACACCAGGGTGACCGCGTGCTTCGCCGGCGGCGAGCGCGTCGACGCCGATCTGCTCATCGCCGCCGACGGGTTGCGCTCCACGGTGCGCAGCCAGTTCCTGCCCCAACTGAAGCCGTATTACGCCGGCTACATTGCCTGGCGTTGCCTGGTGGACGAAGGCGATCTTTCTGCGCCGACCCACGCGACATTGTTCAACCGTTACACCGTCTGCGTCGCGCCGGGGCAGCAAGGCGTCGGCTACGCGGTGCCGGGGCCGGGCCACAGCGTGGAGCCGGGCCGCAGGCAATTCAACGTCGTCTGGTATTACCCGGTGCCCGAAGACGGCCTGCGTTCGCTGATGACCGACGATACGGGCCGTTACCACCCGAACGGAATTCCGCCGGCGTTGATCAGCTCTCGGGTGCGGGGTGAGATGGTGGAGAAGGCACAACAGGTGTTGGCGCCACAGTTCTCGGAAGCCGTCCAGCGCGCCAGGCTTCATTTCTTTCAACCGATCGTCGATCTGGAGTTGCCGCGTCTGGTCTTCGGGCGTGTGGTCATCATCGGCGACGCGGCATTCACTGCCCGACCGCATGTGGCGATGGGCGTACCGAAAGGGGCCGGTGATGCGCTCGCGCTGGTGGAGGCGATCAGACTGGGCGGCCGCGATCCCTTTCCCGGCCTCGAGCGTTTCGAAGCACGACGCCTGCATGTCGACCGCGCCATCGTCGCACGTGGCCGATACCTCGGATCCTACATGGAAGCCCAGTTGAAATCGGAAGAAGAGCGTCGCCGGGCAGAATCGCTGCGCGTGCCGGAGCGCGTGATGATGGAGACGGCGGCACCGATGGATTTCGGCTAGAAAAAACAGGGGCGAGGCACGAGGTGCGAGGGCCGAGGGCCGAGTAGCTGGCCGAAGGCCAGCATCAAGAGCGTTCAACGCAAAGTACGCAAAGGTACGCAAAGGAAAAACAGGGGAGAGAACGAAACGAAGTGGAATTCACTAGCCACATTGTGTCTCGTAGCAACCGGTACGCAGCACTTTCCTTCATCCTTCCGCCTTCATCCTTCATCCTTGCTCCTCCGGCCTTCAACTCCCGGCCAGCGCTGTGCGGAAGCCGCGATTCTGAATCAGTTGCTGGACCGCTCCGACCAGAGAATCGCTCAGGGTCTCGTAGTAATTTTCTGCCTTGTATGAGCGCCCATATCGGGCGGCTGCGCCGCTGGTCAGGCCCGACCACAGCACGTTGCCGTCCGGGTCGGTGAGGGTCACGCGCAGGATGACCTCCGCCTGGTAGGTATCCGTCTCGTCAACGAAGAACTGCCGGAGTTCGGTCTTGAGAATGGCGCTACCGCCGCTGTCCACCACTTTCATCCCGGCTGCGGACATCAGCGCCTTCATGCGATTGGTGACGAAAGCCGGAACGTCGTCGGATGTGGTCACCTGCCGCGGCGTCTGATCCTCGCGGTTCTGGCCGATCAGCGCAGCGTTCTCGCGCTTGTCAACGACGGGATCGACCTGCAGCCTGGCATCCTCCAAGCCCGCCATCTGAGACGGCCCCATCGCGAACATGCCGGTGGTCGGCATCCAAAGCAACGGGATGTTCTCCAATCCCGTGGTGGCGCAGCCGGCAAGAAATACCGGCAAGAAATACAACCGCTTGTTCATGCTCGTTCCTTCCTGTTGATTGGTTTGCGCCGGGCGCGTAGTCCGATCGGCGCAGTGCCGCCAACTCATCATAGCCGGGATGCCGTCCTGCATCCATCGTGCTTCGCCCGTAACTATGCTGCGTTCAGTGTTGGTGGTACTGATGCACGACTGCATGCCCACGTCCGCGCGCAAGCAGCCGGCGATTGACCGGGTAGGCAGCAACCCCGGCTATGGCCAATGCGATGAAGAGACTGTCCCAGAACAGCAGCGAATCGAGCGGGGCATCCATCGCCCCCGGGATGATCAGCATGATCACGTTGTCCACGATTTCCATCACCGTGATCGACGCGGTATCGGAAGCCAGCGCAAGCTTCGCCACCTGCTTCCAGGGTAGGTGCGCGCGCCGCAACGGCAGCATGGTCAGCAGGTATCCGAAAACGAAGGCAAGGACCACGGCGAGAGCGATCGTAGCTGCGTTGCCGAATCCCAGTGCGGTGCCGATGACCATGCCGAGCACTTCGCCGATGCCGCAGCGGTAAGGCAGTGCAGCGTAGCCGCGAATGCCAGCCGGTTGAGCGAACGGCCGTGAGGGCTCAAAGGTGCGCGATCGCCATGAATAGGGTGCCGCGCGTGATTGTTATGCGGTTGTGACGGGGCCTGGTTCGTAGTCGTTTTCTTGGAATCAGCCACCGGAATGTCTTCACCTATTTTGTCAGTCTACGTTTCAGCTTACCGGGTTTTGCCGAACCCTGATTCCCGAGTCCTCGTTCTTCCGGTACTTACGACATCTACGGCTTCGCCGGCTTCACTGTTCTCAGGTCTCTTATATACTTGATGGTGTTGAAACCCTTGAGGTGAATCTTTATGCGCTCGATGCTTTTGATTGCTGTCAGCCTGCTGATGCTGAACGGCCTCGTTGTTATGGCGGTGGACCTGGACAAGTTGCCCAAACTCGGCGAGATGACCAAAAAGCCATTGCTCGAGAACGTCAACAAATCCCTGGCCGACCAGCAGATCAAGGACGGCCAGTTCGAGTTCAAGACGGGTAAAGCCGAGTTCGCTGCCGGCAACGAGAAAAGGGTCAGCGGGCTCATGAAAATCCTGACCGAAAATTCCAGGACGCTCAAAACAGCATTCCCGAACCTTCATGTCACTGCCGAGGGCCATACCGACGCCGACGGCAGCGCCGGGGCGAATCAGAAACTCTCCCTGGCGCGCGCAAAGACGGTATGCGCCGCACTCAAGGCCAAGGGAATGAAACTGCCGTGCACGCCCGCCGGGGCAGGCTGGTCAAAGCCGCTCGTCTCCCCCGAAGAGACTGCGGCCGACAAGCAGAGAAACCGCCGCGTGCTGGTGCAGCTTGCCAAGTAAGGTGCCGCGGAAATTGAAGAACCAGAGAGAGTAGACCCGCCGCCGAGCTGCGGCCGCGGAGGGCGCGCGGCAATCGGATCGGATCCCATCACTGCCGCCACGGACCGATGAGCCGCATCCACGTCAGAGACAAATCCTTCGCCTCCAACAGGACACCGTCAGCCGCGTAATTTCGAGGGTAGACCCCGCTGTCTCCCAGCTTACCGCTCGCACACCTCGCGCCGGCCTTCGACGCCGGTATTCAGGATCATCTTCCGGGCGGTCAGTTCCTCGATCATGAACGTGCTGGCTTGATTGGGGCCGGTGAGCTTCAGGACTTTTCCGGAGACCCCATAGTTGAGCGTGAGTACCTGGCCATCGGTTGTGGCTATGTTGAGCGTGCCGTCTGGCTGGAAGTTGTACTGGCTGGATCGTCCCGAAATTGAATCGTGACAGGGCCATTGGCCCAGAATCGGGCTGGCGGGAGAATCGTCCTGCGGCTGCACCGCCGCCACGGGAGGCGCGGTTTCTTTCGCGTCGTCCGGATTGGCGGGCTGCTCAGCAGGCTCAACGGGTTGAGAGGGTTCGAGCGTCCGGGAAGCGACCTGGGGCGGGGGTGTGTTCTGGGCCGGAGGAGGCGCGACCCGCTTCGCCCACCAAACGCCGACAACGATCAGGACCACACTGACGACGATCCACTTTCCCCAAACTTGAAGGAATGCAGGCTCCCGCTCGTCAACCGCCTCGACCGGCGCTCGCGCGACGCGGCCGGTTAGCGATGCGTCGTACGCGGCACGCTGGTTGGCGTCCGAAAGGATTTCCTTTGCCTGTTGCAGCACCACCAGCTTGTTGGGGTCCCGAATGGTGGCTGTGCTGACCTCCTCCAGGCGCTTGCTGTAGGCCGCCGCGACGTCCTGCGCGGAAGCCTTGGGATCGACGCCGAGAATCTGATAGAGAGTCTTCTTCATGGCGGCCGGAAGAATACGCGCAGATCATGCCGCTTTGCGCCGCCAAGCGCAAACAGGCGCGCGCTGCCGATCGAGCCGGAGCAGGAAGCGTAAAATTTTGCGCGGGACTTCATATGAACGGCACGCTGCCTGCAGCGATCGCGCGTGACCACCGCATTGCGGAGGCGGAAGCCCTGCGGCGGTTACGCAGCCTCTATCCCCGGGGGGCGACCGGGCCGCGGGTCACCGAGCGCGCACGGGCGCTCGCTGCGCACGCACGCGGCGCGCCTCCCCGAGCGCTGAGCGCCGAGTCGTTTCTGCGCCATTACGGCCTGTCGAGCCGCGAGGGCGTAGCGCTGATGTGCGTGGCCGAGGCGCTGCTGCGCATTCCCGATCCCGACACCGCCGATGCCTTGCTGCGGGACAAACTCGCTGGCGGCCAATGGGGCGATGTCGACGAAGGGTCGTGGTTCGCCAGCGCGGCCGATTGGGGGCTGATGCTCACCGGGACACTCGCGCGCTGGCACGAGTCGGAGGAAGACGGCCCGGGGGCGCAATTGAAACGGATCGTGGCGCGGCTGGGCGAGCCGCTGGTGCGCGCCGCGGTGCGCCAGGCGATGCGCATCCTCGCGGAGCAGTTCGTTCTCGCCGAAACCAGCGAGGAGGCCGTGAAGCGAGGCGCGGCGCTCCCGCTGTACCGCTTTTCCTACGACATGCTGGGCGAAGGCGCCCGCACCGCCGAAGACGCGGCGCAGTATTTCGATTCGTACCTGCATGCGATAAACACCATAAACACGGCGGACTCCATTTCCATCAAGCTTTCGGCGATACACCCGCGCTTCGAGGAAGCGAAGCGCGCCCGGGTCTTCTCGGAGCTTTTGCCAAAACTCAAGGAACTCGCACGAATCGCCACGAGGCGCGGCGTCGGCCTCACCATCGACGCCGAGGAGTCCGAGCGCCTCGAGCTCACGCTCGATCTTCATGCGGCACTTGCAAAAGACTTCACTCCCGGTCTGGCCGTTCAGGCGTATCAGAAACGCGCGCTTGCCGTCTGCGAGTGGCTGATCGCGCTCGGCCGCTCGGAAAAACGCCGCCTTCCCGTTCGCCTCGTGAAGGGAGCCTACTGGGACAGCGAGATCAAGCGCGCGCAACAGCTCGGCATGCCGGATTACCCGATCTTCACGCGCAAGCCCGCGACCGACGTTTCCTACGTCGCCTGCGCTGCCAGGCTGCTTTCGGCGCCAGAGGCGATCTACCCCGCCTTTGCCACGCACAACTGCCGGACGGTCGCGACGATCCTCGAACTTGCCGGGCACCGCGAGTTCGAGTTCCAGAAGCTTCTGGGAATGGGCGACGCGCTCTACGACGCCCTGCTCGCCGAGAACGGGGACGGGAATCGGGTCACCTGCCGCGTCTACGCGCCGGTGGGCAGCTACAACGAACTGCTGCCCTACCTGGTGCGGCGCCTCCTCGAGAACGGCGCCAACACCTCGTTCGTGCACCAGATTGCCGATCCCGATGTGCCGCTCGAAGCGCTCATCGCCGATCCGCTCGCCACGCTGCCGGAGCCCTACACACCCGATCCGCGCATCCCTCTGCCGCGCAACCTGTATCCCGACCGCCTCAACTCGCTGGGTCTGGATCTTTCCAGGCAAACCGTTCTCAAGGACCTCCACGAGAAGATCCTGTCTGACCGCAAGTACGGCCTTCCCCCAGTCGCACTCACGTCGCCCGACGCCCTCGACTCCGCCATCGCCCGCGCAGCGGGGGTCTTCGACTCCTGGTCGCGCGTCCCCGCCGCCGAGCGAGCCGCGGCCCTGGACCGCGCCGCCGACATGTTCGAAGAGCGCATCTTCGATCTGGTCTCGTTGATCGTCCGCGAAGGCAAACGCACCTGCGCCGACGCGGTCTCGGAAGTACGCGAGGCCGCCGATTTCTGCCGCTATTACGCGTTGCAGGCTCGAGAAATTTTTCATCCTTCCCTTCTTTCCGGACCAGCCGGCGAGCGCAATGAACTCGCCCAGCACGGCCGTGGCGTCTTCGCCTGCATCAGCCCCTGGAACTTTCCGCTCGCCATCTTTACCGGCCAGGTCGCCGCGGCCCTCGCCACCGGCAACACCGTGATCGCAAAGCCCGCAGAGCAGACACCTCGAATTGCGCTTCACGCAATCTCGCTCCTGCACGCCGCGGGCATCCCAGCGGATGCCGCAATCTGCGCCATCGGCGACGGCGAGACAGTCGGCGCGCCGCTCGTCGCCGATCCCCGGATCGCCGGCGTCGCCTTTACCGGCTCGGTCGAGACCGCGAAGTGCATCAACGCCGCTCTCGCCGCACGAGAGGGGCCGATCGTTCCGCTCATCGCCGAAACCGGCGGCGTCAACGCCATGATCGTCGACTCCTCCGCGCTGCCCGAGCAGGTCGTCGACGACGTGGTCGTGTCCGCCTTCCAGAGCGCGGGCCAGCGCTGCTCGGCGCAGAGAATCCTGTTCGTTGACGAAGGCTGTGCACCGCGCGTCCTGCGACTGATTGCCGGCGCGCTCGCCGAGCTGAAAGTCGGCGACCCCGCCGAGCCCGACACCGACGTCGGGCCGATCATCGACGCCCCGGCCCACGCCATCCTCGCGCGCCACATCGAAAGGCTGCGCAGCTCCGCGAAGCTGATCGGCGAAGCGCCGCTTCCCGCGAAGCTCCCGGAAGGACACTTCATCGCCCCGATCGCCTTCGAGGTCCCGTTCGACGCCCTTCCCCGCAGCGAAATCTTCGGTCCGATTCTGCACGTCGCGACCTACAAACGAAGCGACCTCGTCGCCGTCCTGGATTGGCTCCGCGCCACCGGGTACGGCCTCACCCTCGGCATCCACAGCCGCATTGAGAGCTTCGTAGACCACGTCATCCGCGCTGCGCGCGTCGGCAATATCTACGTCAATCGCAGCATGATCGGCGCGGTGGTCGGCGTGCAGCCCTTCGGCGGCGAAGGCCTCTCCGGTACCGGCCCCAAGGCTGGCGGGCCGCATTACCTTCCGAGATTTGCCACGGAGAGAACAGTTACCGTCAACACCGCGGCGGTCGGCGGCGTTACCGAGTTGCTTACCGATCGAAACTGACGTTTTAATGCGAGGCGAGCCTACCCACCCACGAGGGTCATGTCCGTACGTCGTACTGTTGAACTGGAAGGTATAGGTCTGAATCTGTCGACCTAAAATCGGTGTGCGCAGCGGCACTTCATTGCATCCTTACTCGTGGCCACTTCCAGGCCCTATTAGTTCACCTTCTGCACAAGGCCTTCATCGTCATTGCTCGCGACATTCACCCGGCTGCTCACTGCATGATGTTCGATCTCGGTCACGCCATTTATGGCAGCGGCCAAAGCCTGCGCGGGATCGGTGATATCCGGATCGAGCCAGGCGCTTTCTGAATCCTTCGACAAAACCACCGGCATACGGTCGCGAACGTCGGCAGCGGGGCCGACCGCGCCGCGAGTCAGGATCGCGCAACTGGCTTGCCATTCGTCATCGTTCACCGGCTTCCACATCGCCATGACACCGGCAAAGGCGAAGAGCTGATTGTGGGGAAGGTGGAAGAAGTGCGGCTGCTTCGTCTTGATGATTTCTCCGGTCGCCGGGTCGGTGCGTTCGACCTGCTTCCATTCATACCAGCCGAGGGCGGGAATTAAGCAGCGGGACTTGGCCATCGGGCCTTTCCACATCGCCTTCGTCGCTGCTTCTTCGGAGCGGGCGTTGTGCGTCCCCCGCGGTGGCTTCGGTTCCTTCCACCAAGACGGGATCAAGGCCCAACGCGCATTGACGAGCTCGATCTCTCCGGTGGAGCGGTCCAGACGGAGGATCGGGATGATCGAGGTGGGGGAAACGTTGAAGCGGCGGCCGAAGGGATTGCTATTGTGCCGACCGATGTGCCAAAAGCGCTCGATCTCGGCTTCTTCAGGACTGACGTAGCGGCCACACATAGCGGGAAATTATCGCCCGATCGGCAACATGCGTGGCGTGTAAGGACAGGAAGCCTCTCTATACAATAGCCCCTCATCTCTCCCAAAAAGACCGCGGCTGACAAGCAGAAATATCGCGATCTGGTGCAGCTCGCGAGTGGTTAGTCAAGATCATTGACACGACTTACAGGGATAGCCGGCTTTGGCGAATCCATCCATCAATTTTCTAATGTCTTGCTCACGGAAATTCCATACCTGAAACACATTATTACGCATCCAGTCCGAAGAGAAATCAGGTATGTCCTTTTGGCATCTCTCGTAATATGGACGTGCTTGCTCGGGTTGTCCCAATTGTCCGTACGCTACGATAAATTTCATCTGGTTTTCGCAAAGCGCAGGATGTATGTGCTGTCGCATGATTTCTATGGCGTCCTGGTACCGGCCACTCAAGTAATGGTCGTAGAACAATGTTGAGTGGGGCGACATTCACCCCGTCTCCGTAAATCGTGCCATCCTCTTGCTCGATGACATCTCCGAGGTTAACCCCAATGCGGTACTGCATGCGCCGATGCTCGGCCAACTGAGCGTTTCGTCTCGTCAGTTCGTGTTGGATCTCAATCGCGCAGTCCACGGCTTCCACCGCGCTGGGAAATTCTCCGAGGATGCTGTCACCCGCCGTGTCGATTAGTTTCCCGCTGTGGGCTTCGATGCGTTTCCGAAACACGGCTCGGAATTCGTTGAGGGTGCGCAGTGTCTCGGCGTCGTCATCGGCCATTAGACGCGAATAGCCAGCGACATCGGCTGCGAGGATCGCGACCAACTTGCGCCTGTCCACTGCCTACCTCTCAGGACTCTTGCAGGGGAAACGACTCATTGGAGCACCTCTCTGCTAAGGTGTACCTGCCGTTCCATTTAGGTTATAGCAAAGGAAGGACAAAAAGTCATCGCGCCCAGCGGGTTGAATCGTGCATCGCAGAGTCTGGCCTGCATATTTGTGAATTGGCCTTCCCTGCATCCTGCCTCTATCACGATGCCGCTTATTTTCCCTTGAACACCGGCGCGCTCTTCTCCATGAACGCTCTTCGGCCTTCGATGTAATCCTCGCTCTTCATGCAACGCGCCACCATCTTCTTTGCTTCTGAGTAATCGCCCTTGGCCGCGATCAGGGCATTGATGACCGACTTGGACGCGGCGATCGTCAGCGGCGCATTCGCCGCGAGTTCGAGGGCAATCTTGCGCACATAGTCGTCGAGCTCGGCATCGGACAGCACGCGATTGACCAAGCCCATCGCGAGCGCTTCGTCGGCGCCGTAGCGGCGGCCGCTGAACATGATCTCGCGCGCTGCGGCGTGGCCGACGGTCGTCACCAGCCGGTTGGTGCCGGGCACGCCATAGCCCAGCCCCAGTCGCGCGGCGGGAATCGCGAAGCGGCTGGAAGCGTCCGCGTAGCGCAGGTCGCAGGAAAGCGCCACGGCCAGTCCGCCGCCGACGCAGAACCCATGGATGAGCGCGATCACCGGCTTGGGCGAGTTCTCGATCGCGTGATGCGCGGCATCGATCAGGGCTTCGTACGCCTTGACGCCGGCTGCGCTGGAGCGGCGCTGTTCGAACTCAGATATATCGGCACCAGCCGCAAAGGCGACCGTGCCTTCTCCACGCAGAACGACGCAACGAATCGCGGAATCACCATCGAATTCGGCCATGGCTTTTGGAATGGCACGCCACATTTCCGCGCTGATCGCATTGCGGCGCGCCTGGTTGTCCAGCACCAGGCGGCCGATCGGGCCGTCGCGCTCGACGCGCAGTCTTCCCTCGCTCATTCGCTCTCCTAAATCACATCCGCAGCGCGCAGGCCGGAAATCTCCGCTTCGGAGTAGCCGAGCTCGCGCAGGATTATGTCATTGTGCTCGCCCGCCGGCCCGATTGTCCGTTTCATACGCGCCGGGGTGCGGGATAGCGCGATCGCCGGGCTGACCAGCTTGAGTTCACCGCCGTCGGGTTTCGGCACCGGCACCGCTATGCCAAGGTGTTGCACCTGCGGATCGGCGAACACCTGGTCCATC
>DASYUW010000004.1:0-6008 GCA_036000845.1 Burkholderiales bacterium
ACCCAGATCGACCTGCCCAAGGGGCACAAGAGCGGACTGATCGAGGCGCAAACGATACTCGCGGAAGTGCGCGGCATCGCCTTCACCCAGTTCCTCAGCGAAGACGTGGTGCGCCACCCGCTGGTGCAGCGCATAGTCCACGCCTATGAACAGCACGGCTCCCGCAGGGAAGGCTGACCCGGCGATGGCCCGCGCCGGCGGCCGGTTTGCCCGCTCCAAACCACGGTACAGACTCGCGTTGACGGTGCAGTACGCAGCGGAGAATGACGGATTGCCGACGCGCAGCCAGTTGCGCACCTGGGTGAAGACCGCGTTGCAGCGCGATGCCGACGTCACGGTGCGCCTGGTGGGTGCCGAAGAAGGCCGCACGCTCAATCGGCAGTACCGTGGCAAGGATCACGCCACCAACGTACTGACCTTTGCCTATCCCGAAACCGATCCGTTGTCGGGCGACATCGCGCTGTGCGTTCCGGTAGTCGAGCGCGAAGCCCGGGAACAGCGCAAGAATCTGGAAGCGCATTATGCCCATCTGGCGGTGCACGGCATGCTGCACCTGCAGGGTTACGATCACGAAAAGGCCGAAGACGCGCGGGTCATGGAAACGCTCGAAACGGAAATTGTCACCGGCCTGGGGTATGCTGACCCCTACAAGAGCAAGGATGAAGAGCAAGGATGAAGGAGGAAGGATGAAGGATGAAGTGAAAAGCGATTCACCGATGCGAGATTACGCGGAATCTCTAGTTTGTTTTTTGACTTTCCTTCCGCCTTCATCCTTCCTCCTTCATCCTTGCTCTTCATCCTTCCGCCTTCATCCTTGACTTTCATATGGACGAAGAACAGGACAAACCCTCATTGCTGGAACGGCTGGGCACGCTACTGATGCGCGAGCCGGAAGACCGCGAGCAGCTGATCGAGCTGCTGCAGCGTTCCTACGAACGCAACCTGCTGGATGCCGACGCACTCGCCATGATCGAGGGCGTTTTGCAGGTTTCCGAGATGCAGGCACGCGACATCATGATCCCGCGTTCGCAGATGGACGTGATCGACATCGGCGACGCTCCCGAGAAGTTCATCCCCTGGGTGATCGAGACCGGTCACTCGCGTTTCCCGGTTATCGGCGACAACAAGGACGACGTGATCGGCATCCTTTTGGCAAAGGACCTGCTGCGCTACTACGCGGGCGAGGAGTTCAACGTGCGCGAGATGCTGCGGCCGGCGGTATTCATCCCCGAGTCGAAGCGCTTGAATGTCCTGCTCAAGGACTTTCGCAGCAACCGCAATCACATCGCGATCGTGGTGGACGAATACGGCGGCGTCGCCGGCCTGGTGACCATTGAAGACGTGCTGGAGCAGATCGTCGGCGAAATCGAGGACGAGTTCGACTTCGACGAGACCGAAGCCAACATCGTCCTGGACCGCAACGGCCAGTTCCGCGTCAAGGCGCAGACCGAGATCGACGACTTCAACAGGACTTTTGGCACCGACTTCAACGACGAGGATTTCGACACCGTCGGCGGCCTGGTGCTGGCTCACCTGGGCCGGTTGCCAAAGCGCGGCGAGCAGTTCCGCATCGGCGACCTGAACTTCAAGGTGGTGCGCGCGGACAGCCGGAGACTGCATTCGATTCTGGTGGAAAAGGTCAGGACGGAGAGTGCGGCCTGAGTTTTCCGCCCGCCGCGAGTCGGGCGCCGCTGTTTCAGTTCGAATCTTGCTGATCCCGTTCCTCCTGGGGGCAGCTACTGTCGCGGGATTCGCGCCGGTTCATCTTTACCCGCTGCCGATCCTGACGCTGAGCGGATTGCTGCTGCTCTGGGAACGCAGCCGCAACGCTCGGTCGGCCGCGGCCATCGGATTTTTCTTCGGCCTCGGCATGTTTCTCGCGGGCGTGAGCTGGGTATACGTCAGCCTGCACGATTACGGCGGGATGGAGATGCTGACCGCCGCAATCTTTACCTTTTTTTTCTGCGCTTACCTGGCCTGTTATCCGGCGTTGATCGGGGCGATTCTCAAGCGTCTGCCGGCATCCCGGCCGGTGCGCCTGCTGCTCTTTTTCCCGGCGTTGTGGGCCTTGTCGGAGTGGGTGCGCGGCTGGCTGTTCACCGGCTTCCCGTGGCTCGCGCTGGGCTACTCGCAGGCACCCGGCAGCCCGTTGGCCGGCTTCGCGTCATTGCTCGGCGTGTTCGGCGTGTCACTGGCCACGGCTGTCGCTGCGGCGGCGCTGGCCTCGGTCATCGAGCGCGTTGCCGAATGGCGCCCGCAGGCCCCGCCGCGGCGCATAGTGCTGCTGGTTCGCGAACGCGGGGCATGGATCATCGCCGCCTTGCTGATCGCCGGCACGGCATCGAGCGGCAGGGAATGGACGCAACCTTTGCCCGGCGAGCCGACCAGCGTTGCGCTTCTGCAAGGCAATATCCCGCAAGAGATGAAGTGGCGGCCGGAGCGGGCGCGCGCCACACTCGAAACATACCTGAAGCTGGCGCAGTCGGCTGAAGCCAGGTTGATCCTGCTGCCGGAGACGGCGCTGCCGATGTTCAACGTGGACGTTCCCGCGGAGTATCTGGAGATGCTCGCCGACCAGGGCCGGCGCAACGGCGGCGACCTTCTGGTGGGCGTGCCCGAGCTCGAAGTCTCCGGACGTTACTACAACAGCGTGATGAGCTTCGGCTCGGCAGCGACGCAGATTTATCGCAAGCATCATCTGGTGCCCTTCGGCGACTATTTTCCCCTTCGAAGCGTGCTGGGCTGGATCATGAACTTGCTGCACATCCCGATGTCGGATTTTTCCCGGGGCGAGCCGGTGCAGCCGCCCATACAAGCGGCCGGCCAGAAGATCGCGGTGAATATTTGCTACGAAGACGTGTTTGGCGAGGAGATCATCCGCCAGTTGCCGGAGGCAACGGTACTGGCCAATTTCACCAACGACGCCTGGTGGGGAAAATCCATCGCCTCGGAGCAGCATCTGCAAATCGCCCAGATGCGCGCCATCGAAACCGGCCGGCCCATGTTGCGCGCCACCAATACCGGGGTCACCGCGATCATCGACCCGAAGGGCCGCATCGTGGTGTCCGCTCCTGAATTCACGACCACCACGGTGACCGGCGAGATTCATGGCTACCTGGGCGCAACGCCGTATGTGCGCCTCGGTAACTGGGGCTTCCTGGCACTCGCTGCACTGATGCTCGCGTTGCCGCTGGCGGCGCAGCGATTCTCGCAGCGCGGAGTTTGATCCATATCATTCGCGGCGCAGCATCATGGAGGTAAAAGGCGGCCATCGCCTGGATATCCGGAGCCAATCATGCATACGCAAAATTCCTTTACGGCACGCCTGCTCGTGGCGGTCGCCCTGGTCGCTGCATCGCTGGGCGCATACGCGACCGACAAACCGGTCATCGTCGACACCGCGTTCGTCGAGCAGGCCGCAGCGCGCGGCGCACTGATCTGGGACGTGCGCAGTCAGGAGGATTACCGGCGCGGGCACATTCCGGGCGCCGTCAACATCGACGAAATCGCGCTGGTGCTCCGAGAGCCCAACACCGAGGACTACATCCCGGTGGCAAAGATCGAACAGATCCTCGGCGAAGCCGGAATCGATCCGACCCGCGAAATCGTGCTCTACGGCGCCAAGGCGCACACTTCGCCCTACTTCGGCTACGTCACGGTGCGTCATCTCGGCGGCAGCGGCGCCCGCGTGTACCACGGCGGAATCGACGACTGGAAGGCCGCGGGCAAGCCGATCGCTACGGATGCGGTGAAACTCCCCCCGGTCAGCTTAAGAGCGGAACTGAATCCCGAGGTTATCGTGTCTACCCGGGAAGTCGTCGCCAGGCTGGGGGCTCCCGGAGTACAGATCGTCGATGCGCGCACCGAGAAGGAATTCAACGGCGAAGATGTCCGGGCGCTGCGCGGCGGCCACATTCCGGGTGCGGTGAACATCCCTTACGAGAGCAACTGGGTGGACCCGGACACGCCGCGCAAGCTGCAGCGCCGGCAGGTTGCGGGCAAGGACGGGATGAGCCTGAAATCTGCGGAAGACCTGCGCGCGCTTTACGCCAGGCTCGACCCGGAAAGAGAAACCATCGTCTATTGCCAGAGCGGCGTGCGCGCCGCGGAAACGGCAACCGTGCTGCAAAGCCTGGGATTCCGCAACGTCAGAGTGTACGACTCCTCGTGGCTGGGCTACGGCAACACCTTCGACGCGCCGGCGGAGAACCTCACCTGGTTCAATGTCGGCCGCGTAAACAGCATTCTCATGCAGATGCAACAACGCATCGACCTCCTCGAGGGACAGGTCGAGGAACTCAAAGCCGCAAAAGAAAAGAAATAAATCCTTTCACCGCAAAGACGCGAATGCGCGAAGGTAACGCGTCGCCTTCGCGTTGAATCGCGTTTGGCGGTTTGCCCCTGCAAGCACCCGGAATTGAGTACAATTCGTGCATTTCGCGCGACTGCTTACCCGCTGATTTTCTGAAGAATTCATCGATGTTGACGTTCCAGGAAGTGATTCTGACGCTGACCCGCTATTGGGGCGAACGCGGCTGCGCGATCCTGCAACCTTACGACATGGAAGTCGGCGCGGGCACTTCGCACACGGCGACGTTTCTGCGCGCGATCGGTCCGGAGCCGTGGCGTGCAGCCTACGTACAGCCATCGCGCCGGCCAAAGGACGGCCGTTACGGGGAGAATCCGAACCGCTTGCAGCACTATTACCAGTTCCAGGTGGTGCTGAAGCCGTCGCCGGCCGACATCATCGATCTCTACCTCGGATCGCTCGAAGCGCTCGGCATCGATCCGAAGGCGCACGACATACGCCTGGTCGAAGATGACTGGGAAAACCCCACCCTTGGCGCCTGGGGGCTGGGCTGGGAAGTCTGGCTGAACGGCATGGAAGTCACCCAGTTCACCTACTTCCAGCAGGTCGGCGGACTCGACTGCAAGCCGATCACCGGTGAAATCACCTACGGCATCGAGCGACTCGCCATGTATCTGCAAGGCGTGGAGAACGTATATGACCTGGTATGGACTCCCGGCCTCACCTACGGCGACGTCTATCTCCAGAACGAGGTCGAACAATCGCGGTACAACTTCGAACAATCCAATCCGGAAATGCTGTTCGCGCACTTCGCCGATTATGAATCCGAAGCCAGGCGGCTGATGGGCGCACAGCTCGCCCTGCCCGCCTACGAAATGGTGCTCAAGGCGGCGCACATCTTCAATCTCCTGGACGCGCGCGGCGCGATCTCGGTCACCGAGCGCGCGGGCTACATCGGCCGCACGCGCAACCTCGCGCGCAGCGTGTCGCAGGCTTATTTCGACTCCCGGCTGCGGAAGGATTTCCCGATGTGCAAGCCGGGCCAGTTACAGCAGCTTGGGCTCGACCTCCAGGCCATGAAGGCTGCTCTGCTGGAAAGACAACCCGCATGAGTTCGAATCTGCTGGTCGAACTCGTCACCGAGGAACTGCCCCCAAAAGCTCTCAGGCGGCTGGGCGATGCCTTTGCCGGTGCAGTATTCGACGGACTCAAAGGCGGCGGTGTTCTGGACGCGACATCCAGGTTCAAGGCGTTCGCCACGCCCCGGCGTTTGGCGGTTTACATCTGGGCGGTGCTGGCCAAGGCCAGCGACCGTCCGGTCGAGCAAAAGCTCATGCCGGTCGCCGTCGCACGCAAATCGGATGGGGTCTGGAGCGACGCCCTGCGCAGGAAGCTGGCAAGCACGGGCCGCGAGCGGCTTGCCGATGTTCCGGCCAATTCCAAAGTCGGCGGCGAGTCGCTGGCAATCAAGCCGGACGGCAAGGCCGAAGCCGTGTTCCTGCGAAGCATCGCGCCGGGTCAAACGCTAGAACGAGTGCTATCCGATGCGATCGGGGAAGCCATCGGCAAGCTGCCCATTCCGAAAGTGATGAGCTACCAGCTCGCCGACGGCGCCACGACCGTCAAATTCGTCCGCCCCGCCCATGCGCTGGTCACGCTGCACGGCGACAAGGTACTTGACGTCTCCGCGCTCGGCCTG
>DASYUW010000005.1:0-4270 GCA_036000845.1 Burkholderiales bacterium
CATTCGCTCTTCGGGCGGCAGCTTGAGGATTTCGGCAACGTCAGCGTCACTCATGCTCGGTAGCGTGCCACTGCTGTTGACTGCGCGCTAAACGTTCACGGTGAGGGGCGCGCGCCGTTCTTGCGCGCGTCGCGCACCAACCGGCTGTTAGGTTGCATGTTAGCGGAACTGGCTAGTTACATCGTGCGTCAATTGAACGAATACCACGCCGACGTCAACGGGCACCGCGGTCCAGAGCGCAAGTAATGGTGTACAGGTCTGGCGCGAAGATGGCGTTGACGGGCTATAGCGGCTTGCTACGAAGAATGAGTAGCACACGGGCTACGGGCCATACAAAATAGCCGTCCGGTACCTGCGTGCGGTATGCCTGTCAGATTCCTCGTCGGTCGCTGTTGACTAGCATGAATGTGTCGTCTCCCTCACAAACATCAGCCGTTCCATCAACTGCCCAGCCGCCGTGCGGCTTCCATCTCCGATAGACGACGGCTAAACGAATGCAGCGCCCTCATGATTTCGAGCCTCAAGAAATCCGCACCCGATACGTTGCTTCGGGCCCATTTCTTGTGCGCTTGCTCCGAGAACAAGTCGGTCGCGCCGGCCACGACGATTTTGACCTGCTCCGCGCACTGCGCGTCATCAACGGCGGCGCCAGCCGCCCGGCACAACTCCACGATCTTGTTCAGTGAGGCTCTGTCTGCCCAACCACCGGGATGATGAAGGAAGATTTCAAGTAAAGCTCCATGATGCCGTCGGGCGTCATCCAAGTCTGCGAATGACATGGTTCGTTCTGTGCTCCATGAATTCTTGGTTCCCTGGCTCCTCAAACGCATTACTCGCAGGCGACTTAGGGTTTCCTGTTACAGCGCGGCAGCATTCCATGACCCAGTCGATATTCTTTCAGCAGCTCGGCCTCCCGGCGGATCGGGTTGCGGCAGACTTCCCAGCTAAAGTGAGTCGCCCGGGCAGTGCAGGAACCGAAGAGGCCCAGCCGATGATCCTTCAAGCTCGATTTGATCGTGACTTCCCCGCCGAGCGCAAAACCGTAGTAAATCAGCCCGTCGCGCTCCCACAGGGCGTAAACGCCCCGGTCTGCCGGAGCGCGTCGGACATTGACTAACGCAAACGGCAATCGAATCCTGCTTTTGATCGGCACATTTCATTGCGAACAGAGACGAAATAACGCCAAGCATGTTCAGCGCAATGCAAACCGCCCGCAAGCCGCGATTTGCACTACAAATACGATCCGGACAATTACTGGCAGGTTAAACGCGCCTGATCGCTACGCGACGCGTTTTGCGATCTTCCTGCCTAGAGCTCAGGTCATGGACGCCAGATCGAGCACAGCGCGTTCGATGAAGTGAAGTTTCAGAAGCTCGAGGACCAGATATACAGGGTACCGTATCACCGCCCCGCCGAGCGGCGGTGTTGCTTAGGGACTCTGGGCGCGAGCTGGCCGCGGTAAGTGTGTCGGAAACAGGCAAGCATTGGATTTACCCACAAGATAGTGCGCTCCGAGATTCCATTTATCTTGTTGAGCAGAGCACGGAGCATGAAGATGCAACCTAACGTTCGCGTTGACGGCGCGCGACGCCTTTGCGCGTCGCCGTCGAACGCGTGGTTAGGCGTTTCGCCGCTTGCTCTGTGCCGCGGTCTCGCATTCTTTCCATAACCGATGAATCAACTCCGACGCAGAAGGAATGTCGCGGACGGCACCAACGCCCTCGCCCGCATACAAGGCGCAATCGAGCAGTTGCGTTCCCTTGAACGCTTGCGTCGGTAGTGCTGCGGCATAGCGCAAGACCTCGGTCCCGTTTGGCCTAACCGCGACGACCTCTCCCTCTCCTGGCCGTCGGCCCGGTGGCGGGCAGCCGGCGGCCTCCCAACGAAGAAAGGTTCCGTTGCGTAGAACACGGTGCGGTGCATGCGGCCAGCCGCCATCAAAACATACTGTTAGCGCGGTCTGGTTGTTATCCGCTTGGAGCAAAGCCTCCTTGTATTGTTGATGTGCATTGCATTCGCGCGTGGCGACGAAACGAGTACCCAGCAGAGCGCCTGCCGCACCCGCCGAAAGCGCCCTATGAATATCGGCGCCATTACCCATACCGCCTGCCGCAATCACGGGGATTTCCTTCGCTTCGTCGAGCACTTTGGGCAAGACGTCTAATAAACGCCAGCTACCTTGAACATGGCCCCCGGCCTCCATTCCTTGGCACACGAGGTAGTCAACGCCGATCTCCAGAGCCGCGCGCGCGCCTTCCCGGCTGGTGACTTGTATGCCGAGCTTCGCTCCGGCCCGTCGCACAGCCGCAACCTGATCTTTGGTTGGCATGCCCCAAGAGAACTGCACGATCGGTGCTCCCGTGTCGAGCGCCATTTGAAGCGACCGGGGCTCGGAAGCGAGAACGTAGTTCGCAGCGAACGGCTTCGTCGTCGCTGCCCGCACAGCCTCCACCCGTGTTCGTACCTCCTCTGGAGGAAGAGCCCACAGGGATAATCCGCCCATTGCGCCCGCGTTGGACACCGCTATGGGCAGGGCAGGCCCAATACCGGGACCCAGCGGTCCCTGAAAAATAGGATACGTCAACCCGAAGCTCGACAGGAGTCGCCGTGTCTGAACGGATGGCACATATTCAGACGCGGCCACCGAATGCTGCTGCGCCGGTGAGACACCGCTTTTCGCGAGGACACCGAGAGCAGCGGCGCCTAGAAAAAATTCGCGTCGGCTCGCATCCATATTCGTTGCTCCCCTGTGAAACGCCTAACGTTTTGTTGAGCGGCGCGCGGCTTTATGCGCGTCCGCTCGAATGATGGGATGGACTCCCCCCGGTCTTGTTTCTCGGCATCATCGTGCCCGCTGGCCTCATGTGGTGTGGGGTGTCAGCACTCAACCAAAGGGGAGTCCGAGATGAATGCTACCGCCGCTTTGCCCGTAGTGGGAGTCGATGTCGCCAATGTCGTGTTCCAGCTTGCTGTGGCCGACGGCGCCTGGCACGTGATCGAAGAACACCGGCTGACGCGTGCCCAGTTCGAGCGCTGGTTTTCCAACCGCGCGGTCGGCCTGGTGGTCATGGAGGCCTGCGGCTCGGCGCATCACTGGGCGCGGTGGCTCAATGCGCTCGGTATCGAGGTGAGGCTGCTTCCCGCGCTGTACGTGCGCGCCTATGTGAAGAGGAACAAGACCGACGCGGCCGATGCCTGTGCGCTGCTGGAAGCCGCACGCTGCGCCGATATCGCTCCGGTAAAGGTGAAGTCGATCGAGCAGCAGGCGCTGCAAGGGCTGCACCGCACGCGCTCGCTATGGATGGGTACGCGTACCTCGCGCATCAATGCGCTGCGAGGGTTCTGCCGCGAGTTTGGCATCGTCATTGCGCAGGGCGCGCGTCTGGGCGTGGAGCGCATTGCAAGGGTGCTTGCCGATCCGCACTCGGCTGTGCCTGAGTTGATCCGCGGCACCATGAAACTCTTGATCGAGGAGATCCGGCGGCTGGAGGCACGCGTTGCACAGCTCGAGCGCGAACTCACTGTGGTCGCACGGGCCTCGGGTGCCTGCACGAGGCTCCTTACCATTCCGGGTGTCGGGCTTCTCACGGCCACCGCCATGGTCGCCGCCACCAGCGGCAGCGTGCAGCACTTTCGCGACGCACGCCACTTTGCCTCCTGGTTCGGCCTGACCCCGAAGGAACGCTCATCGGGCACGACGCGTCAGCTCGGGCGTATTTCCAAGCGCGGGGACCGGTATCTACGCATGCTCCTTACCCACGGCGCGCGCTCGGTGCTGCATGCCTCTGCCCGCGCTGCCCGAACGGGCAAGAACATCGATTCGCTTCGCCAATGGGCGCTCGCGGTGCAGGCCCGCAGCAACCACAACAAGGCCGCCTGCGCCCTTGCCAACAAGCTCGCGCGCATCTGCTATGCAACACTGCGCGACTCACAGCCCTACGGCGCGAGCGTGTGCCGGCCGAACAAGAAGATCCAGCGCACGAGCTTCGAACTGGCCGACTGAGATCGATGATCGAAAAACGTCTCCCTGAGCCTTGCTAAGAGACCGATCGCCCATCATGGCAAACAGGGTTGTCCCCACACCGACTGACGCCGATAACTCTTACGGCAGCTTCACGCCTGCCGCTCGCAGCGTCTGGCGCTCGGTGCGCAGATTCCATGTCGGCACGGGCCACATAGAGCCCACTTCAGATGCCGGATATACGACTGCAGGCTCGCCCCTACTGCCAAAACCGATCAGCCTCTTTCTTCTCGGGGGGAGTCCATATAC
>DASYUW010000006.1:0-19490 GCA_036000845.1 Burkholderiales bacterium
GGCGTTGAGCAGCGCCACGTCGGTGTCCGGCTTGAACTGCAGGAAATGCGTCGCGTGGCGCGCCAGGTCCGAGCGACGCGGGTCGGCGACGATGAGCTTGACCCCCCTCTTCGCCGCATTCTTGAACCAGGTCGCCGCAACAGGATGGTTCACCGTGGGATTGGCGCCGATGATGATGACCACTTCCGCATTCATGCAGTCGGACACCTGGTTGGATACCGCACCCGAGCCGATTCCCTCCAGCAGCGCCGCGACCGACGAGGCGTGGCAAAGCCGCGTGCAGTGGTCGACGTTGTTGGAACCGAATCCGGTACGCACCAACTTCTGGAACAGGTAGGCCTCTTCGTTGCTGCCCTTGGCGGAGCCGAAACCCGCCAGCGAGCGTTTGCCGTGCGTGTCGCGGATTTCCCTGAGCCGGCCGGCGGCCAGATCGAGCGCCTCGTCCCAGCTAGCCTCGCGGAACACTTCCTGCCAGCGTTCCGGATCCACCACGAAGTCCCTGCTTTTCGGCACTCCCGGCTTGCGTACCAGCGGCTTGGTCAGCCGCTGGCGGTTGTGCACATAATCGAAACCGTAGCGCCCTTTCACGCACAGGCGCCCATGGTTGGCCGGGCCGTCGCGGCCGGTGACCTGAAGGATGCGGTCGCCCTTGACGTGGTAGGTGAGTTGGCAGCCCACGCCACAATACGGACAGACGGAATCGACCGTCTTGTCCGGCAGCTGCATTCCCACGCCGCGCGCAGGCATCAGCGCGCCGGTGGGACAGGCCTGGACGCATTCGCCGCAGGCCACGCAGGTCGAATCGCCCATGGCGTCGTCGAAATCGAACACGATCTGCGACTCATGGCCGCGGAAAGCGTAACCGATCACGTCGTTGACTTGCTCCTCGCGGCAGGCACGCACGCAGCGCGTGCACTGGATGCAGACATCGAGATTGACCGCGATCCCGGGATGCGACAGATCCGCCTTGGGTTGACGACGTCGCGCAAAGCGCGGCTTGCCGACTTTCAGATTGCGTGCCCAGAGATCGAGTTCGGAATCCGGCGAATACTTCTCCTCAGGCATGTCGGAAAGCAGCAGTTCCAGAATCATCTTCTGCGCCGCGACCGCCCGCGCGTTCTTCGATTCGATTTCCATTCCGGCCTTCGGCACGCGGCAGCACGAAGGCGCCAGCACCCGTTCGCCCTTGATCTCCACCATGCAGGCGCGGCAGTTGCCGTCGGGACGATAGCCGGGCTTGTAGCACAGACGCGGAATATCGACGCCGTAGCGCTGCGCCGCCTGGAGTATGGTCTCGCCCGGCGCAGCGTGGATTTCCGTGCCGTCGAGTTTGAACGCGATCATTTCACTGCGCTGATTCATAGCGAAACCTCAAATCTATCACCGCAACTACGCAAAGGTCGCAAGGAAAAACAAATCCAAAAGGCTTACCACGAAGGCACAAAGAACACGAAGACTCACGAAGAAAACCAGATCAATATTCTGTTTCGCACTTCTTCGTGTCCCTTGGTGTCCTTCGTGTCTTCGTGGTGAGATTTTCGGTTTTCTACGCGCCCTTGCATCATTATTTGTTCCTCAATTCGTGAGAGAAGTACTTGATGACACAGCGCACCGGATTCGGTGCGGCCTGTCCCAGGCCACAGATCGACGCATCCGCCATCGCCTGCGACAACTCTTCCAGAAGCGCCTGGTCCCAGTCGTCCTTCTGCATCAACTGCAGCGCCTTGGCCGTGCCGACGCGGCAGGGCGTGCATTGGCCGCAGGATTCGTCGGAGAAGAACGCCATGAGGTTGCGCGCGGCATCCGCGGCGCGATCCCGGTCCGACAGGATCACCACCGCCGCAGAACCGATGAAGCAGCCGTATTCGTTCAGCGTGTCGAAATCGAGCGGTATGTCCCCCATCGAAGCCGGCAGGATGCCGCCCGACGCGCCGCCCGGCAGGTAGGCGTAGAACGCATGTTCCGGAGCCATGCCGCCGCAGTACTCCGCGATCAACTCCTTCACTGTAATCCCGGCGGGCGCCAGATGCACGCCCGGCCTTGCCACGCGTCCACTCACCGAGAATGACCGCAGGCCCTTGCGGCCATGGCGCCCTTGGGAGGCGAACCACTTCGCGCCCTTTTCCAGGATGTCGCGCACCCAGTAAAGCGTTTCCATGTTGTGCTCGAGCGTCGGCCGCCCGAACAGACCGACCTGCGCAACGTACGGCGGGCGCAGCCGCGGCATGCCGCGCTTGCCTTCGATCGATTCGATCATCGCCGATTCTTCACCGCAGATGTAGGCGCCGGCGCCGCGGCGCAGATGGATCGGCGGCAGCGCGCAGGGCGGCGCTTTTACAAGCGCGGCAATTTCCTTTTCCAGGATTTCGCGGCATCCGGCGTATTCGTCGCGCAGATAAACGTAAATTTCCGAACAGCCCGTGGCCCATGCCGCGATCAGCATGCCGTCCAGAAACCGGTGCGGATCGCGCTCGAGATACCAGCGGTCCTTGAACGTGCCGGGTTCGCCTTCGTCGATGTTGACCGCCAGCAGCCGCGGCGCGGGCTCGGTCCAGACGATGCGCCACTTGCGTCCGGCCGAAAATCCGGCACCGCCCAGTCCGCGCAGGCCGGAATGTTCCATGGTCTTGAACATGTCCTCGCGGTCGAGCTTGCCGCCCAGGCACTTTGCCAGAGTGGCGTAACCGCCCGCCTTCCGATACGCCTGATAACCGGTGTAGCGCGTCGTGGGGCACCTTGTCTTCGCGCCGCTCACGGCGGCTTTGACCGCCTCTAGCGTCGCGTTCGGCAAGGGGTTCTGTCCCACCACCACCGCCGGCGCCGTCTCGCAGCGCCCGACGCATGGCGCTGGGATCACCCGGATTCCCCGCCCCAGGATCGCGGGCAGCCGCGCCAGCAGATCCTTCGCGCCGGCCAGCTCGCAGGAAAGAGATTCGCACACGCGCACCGTGAGTGACGGCGGCGCGGCCTGTCCCTCCTTGACGATGTCAAAGTGGTGATAGAAGCTCGCGACCTCGAAGACCTCCGCCTGCGACAGTTTCATTTCCTGCGCAAGCGCCGCCAGGTGCGCTGAAGAAAGCTGTCGATAGCAGTCCTGAATCTTGTGCAGGTACTCGATCAGCAGGTCGCGCCGGCGCGGCGCGGCGCCGAGAAGCGCCCGTACTTCAGCGAGCGCGGCGGGATCGACCTGCCGCCCCTTGGGGGTATCGCGCGCCTTGCGGGAAGTCCCGCGGGCAGTTCCAGAGTCGTTTGCAGCCTGCTTCGGCAGATCGAACCCCTCCTGTTGGCACAACTGAAGATGTTGCAGGATGGCAGGCGGGAAGGCGGCGCAACGACCGCCCAATGGGGAACTACTTGCGCTTCCTGGACTTCTTGTAACGCTCCGCAACGCGATCCTGTGCTTTGACGAGCGCCTGCTTGGCCGCTTCCTCGTCTTTTGCTTTTTTGTCTGCGGCAACCTTCTTCGTCTGGGCTTCAGCTTCGGTCGGCGGCGGCAACTTTCCCCACGCTACGTGAACCGCCAGAAGCAGCATGCCGGCCAGGCCGGCGAGCGACATTTTCCGTTCTACCACGTCAGCTACCTCCCAGCAGTTCGGCGCGCTGCGTGCCACCGCCGTCGCGTTTTCCCGCCTTGACTTCCTCGTACCAGAGCTCGTGGTGTTCCTTGGCCCAGGTTTCGTCCACCATTCCGGTTTTCATAGCTTGGTAAGCCCCTTCGGTACCGATGGTTCCCATGTAAATGTGGCCGAACGAGGCCAGCACGAACAGAAGCGCGCCGACGCCATGCACGATGTTGGCGATCTGCATGGTATGGCGCGTCTGGTCAAAATTTGGGAAGTCCAGCACCAGGCCGGAAGCGCTCACGATCAGACCGAGAAGCGCCACCCCGCCCCAGAACCAGCCTTTTTCCGCCGCATTGAACCGTCCGGAGGGAACGTGTGCCTTGCCGGTCAGCACCTGCGGCATTTTCAACAACCACTGCATGTCGATTCTTCGAAATAAATTGTCGCGCAGAAAAGTCACGAAAATACAGGCCACGCAGAAAATGAACAGGGGCCCGACGAAATTGTGCAGGTTCTTCGAGAACGCGCCGAACCACGAGAAGGCGCTGTAGCCGATCACCGGCAACAGGAAGTGCTTGCCGAAAAGCATCAGGATGCCGGTGACCCCCAGCACCACGAAGCTCACCGCCGTGAACCAGTGCACGGTGCGCTCCCATTTGCTGAAGCGCTCGATCATCCGCCCGGTGGGTTTGCCGTGCAGTTTCATCGGCCCGCTGTAGCGGTAGAACGACCAGATCAGGACGGGCACCAGGATCAGCAGCGTGCCGAAAACCAGCGTGATCGGACCGTTGCGGATCTGCCGCCACGTCTCCCCGCCCGCCTGGATCAGTACGCCGGTCTCGCGTCCGCGCACCTGCGTGGTGTGCGACTCGCCCGAGCGCACGTCGCGCCAGGTCGGCGCATTGTTCAGCGGCTGATTCTGCTGGCGCTGCGCCTGGCTTTCATTTTCCGCGGCCTGGTTCGGGACGGCCCGATTGTCTGCCGCCCGCACGGCGGCAACCGGTACGGTGGCCGAACCGGCTATCGTCACCAGTACCGCCAGCCACAGACTCAGCAGTGCGCGCGTAAACATGGTCAGCCGCCGCGACCCGAGGTGCGCTCGTATTCGTTCTGGCGCAGGTTGCGCGCCTTGATCGCGCGTTCCCAATCGGCGCGGCCATTCTTGAAGTCATCCCCGGTCCAGGCGGGCGTATCCGGCTTGCCCGCGTAGCGGCCCTTGCTGTAGGAAACCTGTTGCGATTTCTCGCCGCAGCCCGCCAGCGCCAATGCGGCGCCGAGCAACACCGCCGGCCAAAGACGCATCACGACTTCGGCTCCTCGGCTTTCTTTTCCGGCTTGCCGTAGGCGGTACCCCAGCCCCACACTTCGGCACCCTTGCCGCGCACGACGACTCTTTCGCGCAGGATGTCCGCGAGCACATCGCCGTCGCCTCCCAGCAGCGCCTTGGTCGAACACATTTCGGCGCACAGAGGCAGCTTGCCTTCCGCCAGGCGGTTGCGCCCGTATTTCTCGAACTCCGCTTCGGAGTGGTTTCCCTCCGGGCCGCCGGCGCAGAACGTGCACTTGTCCATCTTGCCGCGCATGCCGAACGCGCCGGTCTGCGGAAACTGCGGCGCGCCGAACGGACAGGCGTAGAAGCAGTAGCCGCAACCGATGCACAGATCCTTGTCGTGCAGAACCACGCCGTCCTCGGTCTTGTAGAAGCAATCCACCGGGCACACCGCCATGCACGGTGCGTCCGAGCAATGCATGCAGGCGACCGACATGGACTTCTCGCCAGGCAGCCCGTCGTTGACCGTGACCACGCGCCGGCGGTTCACGCCCCACGGCACCTCGTGCTCGTTCTTGCACGCGGTGACGCAGGCGTTGCACTCGATGCAGCGCTCCGCATCACAGATGAATTTCATTCGGGCCATTTGATGTCTCCTTCTCGCGCTCGCCGCACTAGGCACGAGTGAACCGGCAAAGGGTCACTTTGGTTTCCTGCATCATGGTGACCGAGTCGTAGCCATAGGTCGTCGCGGTATTCACCGCTTCACCGCGTACGAAAGGCGCCGCGCCCTGGGGATATTTTTCCAGAAGGTCCTTGCCTTGCCACCAGCCGCCGAAGTGATAGGGCATGAACATCACGCCAGGCGCCACCCGCTCGGTGATCTGCGCCTTGACCTTGATGCGCGCCTTGCTGGGCGTTTCGACCCAGACGTATTCGTCGTTTCGAACGCCCTGGTCGTTGGCGTCCTTCGGGTTGATCTCCGCGAACATCTCCTGCTGCAGTTCTGCCAGCCAGGGATTGGAGCGTGTTTCCTCGCCGCCGCCTTCGTATTCGACCAGACGGCCGCTGGTGAGAATGATCGGATACTCCTTGCCGACATTCCTGTTCTGCTCCTGCACCGACCGGAACAGCGTCGGCAGGCGCCAGAATGTCTTCATGTCTTTGTGGCTCGGGTATTTCTCGACCAGATCGCTGCGCGGCGAGAACAACGGCTCGCGGTGCACCGGGACCGGGTCGGGGAAGTTCCACACCACCGCACGCGCCCTGGCGTTTCCGAAAGGTGCGCAGCCATGCTTGATCGCCACGCGGATGATTCCGCCGGAGAGATCGGTCTTCCAGTTCTTGCCTTCGGCGGCCTTCTTTTCCGCGGCAGTTAGATCGTCCCACCAGCCCAGTTTCTTCAGCAACACGTGGTCGAATTCCGGATAGCCGCCATCGAGGTCGGAGTTCTTCGGTTGGGAGCCGTCGCCGGCGAGCAGGTTGACGCCGTTGCGCTCGACGCCGAAATTGGCGCGGAAGCAAAGTCCGCCGTCCTTCACCTCCTTGGAGGTGTCGTACAGAATGTGGGTGCCGGGGTGTTTCATCTCCGGCGTGCCCCAGCACGGCCATGGCAGTCCGAAGAAATCGCCGTCGCAGGGCCCGCCCTTCGCCCGCAGCGTTACCACGTCGAAGGTGTGCATGTTCTTCATGTGCAGCTTGAGCCGCTCCGGCGACTGGCCGCTATAACCGATGGTCCAGGTGCCGCGGTTAATTTCTCGCAGGATGTCCTCGGTCACAGGCTCTTCCCAGCCGTCCCTGCCTTTGATGAGCTGGATGTTTTTGGTGAGTTCCTTGTCAAAGCCGAATTTTTTCGCGAACGCATGCATGATCGCGTGGTCGGCCTTGGCCTCGAACAGCGGGTCGATCACTTTCTCCCGCCATTGCAGCGACCGGTTCGAGGCCGTGCACGATCCGGAGGTTTCGAACTGCGTCGCCGCAGGCAGCAAATAGACGCCGTCCTTGCGGTCCGGCATCACCGCCGCGGCGGTTGGATACGGATCGATGATCACCATCAGGTCGAGCTTTTCCATCGCCTGCTTCATTTCCGTGCCGCGGGTCTGGCTGTTGGCGGCATGGCCCCAGTAAATCAGCGCGCGCAGGTTGGATTCCTGGTCGATATGCTCGTTGGCCTCCAGCACGCCGTCGATCCAGCGCGAAACCGTCATGCCGGACTTTTCCATCATGGCCTGGGAAGCGTAGCGACTCTTCACCCATTCGTAATCCACACCCCAAACCGCACACCAGTGCTTCCACGCGCCTTCGGCAAGGCCGTAGTAACCTGGCAGCGATTCCGGGTTCGGGCCCACGTCGGTCGCGCCCTGGACGTTGTCGTGGCCGCGGAAGATGTTGGCACCGCCGCCGGAAATGCCGATGTTGCCGAGCGCAAGTTCCAGGATACACAGCGCGCGCACGTTGGCGTTGCCCACCGTGTGCTGGGTGATGCCCATGCACCACACCACCGTTCCCGGGCGGTTCTCGTGCATGATCTTCGCGACGTTGAACACCTCCGCCTCGTCCACCCCGGTGACATCCTTCACGCGCTCGGGAATCCACTGCATGACTTCCTTGCGCACGTCTTCCATGCCGTAGACGCGGTTGCGGATAAATTGCTTGTCTTCCCAGCCGTTCTTGAAGATGTGATAGAGCACGCCCCAGATGAAGGGAATGTCGGTACCCGGGCGAATGCGCACGAAATGATCGGCCTTCGCGGCGGTGCGGGTGAAGCGTGGGTCCACCACGATCATTTTCGAGCCCTTCTCCTTGGCATGCAGCACATGCATCATCGCCACCGGGTGCGCTTCCGCGGCATTGCTGCCGATGAACAACATCGCCCTTGAGTTCTGCATGTCGTTGTAGGAGTTGGTCATCGCGCCGTAACCCCAGGTATTCGCCACTCCAGCCACGGTGGTCGAGTGGCAGATGCGCGCCTGGTGATCGCAGTTGTTCGAGCCCCAGAAGGAGACGAACTTGCGCAACAGGTAGGCCTGCTCGTTGCTGTGCTTCGAGGAGCCCACCCAAAACACCGCGTCGGGGCCGCTGGCACTGCGAATTTCCAGCAGCTTATCGCCGACTTCATTGATGGCCTGTTCCCAGGAAATGCGCTGATATTTGCCGTCGACCAGCTTCATCGGGTATTTCAGGCGCCGCTCGCCATGGCCATGCTCGCGCACCGCAGCGCCCTTGGCACAGTGCGCTCCCAGATTGATGGGGGAATCGAAAACCGGCTCCTGGCGGATCCAGACGCCGTTTTTCACCACCGCATCGACCGCGCAGCCAACCGAGCAGTGGGTGCAGACGGTGCGATGCACTTCGGTTGCGCCGCCCTTGGCGGCCGCTGATTCAGCTTGCGCCCTGCCGATCATGTTGAACGGCAACTGGCTGACGGCAGCACCCAAGCCGACGGTCAGCCCGGACCGCTTGAGGAACGTGCGGCGGTCCATGGTGCTCGCCGGAACCGCTTGGACAAACCGCGAAAGACGCGACGGTTGCGCCGCGCCTGCGGGTGATCTTCTGGTGAGTTGCATAAGTCCTCCTGCGTCTAAACGCGGGTGGTCCGGTAATACTTGCGGATATGGGCGGAGACGCGGTAAGCCTTGGACCCAGGCTGTGCCGTGTTTGCGGCAGGCTGCGCGGGTTGCGGCTGTTCTCCCACCACCGTACCGGCCACCGCGCCGGCGCCGCCCAGCCCCAAGGCGATAAGGAAGTTCCTGCGATCGACTTTTGGCTTGCTCATCGGTCTCCTCCGTCGTGTGCCCGTTATCTTCAGTTTTCGGTTCTAGTAAGTCTCGAACAATGCCGCCTCGGTGTCCAGAAACGCCTTGGTCAGCTCCCCGACGGCGCGGTAAAAGTTGGCGCTCGGCGCCTTTGCCAGTTGCTCGGCGAAGCGCGCATACCAGGGCCGCAGGTGGCGCGTGAAAAAAGCTTTCTGCACCTCGAACGCGGCCGCCGGAATTCCGTCGCCGCCCCGCACCAGCAGCCGCATTACTTCGGCAAGCGCGGCGATGTGATCCTCCGGCTCTGCCGCAGATTGTAAGCGAGAAAGTCCAAGTTGAGCGAGATCGTCGCGCAGTCTGGCGAGCGGCTCCTCCATCAGAAAGCCGGTGAGGTGCCAGGAGCCGTAGGCCATCACCTCGCCGCTGCCGACACCCACGAACAGGTCCTGAAACTCCTGCGCCAGAGCCTCCGGGTCCGCGGCCGCAGCCGCCGACTGCAGCTTGCGCCAGGACTCGCCCACGAGGCTGTGCGGCGCTTCGGCTGATACTTCGTCCGCGTTTGCCAGCACCGCAAGCAGATCTTCATCCGCCGCGGCGTGAAAAAGATGCGCCAGCAGCGCATACAGGTCCGCCCGGGCCGCGTCCTCCGGGGTCAGCTCCTCGAACTCGCGCGGTGCGGCGGCGGCACTCATCGTTTGAGATCGAACACGCTCACCTCGCCGCCTTTCTCGATCATGTCCACCACCCGGCAGTCGCCGCACATCTTCATGCGTTCGAGCGCTCCGGGCGCGGAAAACATCGAGTGGCCGGCGATTTTCGCAAGCATGCTCTGCAGCATGCGCTGGGTGCCGAATTCCTTGCCGCAGCGGATGCAGTGAAAAGGCTGGTCCTGGTTCAGTACCCGCTCTGCCTTTGCCTCGTTGCCGACCAGCAATCGCGGCACCAGGGTAATGGCGTCCTCCGGACAGGCTTGTTCGCACAGGCCGCACTGCACGCAGTTGGCCTCGATGAAGCGCAGTTGCGGCCGGTCGCGGCCGTCGGCAAGCGCGGCCTCCGGACAGGCCCCAACGCAGGCCATGCACATGGTGCAGGTATCGAGATCGACCTCGATCTCGCCGAACGGCGCACCGGCCGACAGCGGAATCACCGTCTGCGGCATGGGCGCGTGGTTCGCCAGATGTTCAATGGTGAATGCCAGCGAGGTACGCTTGTCATCGAACAAGCGGAACTCGGCAGGCTGCGCCGGACTTTGCGCCGCATCGAGACTCCAGATGCGCCGCTCCAGCGCGCGCAGGTCTGCGGTCACGATGAGCTCGAAATGACTGCCACGGTAACCGAAGGCCCGCAGAATCTCCTCGCCAAAGCCCATCTGCTGGCGCAGCGCCTCGAAGTAGCCGGGCGCCTCGCTGCCCGCAGATACCACCATGACTTGACCGGCGCCGAGCGCAACCGCACCGAGCAGCAGATCGAGTCCGAGCGACGCAACATGGAAGGTTTCGACCGGGATCACCCGCGCAGGCAAGCCGCGACGGCGGCCAAGCTTCAGAATCAACTCGCGCCCGTCCGTGCCGTTGTGGAACAGCAGGCAGGCATCCTTGCCGCCGGCCTCGCGATAGGCGCCGAGCATCACCCGCAGCTTTTCGCCCTGGAAGGACATTTTCGGGTAAGCATAGCTCATCGCCCCGGATGGGCAGACGCTCGCACAGGCGCCGCAGCCCATGCACAAATACGGGTCCACCTTGACGCGATCGCCATCGGCTGAAATCGCCTGCGTCGAGCACACGTCGATGCACTGGTTGCAGCCCTTGAGTCTCGAGCGGCTGTGTGCGCAGATTTTCGCGTCGTACTGGAAATAGCGCGGCTTCTCGAACTCGCCGATCGCGGTGACGACTTCCTTGATGGCCCTGGCCTGCTTCGCCGGATCGCCTCCGGGCGCGAAATAGCCCTGCGGCGGCTGCGGCATCGCGAACAGCATCTGATCGGAAAGGTTGAGGATCAGATCGAACCGGTCGCTACGGGTGCGGTCCTTGCGCTCGAAATCGATTGCCCTGATATCGCCGCACGCCGTCACGCACTGCCGGTGGCTCTTGCACTTGTCGAGATCGATCTGGTACAGAAAGTCTATCGCCTGTTCCGGACAGGCGCGCACGCAGGCATTGCAGCGGGTACAGACTTCGAGATCGATCGGGTTGGCCTGTTCCCAGGCGACCCTGAAGTTGCCGAGATAGCCCTCGACCCGTGTGACTCTGCCCGACATCACCGCGAAGCGGCGGTCCACCGGCAATTCGGCGCTGCCGCCGCCAGTCATCAGCACCGACACATCGAGCGTGTCCGACAGTTCGCCTGCCCAGCCCAGCGCCGGTCCGGCGTCGCCAACAATTAGAAGTTTGCCCTCGGAGTGATACGAGACGCTTGGAACGGGCTCCGCTTCGGGCAGTCCTGCCGCGGCCAGCAACGCCGCAATCTTGGGCGCAGCCGCGGCGCCTTCTTCCGACCATCCGGCCTGCTCGCGCAGCAGGAGATATTGCGATTCAGCAGGCATGTCAATTCTGATCCGGAGGTCCGGCGTTCCCGTCCGCCGGATTCGATTGCTGATCCCCGGACGCGGTTTCCGCTGTCTGCGCCGGAGATGCTTTGACCTCTGGAGCGATGGAATTGGGTGTTCCGGGTTCCGTCGGCGCGTCGGGTTTTGCCTCTGCGAACAGCCCACGGGCGTGCACGAGCCCGGCCAGCATCGCGGCAGGCAGCGGATCGGGGGATGAATAGTCGCCGACGTAAACGTCCAGCCCGTCGGTGGCCCGGTAGTGCGGGCTCATGAACAGCTTCTTCAGCGCCGCGCTGCGCGTCTCGCGTGCCACTTCGGGACGCATGAAATCCTTGAAGTCAGATTCGAAACTGAGGTCTTCGACAGGCGGCAGGTGCGGCGGCACGGCGGATTCGACCGGCCCCGATTCGGCGGCGGCAGGCTGCGCGGATTCGCGTTTGCGCCGCGACCAGCGGCGCAGGAAAGATTCGTCGTTGCTCACCGCTTCGACCCCAGGAGCTGGTCGCGCTTGCGCACCTTCTTCGGCTCCGGACGGTAGTGCTGCTCCACGAAATCCGCCACCCAATGCGTCATCCCGGCCGGCATCGCCACGGCGTCCACCTGTTCGCCGGCATCCAGCAATCGCGCCGCTTCGTGGTAGCTTACCGTTACCGAATGCGGCCGCGGTTCTTCGTCGTGCATGCGCCACATCACGAACACTTTCGGCTGCGGCGCGTTCAGGTTGAGATAATAGCCTTCCGCCTCATCGCGATGCAGTTCGATTGCGCAACCGTCGAACAATACCTGGCGCGCGGACTCATCCTCGATCAGGACCCGCTGCGCGGGCGCCGCCGCATCGCTGGCCACCACGCCACGCGCTTCCCACTTGAAGGAAGCCCACTTGCTGGCCAATGGCTGGCGCGCCATGACGACGCCGACGACAAGACGCTCGGGTTTCATGTTCTCTACCGTTAGGACCACGCAGGGAAAAATAGTTTCTCCCGCTCCCTTGACGAATTATAGAGACCCCGGAGCACTGCATGCAGAAAACCGGCAACAAGACTGTTGCACTTCCGCTCTTGGCGACTCCCGGCCCCGATTACCGCCGTCACCCTACCCGGATCATGGAAATAAATAATCGTCGGCCGGCGTGGTAAAGGCAGGGATTTGCGATAATTTCTACCATCGACCATGCCGCATCGCACCAGTGGTCCAGTCATCAACACCCGTTCCCGCATGCACCGACCTGTCCTGACTTCGGCAAGCCGCCCGCTCACGTTCACGGTGGAAGCGCGCAACGAACGCGGCGAAACCGAACCAACGTCGATCGCCGGCGAGCATCCCCTGACGCTTTACGCGGACAAACGCGAGATCGTCACCCTGATGACGCTCGGCGGGGCGCCCGAAGCGCTGGCGATCGGCTATCTGCGCAACCAGCGGCTGGTCGATCGCCTCGAAGACATCAGGTCGGTGCAGGTGGACTGGGAAGCCAACGCAGTCGCCGTCGTGACCCGCACCGGTCTCAAAGATGCGGAACGCAAGATGGGCAAGCGCACGGTGACCACCGGCTGCGGCCAGGGCACGGTATTCGGCGAACTGATGGAAGAGATCGACAAGGTCGTGCTGCCCGCGGAAGCGACGCTCAGCGAAGCGGATTTCTTCGGAATGCTCGATGCCGTGCGCAAGCGCGAAACCATCTACAAGCAAGCCGGCGCGGTACACGGCTGCGCGTTGTGCAAAGGCGCGGAAATCCTGATGTTCGTCGAAGACGTCGGTCGCCACAACGCGGTGGATGCGATTGCCGGGCAGATGTGGCTGGACGGCATCGACGGCGGCGACAAGGTGTTCTACACCACCGGGCGGCTCACTTCAGAAATGGTGATCAAGTGCGCGCAGATGGGCATACCGATTCTGGTGTCGCGCTCCGGACTCACGCAGATGGGCTACGAAATCGCGCAGAAGGTCGGCCTCACGATGATCGGCCGGGCGACGGGAAAACACTACCTTCTTTTCACCGGCGAACACCGTTTCCTGCGGAAGCAGGACTGAGGACTGAGCGAAAAGCAAAATCCCGGCGCCTCGTTCCTTGGCCCTCTCTTCCATGCCTTCCCCTCAGCACTCAGCACCCAGCACTCAGCACTCCGGCCAGTTCACGCCCGTGACGGGCGTGATTCTGGCCGGGGGGCTTGGTCGCCGCATGGGCGGCGTCGACAAGGGACTGCAGTTGCTGAATGGCCGGCCGATGGCAGCGCGTGTGCTGACACGGTTCGCCCCGCAAGTCGATGAAGTCCTGATCAACGCCAATCAGAACCTGGAGCGTTATGCGCTGCTCGGCTGCCGCGTGGTGCCGGACCGGCTTGGCGGATATGCCGGGCCGTTGGCCGGACTGCATTGCGGGCTGTCGGAGGCACGCCACGAACTTGTAGTCACCGTCCCCTGCGATTCGCCCTTCCTGCCCGAAGACCTGGTCGCGCGGCTCGCGGCGCCGCTGCAGGACGAGAGTGCGGACCTGGCCGTGGCCAGGACCGGAACTCAGCCGCACCCGGTGTTTTGCCTGGCCAGGCGCCGCCTGCTGCCACACCTCACCGCGTTTCTGCAAGGCGGTGGGCGCAAGATCGACGCCTGGTATGCGTCGTTAAACGTAGTGGAGGTGGCATTCGACGACGAAGCCGACGCCTTCAACAATATCAACACTCCGGAAGAGCTGCGCTCCGCGGAAACCGGTCAAGGCTGACCCGCTGCCTCCCGGATGTAGCGCATGTAAAAACGCACGAACTCGCCGTAATTCTCCACCGACACGCGCTCGTCGACGCCGTGGTAGCGCTTCAGGTCCTCGCTCTTCAACCGCGCCGGCTTGAAGCGGAACACGTTCTCGGACACGCGCACGAAATGGCGCGAGTCGGTCGCACCTAGAACCAGCGACGGCGCGACGATGGCCTCCGGAAATACCGCCTTCACCGAACGATGCAGTCGCTTGAACGCCTCCGAATCGGAGTTCGATACGGGCGAGGGCTCGCTGCCGGAGGTTCCCGTGGGCGCGATCTTGACGCGCGGGTCGGCGACGATCGTCTCCACCTTCTTCATCAGCGCTTCGGTGCCGGTTCCCGGCAACAGGCGGAAATTGACCACCGCGCGCGCCCGCGAAGGCAGCACGTTTTCTTTCACGCTGCCTTCCAGCATCGTAGGTGCGATAGTGTTGCGGATGAGCGCGTTGGTAGTGGGTGTTTTTTCCAATTGCGCCTCCACCAGCGGGGCGAACAGCCACAGGTTGGCAAACACCACCCTGCGCCAGATCCCCTGCTCGGGCGCCAGAAACGCAAACTGCCGGCGCACCGGCTCGGTAAGTGTGGTGGAAAACGGGCTGCTTTCGAGCCTGGTAATTGCCGCGCTGAGAATCCCCACGGCAGTCTGCGGCGGCGGCATGGACGAGTGGCCGCCTTCGGCCTCCACCACGAATTCGAGGCTCAAGTAGCCTTTCTCGGCGATGCCGATAAGCGCGACCGGTTGGTCGAAACCGGGCACGATGCCCATTGTGACCGCCTGACCCTCGTCGAGCACAGATTCCAGCTTCACATTGCGCGAGGCGAGCTTGTCCGCGATTTGCGCGCTGCCCTTTCTGCCTCCGACTTCTTCGTCGTGGCCGAAAACGAAATACACCGTGCGCTGCGGCTGAAATCCCTGGGCCAGCAGCGTCTCGCATGCCTCGTGCAGGGCCATGACGCTGCCCTTGTCGTCGAGCGCGCCCCGGCCCCAGACGAAACCCTCCGCAATATCGCCCGCAAAAGGTGGATGGGTCCAATCCTTGGTGGTGGCCGGGTCCGCGGGCACTACGTCCTGGTGCGCCATCAGCAGAATCGGATTCAGCGCGGGATCGGTTCCGCGCCACTCGTAGAGCAGGCTGAAGTCGCCGGTGCGCTCCTTCCCGATTGCGGCCTGCACCCGCGGAAAGCTGCGGGCGAGAAACCTCTGCAGACCGCCGAATTCGGCAGCCGGAAACTTTGCGGGATCCTGATTGGAGACGGTCTGGAAGCGAATCGCCTGCGCCAGGCGCTGCGCCGCCTCGATTGGGTCGGGCCCGCGCTCGTCCGCTCGCGCAACCTCAATCTGGCGGCCGCCGAAGCGTACCGCGTTGACCGCGAGCACCACGGCCAGCACTGCGACAACGGCTAGAACGGCGCGTAGCAGCGCTTTCATCGCGGCTCCCCTGCCTGGAAGTATGAATTTGCCATGTTAACAGCCACGACATACCGGGGAGGCATTACGGTTCGTAGGGAAATACAGAAAGCGCGAAACTCAGCGCCCGGGGGGGAGTGTGGCGGAGAACGGAGCCGGCTGGAGGATCTGGAAGAACACCTCGTCGTGCTTGACCATGCCGAGATCGGACCGCGCGCGCTCCTCGATCGCGTCGTAGCCCTGCTTGAGATCAAGGACCTCGGCATCGAGCGCGGCATTGCGCGCGGCAAGCTGCGTGTTTGTTTCGCGCTGCGCGTCCACCTGGCGGTCGAGTTCCCAGACACGCAGCCAGCCGCCTTTGCCGAACCACAACGGGTTCTGTATCAGCGCGATCAGCAGGACCAGGGCAAGCGCGAGGAAGCGCATCGGCTAATTGATCTGATAAAAGGCATCGCGGCCGGCGTAGCTCGCCGAGTCACCGAGGTCTTCCTCGATGCGCAGCAACTGGTTGTACTTCGCCAGGCGGTCGGAACGCGACAGAGAGCCGGTCTTGATCTGCAGCGCGTTGGCGCCCACGACGAGGTCGGCGATGAAAGTGTCTTCGGTTTCGCCGGAACGATGCGACACCACCGCGGTGTAGCCTGCGCGCTTGGCCATCTCGATCGCGGCAAGGGTCTCGGTAAGCGTGCCGATCTGGTTGATCTTGATGAGGATCGAATTGGCAACGCCCTGGCGTATGCCTTCGGAAAGGATCTTGGTGTTGGTGACGAACAGGTCGTCGCCGACGATCTGGACTTTTTTGCCGAGCTTGTTGGTGAGGACCTTCCAGCCCTCCCAGTCGCCTTCGGCCATGCCGTCCTCGATGCTCACGATCGGGTACTTGTCCACCCATGCCGCCAGATAGTCGGTGAACTCCTTGGCGCTCAATTTCAGCTTCTCCGAAGCGAGGTCGTATTTGCCGTCCGTGAAGAATTCCGAACTCGCGCAATCAAGTCCGATCGCAACCTGAGAGCCGGGCGTGTATCCGGACGCCTCGATTGCCTCGATGATGAGCTTGAGCGCCGCCTCGTTGCTCGGCAGGTTGGGCGCAAAGCCGCCTTCGTCGCCCACCGTGGTGGACATGCCTTTCTTATCGAGCAGCTTTTTCAATGCCTGGAAGATCTCCGCACCGCAGCGCATCGCCTCGCGGAAGCTTTCCGCGCCCACCGGGATGATCATGAACTCCTGCAGGTCGAGGCTGTTGTTGGCATGCGCCCCGCCGTTAATTACGTTCATCATCGGCACCGGCAGCTGCATCCTGCCGGCGCCGCCTAGGTAGCGGTACAGCGGCAGTCCGGATTCTTCGGCAGCGGACTTGGCCAGCGCCAGCGAGACTGCCAGAAGGGCGTTGGCGCCGAGCCGCGACTTGTTCTCGGTGCCGTCGAGGTCAATAAGCGTCTGGTCGATGAAGCTCTGCTCTACCGCGTCCAAGCCCACGATAGCTTCGCAGATCTCGGTATTGACGTTCTCCACCGCCTTGAGCACGCCTTTGCCGCCATAGCGGCCCTTGTCGCCATCGCGCAGCTCTATGGCTTCGCGCGTGCCGGTGGATGCGCCCGATGGCACCGCCGCCCGGCCGCTCACGCCCGACTCGAGCAGCACGTCGGCTTCCACGGTCGGATTGCCCCGCGAATCCAGAATCTCGCGGGCCACGATATCGACGATCGAACTCATTCTTCTTCCCTTTTGATGTTCTGTTGTTGCTTACCGGGCCGGTTTCGCGATCAGCTCGTTCTCGGCAAAGCCGCGCTTCTTGACCAGTTCGTCCAGCGCCTTGAGCGTTTCCAGCAGCGGTTTCATCAGATGCAGTGGCCAGGCGTTGGGTCCGTCCGAGAGTGCCTTGTCCGGGTTCGGGTGCGTTTCCATGAACACCCCGGCCACGCCGGTCGCCACCGCCGCCCGCGCCAGCACCGGCACGAACTCGCGCTGGCCGCCGCTGGAAGTGCCCTGCCCGCCCGGCAACTGCACCGAATGGGTCGCATCGAACACCACCGGACAGTTGGTTTCACGCATGATCGCCAGCGATCGCATGTCTGAAACCAGGTTGTTATAGCCGAACGAGGCGCCGCGCTCGCACACCATGATGTTGTCCTTGCCGCTCGCCTCGCGCGCCTTGTCCACCACGTTCTTCATTTCACCGGGGGCGAGAAACTGCCCCTTCTTGATGTTGACCGGCTTTCCGCTCGTCGCCGCCGCGCGGATGAAATCGGTCTGCCTGCACAGGAAGGCCGGGGTTTGCAGCACATCGACCACCGATGCGACAGCGGCGATCTCGTCCTCGGCATGCACATCGGTCAACACCGGCACGCCAATTTGCTTGCGCACCTCGGCGAGTATCTGCAGCCCGGTATCCATGCCCAGGCCGCGGAACGACTTGCTGGAACTGCGGTTGGCCTTGTCGTACGAGGACTTGTAGAGGAAGGGCACGCCGACCGCCGCGGCGATTTCCCTGAGCTTGCCCGCCGTATCCAGCGCCATTTCCCTGGATTCGACTACGCACGGCCCTGCGATCAAGAACAATGGTTTATCGAGCCCTACCTCGAAGCCGCAGAGTTTCATGGGGTGTGCATCAGGCGATGCTCTTGAGCTTCGCCACTTCGCGTTCCGGCGCTGCGGCATCGCCTTCGGCGTTGCGCACCGCCGCCCGGATGAACGCAGAGAACAGCGGATGGCCCGCGCGCGGCGTGGAGGTGAATTCGGGATGAAACTGGCAGCCGACGAACCAGGGATGACCGGGAAGTTCGATCATCTCGGTGAGTTCGTGGCTGGGCGAGATGCCGCTCATGCGCATTCCCGCCTCCCTGAGCCGCGGTACGTAGCCGTTGTTGACTTCGTAACGGTGGCGATGGCGCTCCACGATCCTGTCGGTACCGTAGATGCCATGCACCAGCGAACCGGGCATCAGCCGACATTCCTGGCCGCCCAGCCGCATGGTGCCGCCGAGATCCGAAGTCTCGCTGCGCTGCTCCAGTTTTCCGCTGCGGTCCTGCCACTCGGAAATCAGCGCGATCACCGGATACTTCGTGTCGGGCTCGAACTCGGTGCTGTGCGCGCCGTCCATCCCGCCCACGTGGCGCGCGTACTCGATGACCGCGAGTTGCATTCCCAGGCAGATGCCCAGATAAGGCACGCGGTTCTCGCGGGCGAAGCGGATCGCCTTGATCTTGCCCTCGACGCCGCGCTTGCCGAAACCGCCCGGGACCAGGACCGCGTCCATGCTTGCCAGGCCGCTGACGCCGTCCGTCTCGATGCTTTCCGAGTCGATGTAGTGGATGTTGATTTTGGTGCCGTTGTGCATGCCGGCGTGGGCAAGCGCCTCGGAGAGGGACTTGTAGGATTCGGTCAGGTCTACGTACTTGCCGACCAGCGCAATATCGACCTCGTGCGCCGGGCGCTCGCGAGCCTGCACCAGCTTTTCCCATTGCGACAGGTCTGCCGGCGGCGCCTTGATGTCGAGCTTGCGGCAGACGATCTCGTCGAGCTTCTGCAGGTGCAACAGCCCCGGAATCTTGTAGATCGAGTCCACGTCCACCGCCGAGATCACCGCTTCCTCCTCGACGTTGGTGAACAGCGCGATCTTGCGGCGCTCGTTGTCCGGCACCACGCGGTCGGCGCGGCACAGCAGGATGTCCGGCTGGATGCCGATTTCGCGCAGCTCCTTCACCGAGTGCTGCGTGGGCTTGGTCTTGATCTCGCCTGCCGACGGGATATACGGAACCAGTGTCAGGTGGATGAAGCAGGTGTTGCCGCGGCCGAGCTGGATGCTCATTTGCCGCACCGCCTCCAGGAACGGCAGGGATTCGATGTCGCCCACCGTGCCGCCGATCTCGCAGATCGCGACGTCGGCGTCCCCGGCCCCCATGCGGATGAAGTGCTTGATCTCGTCGGTGATGTGCGGTATCACCTGCACCGTGCCGCCGAGGTAGTCGCCACGGCGCTCCTTCTTGATGACGCTCTCGTAGATCTGCCCCGTGGTGAAGTTGTTGCGCCGGGTCATCTTGGCGTTGACGAAGCGCTCGTAATGTCCGAGGTCAAGGTCGGTCTCGGCGCCGTCCTCGGTCACGAACACCTCCCCGTGCTGGAAGGGGCTCATGGTGCCGGGATCAACGTTGATGTAGGGGTCGAGCTTGAGGAGGGTGAGCTTGATGCCTCGGGATTCGAGAATT
>DASYUW010000007.1:0-7071 GCA_036000845.1 Burkholderiales bacterium
AGCAGCAGCGTGAAATCGCCGAACGGCTGTGGATAGTAGAGCAGCCCGATCTCGTTGCCGGGCTGAGCAACCAGGGCGCGGCCGCTGCGCACAATGCGCCCCCCGCCGACGAATTTCCATCGCTGGAAGCTTTGCTCCGTACCGTCGAACAACGCTGTGGAACCATCCTTCGGCAGACGGGGAGGCGGAGGAATCAACGTGTCGGCCAGCCGGCGGACCATCGCGACGCCGCTGAGCATGGGATTGGGCGAGCCGATCGACGGCAAAAGCGCCGGGCCTGCGACATAGGCGTTTTCGATGTGATGAAAGCGGCCTTCGCTATTGGTCACCGAGCTGGCCGGGTCCTCTCCCATCCATAGCGTGCCCGCTTCATGGTGCGTGGTTCCGAGTCCGTCGCGCCTTCCGCCCTGCGCCTTGGGGCGATAGGGATGAACCGCGCTCAGATCGTCGCCCGGCTTGAGCTTCACGAATCCCGAGGTTTCCGTGAGCACCTCGAAGTCGCGCCCGTTGGCGAAGATGGCGGCGACGGCGTCGGAAGTCTGGTCCATGCTGTTCCAGAGGTCCTTGTCCGCCTGCGAGGGCTGCAGCTCCACGAAAGCCCGCTGAGCGCCGAAATCGAGATCCGGATCGGAATCGAGCCGCACGAACGAGCCCGTGTTCTGCGGCTCCATCTCCCCGATGGCGCGGATCGTGATCACGACGGTCTGATCATCCGCAGCGCGCAGGGCGCCGATCGTGTCGATGTCCGGGATTTTCTGCCACAGCTCGGCCTCGGCGTTGCCCGATTTCGGATCCACGCCCGACGCGGAGATCTGCAGATGGAAGCTGCGCCCGCCCGCTCGTCCCTTGACGAACAATGCGGAGGTGGAAAGCGCTGCCGGCAAGCCTGCGGGCAGCGATGCGCGCGCAATGCGGATCGTGAGATTGGAGCGCAGATGCGCCATCAGGTTGCGGCCGACGAGGTTGTAGTTCGCGATGCCGCGAAACGACTCCAGGGCGAGCCGCGTGCTCTCGATCGTGGCAAGCGCGATGACGACGGCGGCGTCCGGCGCCACATCGATGTTTCCACGACTGGTCTCGATCCGCGAGGCGCGAGCCCCGGAAACGCCGAGCCGGATCACATGACAATTCGGAACGATCATCAGCCGCTTGCGCACATCGTCGACCTGCGATTCGGCTTGTGCAGCCCGGGCCGCTTTGATCAACAGCGGTACCGCACTGAATTTGTTGTTCGGGAATTGTCCCGGCGCGGTCTGGCTCTGGACGGCCAACGGCGCTTCGAGCTTGAGCATGTTGAGCAGGTCGGCGCGCGGCAGAGCCGTTCCCGCCGGCAGTCCCAGCCAGCTGACGAGCTCCGCATCGGAGGGCGCTACGTCATTGAAAAGAACTGCGGGATGGTCCGGCAGAGCGCCTAGCGCCGGCACATTCGGCACGCTGCCGGGCGCGCGTAATCCTTCGAACAGGCGCTGGCGCAACGCGCTATGCAGCGGGCCGTAAATGAAGTCGTTGGTTTCCGAGACGCCGATCTGGTCCGAGGCCTCCTTGAAGTAGCGCGTCTTCAGATCATTGACCAGTGTCGGCGGCCACGGCGTGGGTCCGGTCGTCGGTACTTCCGAATCGAGAAACATCGGTGACCAGCCGCCCCAGTACAAGGAGCGGCCGCCGATGCAATAGGCCAGGCCCGGAAACTTCTGATTCGAATGCCAGGCAAGTCCCCAGACTTCCTTTTCCCATTCTTTGCGTTTGTCGGGCTGCAGGTTGCGCAGCTCTGCGAGGCTGGTCGGATCGGCGGTGCCGAGCCCGATCATTGGAAGGTTCTGCGTGTGCTCGGGCAATACGAACGGCCCGGCCTCCAGTACGAGAATCCGATGGCTGCCGGCGACATCGTTCGAGAACAAGTGCTGCGCCAGAGCGGAACCGAAGGTTCCGCCACCGAGGATGATCACATCGAAGGGGCGCGCATCGGAACGCGGGAATGTGCGCCCGAGATCAGGCCTCGGGTTCGGATCGCCGCTGAGGATCGCCTCGTCCAGGCCGTTGCAAACGTATCGGCCAATGACGTCCTTGGAAAAGCTGCTGGTCTCAGGAAAGCGCGGGCTTGGCATACGTGACCTCCGCTTGATGAGCGCTATCTTGGTCCCGGCGTTTCGCTGCTGTAAATACTCGGATCAGCTACATCTTGCGCCCGTTGTCCACCGCTCGAAGAGCAAGGGCTTGATTAGCGGACTTCCAGATAAACGCAAGAACCAAGGCGCTGCGCGCGAGCGCCCTGGTTCTTGGGGTTGCGGCAGACTTACTTTCCGATTCTGACCCAGGTCGTGCTGGGCCGAACCGCCACGATACATGGCACCAAAGTCGGCAATAAGTTGGGCATGGCAGGCTGTGCCGCAGCCTGCCCCGATGCGCTTGCTATTGCAATGAACGCCGCTGCGACAACGAAAAAGACGGACCAGCTGGTTTTCACGGGTGAAGATTTCGAGGTGAAGGCCAGCGATGATATCGGTTTTCAATATCGTGGAGCACGCAGACTCGAACGGCGGCGGCTTCAGCTTTGAAAGCAAGCCGCAAGGTTGCGCGAGTTGTTCGGCGAGATCTTCGAGGGCGATGATTGGGACACGGGTTTGGGCGGCTCGAGGCCGTGAAACGCTCGAACCCGTCTTTTCCGAACATCTTGCACTCGAGCTCCTCGAAGCGCTCCGAGAGCTCGTGGTATTCCTTTGCCGATACCGCCTGTTTCCACGCGGGGAAGACGAGCGTGTCCTCGATGGCGGCGTGATGCTCGTACATCAGCACCAAGCCATCGTGTGTCTTCAAGTCGAAAACACGGACCGGGCAAGCGGCGTGCCGCCGGCTAATCGGTGCCTTGACGTGTTGACCGTGCCTATTCACTATCGGGTCCCTTATCGCAATTTCGATCATGAATCGCGCGCCCGGCAACGTTGCCGAAGTCCTTGCGGCATTTCTGAAGCTCGGCCTGACTTCGTTCGGAGGTCCAATCGCGCACCTCGGGTATTTCAGGCGCGAACTCGTGGAGAAACGACAATGGGTGGACGATAACCAGTACGCCCAGCTTCTCGCGCTCTGCCAGTTTCTTCCGGGACCTGCAAGTAGTCAGCTCGGATTCAGCCTGGGGCTGCTGCGCGCGGGGTGGGGCGGCGCAGTGGCGGCCTTTCTCGCTTTCACCCTTCCATCCGCTGCGTTGCTCTTTGCCTTCGCCGCGCTTCTTCCGTATCTCTCCGGCGGCGCCGGGGCAGGCGCTATTCACGGCCTGAAGCTCGTTGCGGTCGCGGTCGTGGCGCAGGGCGTGCTGGGCATGGCGCGCCAACTCTGTCCCGATCCTGCGCGCGCGAGTATTGCCGGGCTTTCCGCGGCGTTGGTCCTGGCGTCCGGGCACGCCTGGGTGCAGGTCCTCGTCGTCGCGCTCGGCACGGCCGGCGGCCTTGCGTTTTGCCGCAACGTGCAGCCCGTTCCCGGCGCGGCACTGCAACCGCCTTATGGAATTGCGCTCGGCTGGACGCTGATCGGGCTGTTCACCGTGCTTTTACTCGGGCTGCCGCTCGCTGCCCATGGTCGCGATGGTCTGGTTTCCGTCGCCGAAGCGTTTTACCGAGCGGGTGCGCTCGTGTTCGGCGGAGGGCACGTTGTGCTGCCGCTGTTGCGCGAAACGGTCGTCGCGCCAGGCTGGATTTCCGCCGACGACTTTCTCGCCGGCTATGGCGCAGCGCAGGCGGTTCCCGGTCCGATGTTCAGCCTCGCTGCCTATCTCGGTGCGCGGCTACCCGGAAACGAGGGTGGACTGGTGGGCGCGTCAATCGCCCTCATTGCAATATTCCTCCCCGGGTTTCTGCTGGTGGCGGGGTTTTTGCCGCTCTGGCGTTCGGTCGCAGGCCGGCCAGTCGCGGTTCGTGCCGTTGCCGGCGTAAATGCCGCAGTGGTCGGGCTTCTCGGTGCGGCGCTCTACGACCCGGTGTGGACCAGCGCGGTGCGCGGCACGCTTGACGTGGCCATTGCCGTAGTCGGCTTTACGCTGCTGGTAGCCTGGCGGGCATCGCCGCTTATCGTAGTGCTCTGGTGCGTGGCAGCTGCGCTTGTTGCGGCAATGGTCTAAACCTTTCACGGAGTCAGATATGGCAGCATCGATAGTGAACGTCCGGTACATGGTGAACGACGTGCAGGCGGCAGTGACCTGGTACACGGCGCACCTTGGTTTTGAGCCTCTTTCCAACGCCGCCCCGGCGTTCGCCGACGTTACTCGCGGACCGCTGAGGCTACTGCTGAGCGGAAAAGCGAGTTCGGCGGGTCGAGCCATGCCCGATGGCCATCAGCCCGTTCCGGGCGGCTGGAACCGCATTCAGATCGTGGTGGACGACTTGGCGGCAGAGGTCGGGAAATTGCGCGCCGCCGGAGTCAAATTGCGCAACGACATCGTCACTGGACCCGGTGGATCGCAGATCCTGCTCGAAGACCCATCCGGCAACCTTGTCGAACTGTTTCAACCGGCCCGCACACGCTAGCGCAAGCTTCGCCGCGATGAGGCGTCGTCGATCTGAATCTGGAACCCGGTATCGACCGCGACGGACGCCTGATTGTTGTACGGATACGCAATAAACGAAAGAACCAGGGCGCCGCGCGAGCGCCCTGGTTCCTGGAGTTGCGGTAGGCCTACTTTCCGATTCTGACTAGCGTCACCTCGTTGGTCAGGCTATTGGCGAGCACGAAGTTGCCGTCCCTGGTGACGTCCGTATTGCGCACGATGTTGCCGCCGCCGGGGATGGCCCAGCTCTGGAATTTCTCGGTCTTGGGATCGAAGCGCACGACGGTATTCGGCGAGGCCTCCGATTCGCTGTACCAGATGACGTTCTTGATCACCGAGATTCCATACGGCGCCGATTTCGGTCCGCTGGGCGACTGCCATTCCTTCACCTGGCCGGTCTTGGGATCGAGCCTGCCGAGGTAGCCGCGCGAGTAATCCGAATACCAGACCATGTCGTCGCTCGTAATGGCGAGGCGCCGCGGGCGAGATGCGGAGTCGGGCAGTGTGTACTCCTTGATTTCCAGCGTCTTCGGATCGACTCTGGCCACCCGGTTGGTGCCGAACTGCACTACGAACAGGTTGCCCTTCGAGTCCAGCGCCATGCCGTAGGGCCGGGATTTCGGCGTCGGCGGCGTGAGCAGCTTGATTTCGCCCGTTTTGGGATCGAGCCGTCCGATCTGATTCGAGTTCTGTAACGTAAACCAGAGGATTCCGCTCTTGTCGAAGATCAGGGTGTGCGGATCCTTGGCTCCCGGATCCGGCATCTTGTATTCGGTGACTTCGCCGGTCTTCGGGCTCAGCTTGCCGACCAGCGCGCCGGTGTTCCCCGTGTACCAGATGTTTCCACCCTTATCCTCGACCAGGCCATGCGGCCCCGAATGCGCGGTCTTGAGCGGATACTCTTTCACCGCGCCGGTCTTCGGGTCGACCCTGCCCAGCGTGTTCGTCATCTGGCCGGTGTACCAGAGCGAGCCGTCCCTTGCGGCGAGCGGGTCGTGAGGACGCGATCCCGGCGTCGGAGCCTGCCACGCCTTCATCGAAACCTTGACGGACCCCGGCGCCAGGACGGCCTCGGGCCTGCCTTTGACCGGATACGTCTTCGCCAGATAATCGATCATCGCCGGCAGCTGCTCGGCCGTGGTCGGCACGCCATGATTGGTCATCATGCGCATGACCGTTTTCCAGCCTTCCTCGGTGTATCCGGAACCCACGCGGGCGCCCAAGGCATGGCAGCTGTTGCATTGAGCGTCGACCAGGGCCTTGCCCTCGTGAGCCGGAGCTTGTCCCCACGCGGCGGAGACAGCGGATGACAAAAGTGCGGATGCAATCAGAGTCAAGCGGAATCGATGGTTGCTCACAGGCGGCTCCTCTTCCGTGAAATGAGCGAGGCTTTCATCCTATGCCGAGGTTCCGAATAGGTAAACTCGCACTGCAATCCAAGGAGGACGGATGAGGCTTCTATTAGCGGGGCTGCTTTCGCTGCTTTCGTCCCTGGCGCTCGCCCAGGGGTTTCCCGAGCGTGCGGTCCGAATCATCGTTCCGCTGCCTCCGGGCGGCTCTCCGGACACCATCGCGCGCACCATTTCGCACGGTCTGCAGGGCGTCTGGCCGCAGCCGGTCGTGGTCGAGAACCGCACCGGCGGCAGCCAGAACATCGGCTCCGACGCCGTCGCCAAGAGCGCGCCCGACGGCCACACCTGGCTGCTCGCGCCGGACAATGTGTTCGCGGTCAATCCGCACATCGCCAAGCAGCCCTTCGACCCTCTCGCCGATCTTGCGCCGGTGACGCTGCTCGCGCGCATCCAGTTCCTCCTGGTGGTGCATCCGTCGGTACCCGCGGCGTCGGTCCAGGAGCTGATCGCCTACGCCAAGGCGCGTCCGGGCGAGCTCAACTTCGGCTCGTCGGGTACCGGAAGCCCGCAATTTCTGGGTGGCACGTTGCTGCAGCAGCTCTCCGGCACGAAGATGAACCACGTGCCCTACAAGGGCGCGGCGCCGGCAGTCGCCGACCTGCTGCCGGGCCGCATCCAGGTGTGGATCGGCGCCGCGAATTCGCTGCTACCGCACATCCGGGAAGGCAAGCTTCGGGTGCTCGCGACCGCGGCCGCGCAGCGCTTCGCGGTGATCGGCGACACACCGACCGTCGAAGAGGCCGGCCTCGCCGGATACGCGCTCTATCCGTGGCTCGGCCTGTTCGTGCCGGGGAAGACGCCGCCCGAGATCATCGCGAAGATCAATGCGGAAGTCGCGCGCGTCGTCAATTCGCCGGAAGTGAAGGCGCGGCTGGTGCCGCAGGGTATGGACATCGCGACCGGCTCGCCGGAGGAACTGGGCCAGCTGGTCCGCGACGACTACGCGCGCTGGGGCAAGGTAATGCGCGAAGCAGGAATCAAAGGAGAATGACGTGGCGAGCGAACTGATGCGCGATGTGCCGGTAGCTTCCCCGCAACCGGAGAACGTCTGGGGCAGCGACGCGATCGCCGCGATGCTGCGCGCGCTCGACATTCCCTATCTCGCGCTCAATCCCGGCGCGAGCT
>DASYUW010000008.1:0-2240 GCA_036000845.1 Burkholderiales bacterium
GAGCGCCGTGATCTGCGAGACGTTCGGTTCATAGGTCACGCCGATGGGCATCGAACCGGAGGCCATGGCTGCGGGAATCGCTTCCGGCGTCATGTTCACGGGCGAGATGTCTTTCTCGCCGAGCTTGTTGACCTTGAGCGCGTACGACAACAGGAAATCGGAAGGCGACAGCGGATTGAAGCCGACTTTCTTGCCCTTGAAGTCGGAGACCTTCTTGATGTCGGCGCTGCTGACGATCGCATCGCCGCCGGCGGAGTAGTCGATCGGCATCACCACCCGCTGCGTGCTGCCTTTGGCGACCTGGCCGATGACCTGGTCGTAGGTCAACATGCCACCGTCCACCGAGCCACCTTCGATCGCCGGCGGAATCAGCGCCGGATCGCTGAACACCTGCAGCGTGACTTTGAGGCCTGACTTCTTGTACAGATCGAGCGCGTCGGCGACGTAATAGGGGCCGTAGCCGATCCAGATCACCGTTGCGATTTTCGCCGTGCCGGCGGCGAAGGCACCGCCGCCGGCTAGCAGCAGGACGGCAAGAAGGGTTTGCGTGAAACGACGCAGAAAAATATCGAAAAAACCGTGCATGTCGAACTCCTCTTCGGGTAGGAAAAGCAATGGGGAGCAGTCCTGCTCTCCCGGGCTTTTATCCCTCCGTGGAGCCTCTCATGAGGCCGGGCCACTCTCGGACCAGTCGCCCTCGCGGGCCGGAACCCTAGTGTCCCTACCGATCCTGCCGCGCGACAGCAGGACCACTCGCCGACTGACTGCGGTAATAGCAATTGCGATGCCAATCCGGGTGCAAACCGAAAAACGATTGCCACTGATGGACTTGCATCCGGTTTACCGATGCGGGCGAGGATCATTCCCTGCACAGAAATGGCGCCGCTCCTTACTGCTGCCGCGCCAAGATAGTGCCGATGGGTGGCTTCCGCGGCCGGATCGCCGTCTCAGAATTTCCTGCCCGACTCGTTCTCTTTCACCAGCTTGCGGTACGCGTCCAGCCGCCGCATGTCGATGTTTCCGTCCTCCACCGCTTGAGCAATGACACAGCCCGGCTCCACCAGATGGCGGCAGTTGTGGAAGCGGCAGCGGCCGTTCAGCGGCCGGAATTCGCGGAACGCCCAGGCGACGTCCTGCTCGGTCAGGTGGTGAAGCCCGAACTCCTGCATGCCCGGAGAATCGATCAGGTGCGACTTCGCGTCGAGGTGATACAGGCGCGCGTGCGTCGTGGTATGCCGTCCGGAGTCCAGTGCGGCGGATACGTCCGAGGTCGCCGCGCCGGTTCCGGGGATCAGCGCGTTGATGATCGTGGACTTACCCATCCCGGACTGCCCCACCAGCACGCTGGTGTGCCCCTCGAGCGCGGGGCGCAGCGGCGACACATCGCGTTTGGCCGACAGCGGTGTCACGCGATAACCGAGATCGGTGTAGAGCCTGAGCCGGTCGAATGCGGTGGAGTCCTCATTCGCCAGGTCGAATTTGTTCAGGACGACCAGGCAGGAGAGCCGCTGGTGCTCAGCCGCCACCAGGCAGCGACTCAGCAGCTCCTCGTAGAAGCTCGGGACAACCGCCAGGACGATGACGATCTGGGTGACGTTCGCGGCGACCAGTTTCTGGCGGAACTGGTCGGAGCGGTACAGCAATGTGGAGCGCGGGTCCACTGCCTCCACCACGCCCTGGCCGGGCGCGGTGCGCACGATCTCCACATGGTCGCCGCAGGCCAGCGTGCTGCGCTTGCCGCGCGGAAAACAGGTGAGGATTTCATTGCCGGTGAGTTCGACCAGATACTGCCGGCCGTAGGTGCCGACCACCAAGCCGTACAGGAGTGGCTGGCTCTTGTTCAACTTCTATTCAAGAACAACGCCAACCGCGGAAGACGAGATCGACCCAAGAACCTCTAACCGCCAGGGACGCCAAGGAAAAGCAGTTGCGGAAAATCTTGTGCGAAAAGGACTCAAGGGAGAACACCGCAACGGCATGACCACCGAAAAACTTCCACATTGTCGTGCATCGTGTCTTGCCCTTCCCTGGCGTCCTTGGCGTCCTTGGCGTCCCTTGCGGTTATTGTTTTCCTCATTACCAATCAGCGCGGAAGAGCGCTGCACTGAAACGATTCCATTGTGCCGCGATACTCAAAGGTTGAGAAGCAAATCTATTTTGGCGGCGCAGATAAAGTCATTCTCTGAAATTCCCTTGATCGCGTGCGTCATGTAGGCGATAGTGGCCTGGTTGTAGCCCAC
>DASYUW010000009.1:0-6528 GCA_036000845.1 Burkholderiales bacterium
TCGTTTCGCTGAGGCCAGGCCCTCGATCGGAAATCGCGATTGGCCGTTTACAGACTTGTTTTGAACTCGCGGGCGTTTCCGGAGGATCGCTGGATCGCTGCGACAGTCCCAACACCGACATAACCTGGACCGATGGTGCGCACGCTGAGTATCGCAGTACCGGCGGCTGGAACTGGCATCTGATTTTGCAGCGCAATCTTGAAGCCGGTGCGACTAATGTTCGGCTGCCGCCGCTGGCATTTACCGACGACAAAAGCCGCATGAGCTACTTCGCGGCCGTGGAGAGCAACAAGGCATACGGTCCGATTGTGCAACGGGCATTCGACGTCAGTTACCTGCCGAGATCGCTCACAACGGAGGGATCCGTGAGCGGACCTATGGAGGATTACATCGCTTTCGTCGGGCGTCTGGGTGCTCAATGGCCGCTCGGCAGGACCGGAACACGACTGCTGGCAGGTGCGGAGCTGGGTTACGCACCGAACACGCCGACGAAAGCAGCCGTTGGTACGGGTAATGCCGGAGACGCCGGGGGTGTCGCCTGGCAAGTCCAATTGAGCTTTCTCGACGTCTTCCCCGGGCACAGCTTCGCTCTCCAGCACGGACGCGCGCAGGGCGGATGGCTGATCTCGCCTGATTTCCGCAACAACGAGATCCTCTACGAATTGCGCCACGAGTGGAAGATCGTAGAGAACCACACGCTGACCACGCGCTTGCGTCGGCGCGATGAGCTGGACATGCTCGTGGGCGCGGCGCATGCACGCCGGGATGAAGATATCTTTGTGCGTTACACACTCAGTTTTTAGACGTACCCCTCCGGGGTCCGATTGCGTTGGTCGGCTTGTTATCGCCGGCGCACAACCTGAGTCCTGACATTTTCCGGCCAACGCGCTAAACTCGCGGCTCCACCGCAAATTGAAATCATGAAATTGCGCCGCGCCCTGGTCGTCCTGCTTTCGCTGCTGCTGCTCGCGGCGCAGCAGGCCGTGTTCGCGCACGGCATCACCCACAGGGGCAAGCCGCCGCCCCCGAAGGAACAGCTCGCCCACTCCAATCTGTGCGCCAAGTGCGTCAATTTCGAGAAACTGGCTCACGCGGTGCCCGGCGGCGCCGTAGCGGTCCTTCCGTTCGATCTGATTTTCCAGCAACCTGTCGGAGTCTGGTACTTTTTCCGGCCGCGCCAGGTGGCCGCGTTCCACAGCCGCGCCCCTCCCGTTCTCCTCTAGCAACGCAAGTCGAATCCCGCCCGCGACCAAATCGCGTCGCGCCGTATTGGTTTGCAATGAGGAGAAACATTCATGTTCAGGAAGAATATCCTGTCGGCGGCCGTTGCCGCCGCCCTTGTCGTACCCGCATCCGCGTTTGCCGCGGACGACGCAGAAATCGGAAAGATTCGCGAAGAAATCAAGCAACTGAAGGACGGCTACGAGAACCGTATCCGCTCCCTCGAGGACAGGCTGCGCGAGGCCCAGTCCACCGGCCCGGGTACGGCAGCAATGCCGGCCGTTTCGGCACCGACCCCGGCCTATATGAGCAAGGCCGTCAACATGCAGAGCGCTTTCAACCCTGCCATCTCGTTGATCCTCGATGGCAAGTACCAGAATCTCGAGCGCGATCCGGAAACCTACCAGATCGGCGGCTTTATTCCGGGCGGAGAGGAGATCGGCCCGGGTGGGCGCAGCTTTAATCTCGGGGAATCCGAGTTGACGGTCTCCGCCAATATCGATCCGTATTTTTCCGGCGTATTCGTCGCGGCAGTCACACCGGAAAATGAAGTCGAGATCGAAGAAGGTTACTTCCAGAACTCCGGCTTCATTCCCGGCACCACGTTCAAGTTCGGACGCTTCCTGTCGGGATTTGGCTATCTGAACGAGATCCACGCCCACGCCTGGGACTTCGTCGACGCGCCGCTGGTGCATCAGGCCTTCTTCGGCGGGCAACTCAAGGAAGAGGGGCTGCAGGCACGCTGGCTGGCGCCGACGCCGGTATTCCTGGAATTCGGATTGGAAACGGGACGCGGCGCAAATTTCCCCGGCTCGGAACGCAACAAGAACGGTTCCAACTCGGGTGAAGTGTTCTTTCATTTGGGCGACGATGTCGGCACAAGCAACAGCTACCGGTTCGGCGCGTCCTATCGCAAGACCACCGCGGTCGCGCGCCGCTACGAAGATGCTGATTCCCTAGGCAACCCCGTCTTCAATGCCTTCGATGGCGACAGCAAGATGTGGGGCGTGGATTTCGTCTGGAAGTGGGCGCCCAACGGCGATTCGACCTCGCGCAATTTCAAGTTCCAGACGGAATACCTGCATCGCGACGAGGATGGCAGCCTTACTTTCGATGCAGACGAAGAAGCCACCGGTCCGCTGACCGATACCTACAAGAGCAAACAGTCGGGCTGGTACGTGCAGGGCGCCTATCAGTTCATGCCGCGCTGGCGCATCGGGTTGCGCTACGAGGAACTCGACCGCGGGACGATGGATATCGGCGGCACACTTACCGCCGCGACCTTTCCGCTGCTCGAGGAGAATGATCCGAAACGCACGACAGCGATGATCGATTTTTCGCCCTCCGAGTTTTCCCGCTTTCGGCTCCAATTCGCGCGCGACGAAGCAAGGTTCAGCGAAAGCGACAACCAAGTTTTCCTGCAATACATCATGAGCCTTGGGGCGCATGGCGCGCATAAATTCTGACCGCCGGTCGGGATCGACGGTTCGGCGCTGCCGCCGGACCGTACTTGCGCGCCCGCGCACACAATGAAAAAGGAGCAAGCATGAACACATGGCTAAGACTCGCCGTAGTGCCGCTGATGCTGGTGGCGTGCTCTGCGGCAAACGCAGCAATCAATGTTTTCGCCTGCGTGCCCGAATGGGCGTCGCTGGCAAGCGAACTGGGCGGCGACAAGGTATCGGTCTACCAGGCCTCGAACGCCCTGCAGGACCCGCACCGGATCGAGGCGCGTCCGAGCCTGGTCGCGCGGATGCGCAGCGCCGATCTGGCGATCTGCACCGGTGCCGAACTGGAGATCGGCTGGCTGCCGGTGCTGTTGCAGACCGCGGGCAACAGCAAGGTACAGCCCGGCAAACCCGGCTTCATTGCCGCCGCCGACCTGGTGGAAAAACTAGAAGTGCCAACCAGGCTGGACCGGGCTGATGGCGACATTCATCCCGCGGGCAATCCGCACATCCAGCTCGATCCCCGCAATGTCGCGAAAGTCGCGCAGGCCGTCACAGAGCGGCTGGAACGACTCGACAGCGGCAACGCGTCCTACTATGAAGCGCGGGGCAAGGACTTCCAGTCCCGCTGGCAGGAGGCGATGGCACGCTGGGAGAAGGATGCCGCCGGATTGCGCGGGGCCAAAGTGGTATGCCACCACAAGAGCGCCACCTACCTTCTGCACTGGCTGGGCATGGTGGAAGTGATGAATGTCGAACCGAAACCCGGGATTCCGCCGAGCGCCGGTCATCTTGCTGAGCTGGTCGGGCGTTTGAATGCGGAGCCCGCGGACCTGATCACGCGTTCCATGTACAACGACCCGAAGGCAACCCAATGGCTGGCCGAGCGCACTGGAATCCCGCTGGTGGCGCTGCCTTACACGGTCGGCGGAACCCCGGAGGCGAAGGACTTGTTCAGCCTGTTCGACGATTCGATCGCAAGGCTGAAGAAAGCGAAGAAATAACCATGGTAAACCTCGAGTTCAGCATCCTGCTTCCCGCGTTCATCGCCGGCCTGCTGGTCACCGCGACCCACGTTCCGCTGGGGATCCAGGTGCTGAACCGAGGCATCGTGTTCATCGATATCGCCATCGCGCAGATTGCCGGCGTCGGCGTGATCGCGGCGGCGTTTTTCGGGTTTGAGGAGCAAGTGCTCGCGGTGCAGGTGTCTGCGCTATCAGCGGCGCTCCTCGGCGCGTTGCTCCTGACTTGGACCGAGAGACGCTGGCCCGCCGTCCAGGAGGCGATCATCGGCTCGGTGTTCGTGCTGGCGGCAACGCTGGAGATTCTGCTGCTGGCGGGGAATCCGCATGCGGGCGAGCACCTGAAGGACATGCTGGTCGGACAGATTCTCTGGGTCGGCCATTATCAACTGGGAGTCGTAGCAGCCTTGACCGTCATCATTCTGGCCGCGTGGTTCGGCATCGGCATGGCCCGCCTCGGCCGCGTTGGCTTCTACCTTCTGTTCGGCCTTGCGGTGACCGCGTCGGTGCAGATGGTCGGCATCTATCTTGTGTTCAGCAGCCTGATCATCCCGGCTCTCGCGACGCGCAATGCTGCGCGGCTGCGCCTGGTCCAGGCCTACGCCGTCGGCGCGCTGGGATATCTTTTCGGGTTGATCGCATCGATTGTGTTCGATCTCCCCACCGGCGCGATCATCGTCTGGGCCATGGCGGTGGTCGGAATCGCACTTTCCGCAGTCGAGCGTGGCCGCCCGTCCGCTGCCGCAGCTTGATAGTCTCCAGTACAATCATTACCTTGCAGTTATTGCCAGGCCCGCCGCCGGAGCGGCGGGCCTTCCGTCGTCCCACCGCGCGCCCGCCGCCGCGCCAATCGGTATGAGTTCCGCCAACATCGAGGTCTCGGAGATCCAGCCCCAGCTGTCCCGCGCAGAGCAGGAAGCCGCGGTGCAGTACGCCAACGGCCATGCCGATGCTGCGATCGAAATCCTGGTCGAGGCGCTCAAGGCGGAAAAAGTTGCGCCGCCACCGGCTTGGCTGATGCTGTTCGATCTTTTCAGGGTACAGGGACGATGGACCGACTTCGAGGGCCTGTCGAAACGCTACACGGCCATTTTCGGACGCGCTGTGCCCGATTGGCTCAGCGACGACATGCTGCCCGAAGGTCTGTCCGCCGAACTGCGGCCCGGCGGCGCGGCATACGTGGAGATCGGCGGGGCGCTCGGCACGGCATCCGCGCCGGATCTTGCGCGCATTCGCGCGGCGGCGACCAAGCATCCGGTGGTCCACATCGATATGACCAAGATTCCGCAACTCCATGAAGAAGTTTGCGCGCCGCTTTCGCAGGAATTGCAGTTTCTTGCCGGCAACGGCAACGGCGTCCTGTTCAGCGGCGTCGAGCGCATCGAGAAGATGCTGCGGCAGGCGGTGGATACGATGCCCAAGGTGGCCGCGTTCTGGCATCTTCTGCTCGACCTGCAGCGCCTGCAGGGAAATCAGAAGAAATTCGAAAGCATCGCGCTGGAGTATGCCCTGTACGTCGAGACCGACCCGCCGGCATGGGAACCGGTGCTGATGCCGGTTCTGCCGTTCGAGTCCGTCGAGGAAAAGCGCGAGGAGCCGCGCTATCAGCCCGAGCTGATCAATATCAGCGGTGAGATGACCGGCCTCAAGGATCCGCAGATGCAGGCACTGCAGCGCTTTGCCTCTCATCGCCAGTACGTGAACATCAACATGGCCAGGTTGCGCCGCATCGACTTCGTGTGCGCCGGAAACCTTGCCAACATCATCGCCGCACTGAAGGGCAAGGGAAAGACCGTGCGAATTCTGCACGCCAACAGTCTCGTAACAACGCTGTTGCGCCTGCTCAAAGTGGACGAGAATGCCGCCTTGGTCAGCAAGTAAACCGAGCACTTGCGCAGCCGCATTCATACTTTTGGGTTCAGATCCCTATGAGTAACAACATCCACGGCACGACGATCGTGTCGGTGCGCCGCGGAAGCCGCGTCGCACTCGGGGGCGACGGACAGGTGACCTTCGGCAATGTCGTCCTCAAGGCCAGCGCGCGCAAGGTCCGGCGCCTTTTTCAGGAGCGCATCCTCGCCGGTTTCGCCGGCGGCACGGCGGACGCGTTCACGCTGTTCGAGCGCTTCGAGGCGAAGCTGGAGAAGCACCAGGGTAATCTGCTCCGTTCCGCGGTGGAGCTTGCCAAGGACTGGCGTAGCGACCGCATCCTGCGCCGGCTCGAAGCGATGCTGGCGGTGGCGGACCGCGAAACCTCGCTGATTGTCACCGGCAACGGCGACGTGGTTGAACCGGAACTGGGGCTGGTGGCAATCGGCAGCGGCGGGCCCTACGCCCAGGCCGCCGCGCGCGCGCTGCTCGAGAATACCGAATTGTCGCCGCAGGACATCGTCAAGAGATCGCTGACCATCGCCGGCGATATCTGCATCTACACCAATCAGAATCATGTGATTGAAGTTCTTGAGTGAAGGGTGAACGAAGTGAAGGTGTGAAGGGTAAAACCGGATGCACCCCGCATTTCCCACTTCATCACACATTCACACGTGCACGCATTCACGCCTTCCATGTCGCACATGACCCCCCAAGAAATCGTCCACGAACTGGATAAGCACATCATCGGCCAGGATGCCGCCAAGCGCGCCGTCGCGATCGCGCTGCGCAACCGCTGGCGGCGCCAGCAGGTGGCCGAGCCGCTGCGCCAGGAGATCACGCCCAAGAACATCCTGATGATCGGGCCCACCGGCGTGGGCAAGACCGAGATCGCGCGGCGGCTGGCCAAGCTCGCGGAGGCGCCCTTCATCAAAGTGGAGGCCACCAAGTTCACGGAGGTCGGCTAC
>DASYUW010000010.1:0-12934 GCA_036000845.1 Burkholderiales bacterium
AGGCAGTGCGTTGCCCAAGCTCAAGCGCCACGCCGCGGCCGCCGTGCGAGACGTGATGTACATCTTCTCGGGCTGGGATTTCGTCTGCCCACCAGGGCAGATCTGGAACCACGACGTCTATTCATTCGACCCGGGCTGACCCTACACGATTGGGGGAATCGGGGAATCGGGGCTAACTCAGCACGACCCCGTTCCCTTCCGCAATGCGGCCCTAAGCCAGACGGCACTTGGAACGGCGTCTTCTTGACCACATTGAACCTGGTACGGCCGGCCGGATCTGCTGCTTTCTGTGCCAGCTCCGGTTATGAAGTCTTCTGCGCTCCCCAGCAGTTTCTTCTTTCGCAGGTACTCGTACTTCTTCGTGAGGTGCGCCTGGGCGTCCGAGGCGCTGTACCAGGTGCCATTGCGATAGAACCGGCAGTTGGAACCTCCAAGCGATCCGAGAAGCTGGTCAATTTCCCATAGCGCAGATTGTGGGCGTTCCGCTGAATGCGCCGCCGGCCAGAACGCCTGCAAAGTCAGAAGGAGCAATACCTTATGCATTGAGATGATTTTTCATGTGTCCCGAATAGCGGAACCAGACCACGCCACTACCGATACATGCGGTAATGTCTCGTAACAATCGCGGTTCGACACGGATCAAAGCGATATTAGAATACTTTCAGGAGCGCTTTGCTTCATCCCTAGGTACGGTATCAGTCTGAATAAATCTAGAATAATTCGACCACTTCCGATCTTGATTAGCGGCTTTCTTCACTTCTCTTGCGTAAATTCTTTTTCTTGAGTCGAACCCCGATCGGACTTGGCTGCTGTGTTGGGTTCCCTATTCATTAACTTTTGCGCGTATCCTTCCTAGCTTCGGCTCGTAACCACGCAACAAAACTTTTCACGTCGGCATTGCGTTCGCTGCTTTTCGACACGATCAAGTAATACGCCCGCGCTTGGACGAACTTGGTGTCGAACGGCGCGTGCAGCTTGCCTTCACGGATGAAGCGCTTAATCAATGGGCTACGTCCGAGTGCCACACCGTGACCATTGACGGCTGCGATCACGATCTGATCGTAGTGGCTGAAATGTAATGCACCTGCGGGTTCCAAATTGGGCAGTCCGACCGATTGCAACCACATCGACCAATCGAGCGCGGGAGTGCTGCGGTTCGGATCGACGTAATGCAACAGAACGTGGTGTCGAAGATCGGCAGGCGTTGTCAGCGGGCGCTTGGCGTCGCGCAGCAACGACGGGGCACACACGGGAAACATTTCCTCGCCGAAAAGCTTGCTGCCGGCGGCCTGCGGCCCACCGTAACGTACAGCCAATTCGATACCGCTGCGATCAAGATCGACCAGTTTCATCGACGCGGAAATGCGCACATCGACTTTTGGATTGTCCCGCGTATAGCCTACCAGCCTAGGAATCAGCCACAGCGAGGCAAAGCCCGGCGTGGTCGTGACCGTGAACGTGTGTTCCTCCACGCGGCCCTGTATACGTCGAGTAGTTTCCTCGATCCGCCGCAGCACGTCTGCCACCGTTTGAAACAGCGCTTCGCCCTCGGGCGTGAGGCTCAATGCGCGCGCGTGCCGCTCAAATAATTGCACGCCGAGTTGGTCTTCAAGCGTCTTGACTTGCCTACTCACGGCGGACTGCGTGAGAAACAACTCGGCGGCGGCCTTGGTAAAACTCAAGTGGCGCGCCGTAGCCTCAAAGCCTTCGATGAAGTTAAGCGGCGGCAGCTTAACAGGCCTATTACGCATTCTTAAAAATCATACATAACATGCGCAAAGATCGTTTGATTTCATTGTAGATCAACCTAACAATTGCATCGTAGCGTATCGCATTGTGCACGCACGAGACGCATAGATAGGAGATTAACATGAAGATCGATTTAGACGAAATCACGATTCAGTTAACGAAAGGTAACCTGATTTCACTGCCGGATGCGGAAGGCTCGACCGTCGCCGTTTTGTGGGGCTCAGTCTGGATTACGCAGGAGGGAATTTGGCGCGACTATGAATTGAACGACGGAGAATCATTCACAAGTCGCGGTGACGGCAAGATACTGATCAGCGCGTTTGAGAACTCGGCGCTGACGATTTTGCAGCCTTGCGACAACGCCGCAGAACCGCATGGAGAGAAAGCGAAGATGGGACAACGTGCTCGATCTAAGCAGCGACGAGTTGGAGCACTACAAGCACGACTCCCACGAGCTACGCGCCATCTACTTCGCATCGTTGATCTACTCGCTGGGAGGCGCGCTTAGTCGCGGTCTTACCAAGCTGGGCGATCTTGCCGCTGCGTCGTGGCTGAAAAATCCTCGCCAGCGATGGGCCGATCCACGCATTAATCGACAAGGTGTTTACCTTCCACAACGCCGTCGCGGCCTTTGAGTATTTTGGATCGCGAAAGGCCGTTGGCAAAGTCGTGATTTGCGTCAATTCACAGGAGGGAAAAATGATTCGTAGCGCTAGTGCACAGTGGCAGGGAAAGTTGGCGGATGGCCGTGGCCGTTTGACCACCACCAGTGGCGTGTTGGTCGACACGCCGTACTCATTTGCCACGCGATTCGAAGGCGAAGCCGGCACCAATCCGGAAGAGTTGGTCGCTGCCGCGCATGCAGGCTGTTTTTCCATGGCACTGGCGTTTTTTTTGGAAAACAAGGGCAGGCCCGCAGAGAATATATCGACGAACGCGGAACTCTCCTTGAAGGTCGACAAAGCTGGATGGCAGATTGCCGGCATTCACTTAACGGTTGCCGCCCGAGTGCCCCATATCGGAGATACCGACTTTCGGACGATCGCTGAGGAAGCGAAACGCAACTGTCTGATCTCACGCCTTCTAAATACGCCGATCACGCTGGATGCGCAGCTTGTAAACGAAAACGGCAGCCTGATTCCGGTCGGACCACGTTAAGGACTTGTTGCATCGAGACTATCGCTCCAAAAGTGGGTGTTATTTGGTCTTAGAGGCCCCTTTTACCCATCAAATCGCGGCGCATAAGAAACCGCCGGTTCGCGCAGCGTATGGATGCCATCGTCTTCTGCAATCTGACGATGGGATGCACGACCGCCAAGCGCCGTTTGGAGTAGGTACTCCTGAGTGTTTTTTCGCCTCGAAAGCCAACGGAGATAGTGCTGGCGATCTCGCGCGAATTTCAGGAGAAAGGCCTTCTGATGGCAGCGGTGCGTGATGTGCCAGACCTGGCCGGGCAGAAAATGGCGGTCGGCGCAGGGCATCGCTTCTCCTTAAAGCGTGCGTTTGGGCGCTGGAAACCTGTCTCTAAGCGCGACTAGCGCCCTCATATTACGACCTTGTCCAGAAAGATCAATGTCATGCGGTGGTCCGACCGGGATTGTGAGAACCTCAGGCTTGAATCGGAATCGGGGTCAAGCTTGGTCGGAATCGGGGAATCGGGGTCAGGGAATCGGGGTCAGGCTTGGCATGTTGAATAAATAATGCAATACGCCAAGCCTGACCCTTTTGCTCTTTTCTTTTGCTCTTTTCTCTCGCCCTTCCTCTGCGGCCCTTCGCGTTCTTTGCGCACCCCTCAAGGGGGTACTGTGACGAGCCTTTGCGTTGAGATGTAGATATCTGGAGGAGAAGAAGAATATGAATCTGACAGAAAGGGAGAAGCTGTGCACCTGAGCGGCGTGCATACCTGTCACACTTTACCCATTAACCGAAGGCGCTGCCGATCGATCTTGTCCGTGCCGGTCTTCGGCAATTCATCGAGATACTCGATCGCGCGCGGGTACTTGAACGGCATCAGTGCCCGCTTGACGAACTCCTGCAGCGCCTTCGTCGTCGCCGTGTCTTCGACATGACCCGGCCGCAGCGCGACATAGGCCTTTAGCGTCATCAGCCGGTTCTCGTCCTCGACCGCGAGCACGGCGCACTCCCGCACGCTTGGGTGCTCGGCGAGCGCGCGCTCGACCTCCATCGGATGGACCCACTGGCCGCTTACCTTTACCAGGTCGTCCGCGCGACCCTCGAACCAGTAGTAGCCGTCGGCATCCTCGCGGAAGCGGTCGCCGGTGTAGATCCAGCCCTCCCGCATCGTCTCGCGGGTCTTGTCCGGCCGGTTCCAGTAGAACGGCGCGCTCGAATCGCCGCGCACCCACATGATGCCGGGCTCGCCGTGCGGGACCGGGCTGCCGTCCGGGTCGCACAGCTTGATCTCGTAACCCGGCACTCGTGCGCCGCTCGCGCCGGGTCTCTGACGATCGAGCCGGTTGGACACGTAGATGTGCAGCACCTCGGTCGAGCCGAGCCCTTCCACGATGCGCAGTCCGTAGCGCTGCTCCCACTCGGCAAACATCTCCTGCGAAAGCGTCTCGGCCGCGGAGATGCACAGCCGCAAGCTCGAAAGATCGCGTCGCTCTGCTCCCGGGTGCACGATCAAAGCGTTGTACAGGGTCGGCAATCCGCAAAGGATCGTCGGGCGATGCCGCTCGATCACGCCATAGACCGCATCCGGGTCCGGGCGTCCCGGATGCAGCACGGCCGTTGCACCCACCGAGAACGGAAAAGTGAGCGCGTTGCCGAAGCCGTAGGCGAAGAAAATCTTCGGCGGCGAGAACACCACGTCGGATTCGCGGATTCCGAGGACGCGCCTGCCATACGACTCGTAGGTGTAGGGCGCATCGTGGTGAAGATGCACGACGCCCTTCGGCCGGCCGGTGCTGCCCGAGCTGTACATCCAGAACGCCATCTCGTCGGGATGCGTCTCGACTTCGTCCAGTTCGGCGCGCGCGCCCTGGGTCCAGGCGTCCCATCGCGTGATCTCGACCAATTCGAGCGGCGGCACTGCGCCGCCGCCCACCACGACCAGATTGCGCAGCCGGCTCGCGCGGGTGTCCGGGTGGTCGAGAAGATGGGCGAGCGAGTCGTTCACGATCGCCGCCTCGGCGCCACTGTCACCGAGGTAGTACGCGACCAGCTCCGCCGGGGACAACGTGTTGACGAGCACGGGCACGAAGCCGGCCCGCATCGCGCCGAAGATCGCTGCGGCGTACTCGGGCGTATCGAGCATCACCAGCAGCACGCGGCTGCCGCGCGCGAGACCCATCGTCGCGAGCCCGTTCCCCACCCGGCAGGCGAGGTTCACGATTTGCGCGTACGTGAACGTACGATCCTCGCAGACTACTGCTGCCTTATCCGCGCGGCCAGCCGCCAGGTTGTCGAAAAGAATGCACGCGGAGTTGTAGCGCTCGGGCACGGTCCAGCCGATCTCCCGCGCGCCAGGCGAGTTCGCGCCGCACGGGTCCACTTGGCGCGCGGGGTGCGCTGCGCGCGGGTTCGCCGCACGCTCGCGGTCGACGCGCGCCATGAAGCGCGGCGCCTCCGTGCGCAGCCGCTCGTCGGGCATCCGGCCGCTGCGCGTCATGTAATCGTAGGCGAGCTGCCAGGGCGCGAGCGCCATCTTCTCGGAGATCCGCTCGTACCAGTAAGAGCTCGCGTTCGCGGCGGTGACGATCTTCTCGGCGATCGGCTTGCGGGTGTGCTCGAACTCGGCCAGCCCCTCGGCGATGTTTTCGCCATGCGCATCGAGTGCAGCCGCCAGGGCGATCGAGTCCTCCATCGCGAGCCGCGTACCCGAGCCGATCGAGAAATGGCCTGTGCGCACGGCATCACCGATCAGGACAACGTTATCTGCGGTCCATTGCGGGGTCCACAGCAGTGGGAAGTTGCGCCAGATGGAGCGGTTCGACATGAGCGGGCACCCGTCCAGGTCGGGGGCAAAAACCCGCTCGCAGTAGATTCTGCTCTCCTCGTCGCTCATCCGGTCGAGCCCAGCCCGGTACCAGGTCGCCGCGTCGCATTCCACGATGAACGTGCTCATGTCGGGGGCGTAGCGATAGTGGTGTGCCACGAAGTGGCCATGCTCGTTCTGACGGAAGGTGATTGTCAGGCAGTCGAACGCCTTCGTCGTCCCGTACCACGCGAACTTGTTTGTGAGATACCGTATTCGTGGCTGAAGGCGTGCCGCAAGCGCTCGACGCACCGCGGAATTCACGCCGTCGGCACCGACCACCAGGTCGAATCCGGATAGCTCTTCGAGCGCTCCGATCGGGCGCCCGTGCTCGATGCGCACGCCGGCGCTCTCGCACAATCGCTCGAGGGTAGTGAGCAGTTTGAGGCGGGCAATCGCCGAAAACCCGTTGCCGTCCACGAGCACGGCCTCGTCGCGGTGCACGATCTTCTGCTCGGGCCAGCGCTCCATCTGTACCTCGAGCAGCTTGAAGATCTCCGGCTCGCCGGCGCGTAGAAACTCGAGCGCGCCGTCGGAGAACACCACGCCGAAGCCAAAGGTGGCACCAGGCATGTTCTGCTCGAGAACCATGACCTCGTCTCGTGGCCGCCGCCGCTGGAGCAGAAGACTCAGGAAAAGGCCGGCCGGGCCGGCGCCGATTATCGCAGTTCGCATAGTTAGAAGATCACTTTACCCGTATCCCGGGCATGCGCTTAAGGAGGCGGACGGAAGCGCAGCGGAGCGACGCCGGAAAATGGTCCGATCGCGCCGTCAGGTGTGCGCTTCTTCGATGCTGTGTCTCCCCTTAGCGATGGGCCAACGGTGCCAGACAGCGGCCAAAGCGATACCGAACAGCACGCCAGACCAACCCTCCATTCCTAATTCTGCGAAGTCTGTACCATTCGCATTCAGGCATTCCTTTGCGTCCTTTGCGCCTTTGCGTTGAGATGTAGATATCTGGAGGAGAAGAACAATATGGATCTGACGAAACGACTGGAAAAATGCTACGCCGCCGCGGTGCATGACGTGCTGCGGGCAATGGGGTACCCGAACTGCGTCCTGCCGCACGAGATCAAGGCACTCGATCCGACGAAGAAAGTCGCGGGCGAGGTATACACCGTGAGCGGCCACATCGACCAGACCCGCGATCCGCACGACACGCTCGTGCAGTGGACCGGGCTGCTGTCGAAGGCGCCGGCCGGAAAGGTACTGGTGTGCCAGCCGCACACTTATATGGTGGCACTGATGGGCGAGCTGTCCGCCGAGACCCTGCACCACAAGGGCGTGCTGGGCTACGTCGTCGACGGTGGCTGCCGCGATACCGACTTCATCCTCAAGCTCGGATTTCCGGTGTTCTGCAGCTTCAACACGCCGTCCGACATCGTCGGCCGCTGGGTGCCGGACCGCCTCGGCGAGCCGGTCACCATCGGCGAGGTCACCATCAGCAGCGGCGACTGGCTCCTGGCCGATCGCGACGGCGTGGTCATCATCCCCGGCAAGATCGCCGAGGAAGTAGTGACCAAAACGGAGCAGGTCCTGCAGACCGAGAACAAGGTGCGCAGCGCGATCCTCGGCGGCATGGACCCGCAGGAAGCCTATCTCAAGTACGGGAAGTTCTGACTAACGAAAATTGAATCGCGAACTAGATCTTGAACCACGGAGGACACGGAGAACACGGAGGAAAACCAAAAACGAGGAAAAACATGTAGGGGTTAAAAGCGGGGTGCCGTATCGTGACCCGTTGCCAATATTGCCAACTTTGGTGGATCGTTCGCGAATTAGGGGTTCTACCCCTCGAATGCTTTTTTGCTCTTGCCTTTCCTCCGTGTTCTCCGTGTCCTCCGTGGTTCAGTTTTATTGAGGTGTAATAGTGAAAATCAAGGGTGCAGTGTGCATCGTCACGGGCGCGGGCACCGGTAGCGGTGCCGCGTGCGCCGTGCAACTGGCCGCCAAAGGCTGCCGCGTGGTGGTCAATTACAGCCGCAGCGAGAAGGAAGCGCGCGACACCGTCAAGGCCTGCGAAGCCGCGGGCGGCGAGGCAATGGTTGCCCAGGGAGATGTGGCCAACGACGCAGACTGCCGCGCACTCGCCCAAGTTGCGCTGGACAAGTGGGGCCGCATCGATGCGCTCATCAACAACGCCGGCATCACCAAGTACGCGTCGGCCTCCGACCTCGATGCCCTGGACGCCACCGATTTCCAGCGCATCTACGCCGTCAACCTGATCGGTCCGTACCAGATGATCCGCTCCTGCGCGCCGGCGATGAAAAAGCAGGGTGCCGGTTCCATCGTCAACATCTCGTCCATCTCCGGCGTCATGGGGATCGGTTCCTCGACGGCATACATCGCCTCCAAGGGCGCGCTCAACGCCATGACCCTGGCGCTCGCGAGAGCGCTGGCGCCGGCCATAAGGGTCAATGCGGTGTGCCCGGGGATGATCGAGACGCGCTGGCATCGTGACCGATTCGACGCGGAGGGTTACGCGAAATTCAAGGCGAACTACGAGAAGACCGTGCCACTGGCCAAGGCCGCCACCGCAGACGACATCGCCGAAGTGGCGGTGTGGCTGCTGGAAGGCGCCGCCCAGGTCACCGGCGAGTGCATTCTCGTGGACGGCGGCTTGCATTTAGGAAAGTTCTGACCCAGGCGTCAGCAGCCCCAATCGTCGTATAGTTACCGATGCGATCGGCAGATTCGACTTGCCGCGCGACGGGAGCATTCATGGAAAGCGTGCTGTTGCAAGGAGGCACTGTCTGGGACGGCAGCGGACGGCCGGGGTTTACTGCGGATGTCCTGGTGCGCGGCAACCGCATCGCCGAGATCTGGCCGGAAGCGCCGAGCGGAGTGCATGCCGATGCGCGCTTCGCCATTCCGGGACATACCGTCATCCCCGGGCTGGTCGAAGGCCACGCGCATCTGCCGTTCGTGCACAAGGCCAGCATCGCCGACACCGGCGATGTGCCGCCCGAGGAACACACGCTGCAAACCCTGCATAACGCCCGCGTCGTGCTCGAAGCCGGTTTCACCTCCTGCCTCAGCGGCGGCTCCGCAAAGCCGCGACTGGATGTGGCCGTCCGCAACGACATCAATGCCGGGAATGTCCCCGGTCCCCGGCTGCTTGCCGCCAGTCCCGAACTGACCAGCACCGGCAACCTGGGTGACGAGCGGCGCCTGCACATCTACCGCGAGTCGATCGCAATGGTGGTGGACGGCGTCGACGAAATCGCCCGCACGTGCAGAGTGCTGGTGCGCGAAGGCGTGGACACCATCAAGTTGAACGTCTCTGGAAACCAGACGATTCCGGGCGCACGTTCGCATGTGACGGTCATGCAGGACGCCGAAGTGGGGGCCGCCGCTGAGGTCGCGCATGCCCACGGCAAGAGAGTGGCCGCGCATGTGCGCGCAGCGCCGTCGATCAAGCTCGCGCTGAAGCACGGCGTCGAAATCCTCTATCACCTCGAATACGCGGATGAAGAGTGTCTCGATCTGCTGGAAGCCGCGCGCGACCGCATCTTTCTGGCGCCGGCTATCGGACTTCTGCACAACCTCATATACGAGGCCGAACCCTGGGGCATCACCTACCAGAAAGCCGAGGACAACGGCGTGGTCCACCAATTCGAGTGTGCGCAGAAGGTATTCGCAGAGCTGCGCAAGCGTGGTCTGCGGGTTCTGGTTGGCGGCGACTATGGCTTCCCGTGGACGCCGCATGGCACCAACGCGCGCGACCTCGAACATTTCGTGCGCTTTTTCGGCTACTCCGATTCGGAGGCGCTCGTTGCCGCGACCCGCACCGGCGCGGCGGCGATGATGCTGGAAGGCCAGACCGGAGAAATCACCAAGGGCTTCCTCGCCGATCTCCTGGTTGTAGAAGGCGCACCGCAAGACGACGTGCGGTTGCTCCAACCGGCCGGGAACATCAAGCTGGTGATGAAAGACGGCCGGATCTACAAGAATCTCTTCGATACCCGGCACTGACAGGAGACGTTTCGATGTTGCAGCACGCTGCGCTGTCGTTGGAGGACGCAAAGCGCGTGGCCGCGGCCGCGAGAGCTGAAGCGGAAAAGAATGGCTGGGCGATCGTGATCGCGGTAGTGGATGACGGCGGCCACCTCATGTACCTGGAGCGGATGGACGGAACGCAGAAGGCGTCCAGCCGCATAGCGGAAGCGAAAGGCAGAACCGCCATCCTGTTCAAACGGCCGACCAAGGCCATCGAGGACAACGTTCTCGAAGGGCGCACGGTCATGATGGGCCTGCCCGGAGCGGTGCCGCTCGAAGGCGGCGTTCCGCTCATGAAGGACGGGCAGTTTGTCGGAGGGATCGGCGTGTCGGGCGTGCAATCCTTCCAGGACGGTGTGGTGGCGCGCGCCGGCGCAGCGGCGCTGTAATCCACCCTACTTACTCATAAATCGGTTCGACGGGGCTGCCGATCTCACTCGGCCGCGGGGATGATCCGAATCGGCGCTGCACCGGCGAGCTTGCGGTTGCGCTTTGCCTCGTACACCAGCGGCGGACACACGGTCGCGTCGTTGTGGATGACCTGACAGTCGAGGCAATAGAAGCATTCGTCCATGTTGATTGCCCCGCTCGGCTCGATGGCCTGTATCGGGCAGCGATTTGCGCACAGCTGGCAGGGGCTGCCGCATTCCGTGCGGCGCTTCAACGTCGTGAACCGGCGCAGCCGCAGCCGGCCGCCAATCGCCATCGCCGCGCCAAGCGGGCAGAGAAACCGGCAAAACGCCCGTTCGACGAACAAGCCGGCGGCAAGAAGCACCAACGCGTACACCACGAATGGCCAGGCTCGGTCCATTCTCAGCGAGATCACGGTCTTGAACGGCTCGATCTCAGCCGCGACCGCCATGGTCTGCAGTCCGTGCAGGGTGGTGACGGCCAGCACCGCGAGCGACACGTACTTCAGGGGCCACAACATACGATGAGCCCGGTACGACGGCGACCACTGGGGCAACTTGACGACGCGGGCGAGCTTCGCCAGGAGCTCCTGCAGGGAGCCGAACGGGCACAGCCAGCCGCAGAACACGCCACGGCCCCAAATGACGAAGCTTACGACCACGAACGCCAGCAACACGCACAGCAACGGGTCGGCGAGGAGCACGGCCAGGCCGTTGCCATTGATGAGCCCGCCCAACCACGCAAACACGTTGATGATGCTCAGCTGGGCCCCCGCGATCCAGCCCAGCCACACCAGCGTGAAGAGTAGAAAGCCAATGCGCAACGCCTCATAGAGACGCGCGTGGCGCGTCAACCTGTCCATCGCGATGAGCAGCACTGTGAGCACCAGAAGGCCAAAGCAAAGCACGACAATGTTGCGCGCCTGTGCGCGCCAACTCTCTCGCCATGGCGCATCGAGCGGCTCCTGGGCAGACGGCTCGGCCGGTGGCAGTACGAATCGCGAGGGCAGGCTGTAGCTGAGCTTGAACTCTCGCGATTGCGCGCCAGAACCGGAGCCGTCGTCCACTGTTATTACCAGCTGCCACGGCGCGAGAACATCGATCCCCTTCTCAGCCGGTATTCGGAAAAGGCCGATCTCGTCGAATTTCGGCGCCCCTTTGGCTGAGACGAACGGCAGATACTGATACTGCGTTCGCTCTCGCGGCAGCACGAATGTGCGTGCACCCTGCTCGATCCGGACCCGATCGAACGTGCCCGTAGCGAACACCTTGGTGCCGACGAACGAATAGGGTCCCTTCCCCATTAGCAGCACGATCAGATCCTGGGGGCTATATGGCACCACGTGCTCGCCGTAGCGCATGGGGCCGAGAAGATTGCGACCGATCGAGGCGGGATTGACCACGGCCGCTTCGAGCTCGAGTGCGACATCCTGGCTACCTGTGCCCGCTTTGCCGCCGTGGGGAATCCGGATGCGCTCTACCGCACCCGCCGCGATGAGCTCCGGCCAGGTCAGGGGTGCGAAGTTCACCGTATCGATCATGGCGGCCGACGCGGCGCCAGCCGTAAGCCCACGAGAGCGGGCCACCAGGCGGGCGCTCTGGACAATGGCATGATGAAACGCCCGTGCACTCACGGTCGCCCCGCTGATGCCGTCGATACCGCCCGGCGTGCCCTTGCCGGAGAACGAAACCGAGCCGCCCAGGTCAAGACCGGTGTACTGCTCGATGAAACGCGCGAGCTGCGCACCCATGGAGTTGTAGTCGATGATCGGCTCATGGTGCTCCACGAGGACGACGCCAACGATCTTCCCCTGCAGATCCAGTCCGACCACGAAGTTGAACGGCGTACCGGAGAAGCCGACGACATCTGTCAATTCATCGGTGGAGAATAGAAAGCCGATGGGGCGCCCGGCGCCGTAAACAGGCATGGCTGGCGGCTTTCCAGACATTGGACCGGTGTAGGCGGCCGCCTGTGGGAACAGGCGATCAACGGTGTCTTTCTTTAACCAGTCAGGCTGCTCCGCCGCACACACAGGCCCGAGGATACCGAGGAGCGCGAGACATACCAGGAAGACGCGCGCGGCGATGGTACAAGAGCGGGAAAGCGCCGCCGGGACCAGGTGCTCGCGAGGCGGAGATGAGAACCTCGCCGTATTGGTCCCGAGACCTGGTGAGACCTCGCATGGAGTGAGACTCACAGGGCGCACGGCCTGCAAGTGGCTCGGCTCGGTGCTTGAGCTGATACGCAAGATTCGTCCTGGTCTGATGACAACTGAATGCTAGCCAACGAGGTGGGCACGGAGCGTGTCGGTGACACGGACATCAAATGTGGGCCCGGAGGCCGTCACGAGCAACGCCGCGAGACCGCGCGCCTGCGCCAACGAGTACCCTCGCTCCGGTCCGAGGACTAGCAGCGCCGTCGCCCATCCGTCGGCTTCCATGGCCGTATCAGCGACCACGCTCACCGCCATGGGCGGATGTTCGACCGGCCGCGCCGTCGCGGGATCGATACAGTGCGAATAGCGCCGTCCATCCTGCACGAAGAAGTCTTTGGTGGTGCCGGAGGTGGCAATCGCCCGGTTCTCGAGGACGACGATCTCTCCAAGGAGGCGTCGACCCTCCACCGGGCGCTCGATGGCGACCCGCCAGGGTCTTCCCGCCGCCGTGGTGCCCCTGGCCCGGAGCTCTCCACCGATTTCCACCAGGTAGTCGTCAACACCCTGGCGATCCAGGATCATGGCCACGCGATCGACACCGTACCCCTTGGCAATTGCGCTCA
>DASYUW010000011.1:0-11576 GCA_036000845.1 Burkholderiales bacterium
GTTGCCGGCGGCGTACTGGCGCTGCGCAAGTTCCGCGGCGGCTTCGGTTGCGATGACGACCTGGCGTGCCAGCACCAGTGCCTCGGCGTCGCCGACGACCCGGTAGTACTGCGCCTGGACTTCCGACGCCAGGTCCAGCACGTCCTTCGACACTTCCAATGTCACCCGATCGGTGGCCGCCCGTCCGATCTTCTTGCGCGCCGAAAGCGTGAACACGCCGAGGAAGTTCTGCACGATATCCAGGTCGATCTCGGTGCCGGCATCCTGGAACAACGCGCCGGCGCTTAATACCGGGTTCTCCAGCAATCCGGCCTCGACCAGATCGGCTTGCGCGATGCCGAGCTCCTCGAATCTTGCCTGCAGGCCGCGGTTGTTCAGCAGGGCGATTTGCAATGCTGCTTCCGCGGAGAGTTTTTGCTGCAGCAGTGTGCGCGTGGCCTGCTGCGCCCGCTCGTCACGCTCGCCATCGCGATTCCATTCGACCTTCTGGCCCAGATGATTCGCAACCGCGTTCTGCACCTGCGGAAAACTTGCCTCGCGCTGCACCGTGGCACAGCCGCCGAGCACGGATACGCCGAGCAAGATGGCGGCGAGAATTCTGATGGCGCGCACCGGATCGCGTTCAATGTTGGTCATGGCCGTCCTCTTTCGGTTGCCCTGCAGGCTCCGGTCCCAGACTTCCTTGACCATCCCGGCTTTCGGGCGTGGTTGATTGGCCAGGCGGCTTTTCGCGTGCAGCGGGTTGATAGGTGTCGAGCGCGCTCGAAGCACTCGTCGCCGGGGCTTGGGTTGCTTCCGGGTTCGCCGGGTGCTGCCGCGAGTATTCGGGCGCGGGCACCGCGGCGCAGGCCACCAGTAGCAGGGTTGCCGCCGGCACGCCGAGCGTATTGCGTGAAATGGGCTTCATCGAAATCCTCGATCTGTTCGCGGTCCGGCGCACCGCTCCCGACAAGGGGGTGCAGACGCCTGGACACGATGTGTCGCGTGAGGGCCGTAAAGGTACGGCGGGTGCTTCTCGCGGGAGGAAAGAACCGCCCCGGCAGACGTGCCGGGCAGTCAGTGGTTCAACCCGCGCTCAGAGGAGCGCGGAGAGAGGGGGACGCTGAAGTTGCTCGGGATAGAAGAAGTGCGGTGAATCAGCGAGGGACGACTCGAGAACGGAGTCGCCGATCAACGCTGCGACAGGCGCAATCGCCGAGATTGCCGGAGAGCATGCCAGATGACAGGCGCCGCAATTGTTGCAGGCCAAACCGCTGGTGACATCCTCGCCGCCGGGTTCAGAAAGACCTATTTCTGCCGCGTCATTGGGCGAAGCGTGATGGGCCATGTGACCCGGGTGAGCGTCGTGGTGCTCCTGGGAAGTGCCAGCAGGGTAGGCGGTCTCGGCCTTGGCCATGCCGTGTTGCTGGCAGAACGGCATGGCGATTGCGCCATAGCCTTGCACCGGCAGCCACAGCGAAATCAACGCGACTAATACTGTCTTCCAGCGTTTCATGATGCGCTCAAGTATACGCAACCGCCAGCGAGGAAGGCAATCCTGCGAGTACGCCGGTCGCGGCAAGTTCCCGTAGTGTCAGCGCTCGAGCGCCGCTTCGAGGCGTTCGCGGAGGGTCTTCAGCACTGAGCGCTTGAACGCGGTTTGCTGGCGTTCCTCGTCCGACAGCGCTTCGCGCAGTTTCGGCACCTCGCCTGCGTAGGTGCGCTTGGAAATCGAATGTCCCAGCTCTGCCGAATCAAACACTCGCACTCCCTTCAAACTATAAGTCTCACCACGAAGACACCAAGACACGAAGGAACACGAAGAAATACGAAGACAGAACGTGTATTGATTCTCTTTGCGTTCTTTGCGCCTTTTCGTTGAGAAGTATTCCTTTTCGGCCTGTCTCTACTTTGAGTCACTTCGTGTTCTTCGTGTCTTCGTGGTGAGTATTGCTTTTCCCTATATAAAATCGGGCGAGATCACCGCGCGCAGCACCACTTGCGGCTGCTCGCCGCGCACGCGGTGGTTTAACCACCAGATCGCACCTTTCTTGATGCTCCATGGCATCGGCTCGCCGGCGATCAGCAGCGCCGCCGCCATCCCGAGAGTGGGCTGGTGGCCGACGACCACGACCGCACCCCTGTGCTCGGGCCAGCCGGCTGCGGCCAGCACCGCGGTCGGCGGCGCGCCGGGCGCGAGCTGGGGGTCGATATGGAAATCGTCGGTGAACGCCGCGGCGGTCTGTTGCGCGCGCTCGGCCGGGCTGACGATGATCCGGGTCTGCTTGGGCAGCCGCGAGCTCAGCCATTGCGCGATTGCTTTTGCCTGCTTCACCCCCTTGGGCGTGAGTTCACGCGCGAGATCGGGCTGGCCGTCCACGGCTTCGGCGTGGCGCCAAAGTATCAAATCCATGTTGCCGTCCTCACAGAATCCTCCGTGGCGTCAATCCTGCACCCACCATGGCTGCGATTTCATGAACTGCTTCCACGCTTCGGGAAGCTGGTTGCGGCAGCGTTCGGCCTCGGCGGCGCTCCAGCCGCGCACGTAGCCCACTGCCTGCTGGTATGCAGGCGACGATTCCAGCGCACCCAGCGTGTCGAGCAGCCGCCACGCAACCGCATTGTCGTTGAGCCTTCCCAGCAAATCCTGCAGCTCGCACAATGCGCGAACATAGTTTCGCGCCTTCTTCGGCGCCAGCGGAAGAAAAAACTCGGCGAAGTAGCGCAGCCGTTTGACCGCAATGCGCAAACGGTGCAGATCCTGGAACGCCATCTTCTCGATGCCGCGGCCCCGCTTGACCACTCGCGAATGCTGGCGTGCCATCGCGGCAGCGGCGAACTGCGGCAGCGTGCCCAAGGCGGGTGCGCCTTCGCCGCGCCCGCTCCCGGCATTCAGTGTTGCCGCTAGATGTAACAGCATGCCGGTGTAGTCCGGCGCAGCGACCGCAGTGCGGGCTGACTGGTCCGCTCGGCGGCGTGCCGCCTGCGCGCGCTTTCTCAGATCGGCAATTCCGGGATGATCGGTTACTTCGCGCGCAGAATGCATCAGCATTTCGGCGACGAACACGTCCCAATCCCGCGCAGCGCCCAGCGTTTTCCCGAGCGCTCTGAGTTGTTCCAGCTGCGCCGCGAAGGGTTCCCGGGGCACGGCAGCGCCGAACATGCGAAACACCGAGCGCAGACGCCGCAGCCCTACTCTTGCCTGGTGCAGATACTCGGGGTCGCGGCCCTGCAACAGGCCGTCTTCGTTCGCCTGCATATGCGCGAGACATTGCGAGACGAGCGCGAAGAAAGCCTCCTCCACCGTCATGTGCGCCGTCAACGCCGTCGGCGCGGCCTTGGCTGGGGCCGGCTTCGAATTCGCGGCGAGCGCGTAGCCGCGTTCCGCCTTGCTGCGGTTGTCGAGGCGGACCGGCAGTGCGGCGGCGATTTCCAGGGCAAGATCGAACAGGCATCGCGACGTTCCTGACTTGAGTTCCAGCTCGATCTCGCAAATCGGCTCGCGCCGGTCGCCGGCTGCGATCACGCCCCTGTCGAGACTCACCTCGACAACCTTGCCGGCCGCGGGCCTGAGCAGCGTCGAAGTGCGGTTGAACTCGGTGGTGAATGCGACGGTAAGCGTTTCGCGCAGCCGTCTGTCGGCGACCAGGTTTCCAAGACCGGCCTCGGCAATGGCCGGGAAGTTCGGCAGTTGCGCGGCAACTTCGACTTCGTGCTCGGCGCGCTGATGCAGCCCGCCTGCGACATTGCCTTCGCTCTTCACGGTCTGGATCCAGCGCCTGCCATCACGCCGCAGGCGCAATGCCGCGCTGGCCGTCTTCAGAGTGCGCTCCGGGGTGTCGTAATACGCCGAGAACAGCCGATGCGTGACCGGTTTGTCATGCGGATGGCGCGCGAGCACTTCCCAGAGCCGGAGCGCGTGCTCCTCGGGAACCGACAACTTGATCTCGATTTCCTGGGACATGCCTGCGAATGCATCCGTTGCCGCGAGCACGCAGCCGCCCAAGCGCCTCAGTTCGCACTGGAGGCGAGTTTCTCCAGCAACGCAGCCTGTGCCGCCACGCCTTTGCCGCGTTCCGGTTTCCTGCGTTTGAAGCGGCCGTCGCCGTCCATTTCCCAGGCATGGACATTGTCGGTGAGATAGGTCTTCAGCGATTCGTCGATCACGCGTTTCTTCAGCTTGTCGTCGAGCACCGGAAAGCACACCTCGATGCGGCGGAAAAAGTTGCGGTCCATCCAGTCGGCGCTGGAGAGGAACACCTCGTTCGAGCTCCGGAAGTAGAAAACGCGATGGTGCTCGAGAAAGCGGCCGATGATCGAGCGCACCCGGATGTTGTCCGAAAGCCCGGGTATTCCGGGGCGCAATGCGCACACACCACGCACGATCAGGTCCACCTGCACGCCGGCCATAGAAGCCTCGTACAGCGTGGCGATGATCTCGGGCTCGAGCAGCGCGTTCATCTTGGCGATGATGCCGGCGGGCTTTCCGGCGCGCGCCTGCTCGGCTTCGCGCCGGATTGTGCTCAGCACCTGCGAATGCAGCGTGAACGGAGACTGCCAGAGGTGCCGGAGCTTCCCGGCCTTACCCAGGCCGGTGAGCTGCATGAACACGTCGTTGACGTCCGCACAGATCTCTTCATGGCAGGTGAATAAGCCGAAATCCGTGTACTGCATCGCGGTGCGCGCGTGGTAGTTGCCCGTGCCCAGATGCACGTACCGGCGCAGCCTGTCGTCCTCGCGGCGCACAACCATCGCCATTTTCGCATGGGTCTTGAGTCCGACCACGCCATAGACCACGTGCGCGCCGACCTCCTCCAGGCGCGCGGCCCAGTTGATGTTGGCCTCCTCGTCGAAGCGCGCCATCAGCTCCACCACGACCGTGACTTCCTTGCCGCTGCGCGCCGCGTCGATCAGCGTTTGCATGAGTTCCGAATTGGCGCCGGTGCGATACACGGTCTGCTTGATTGCCACCACGTGTGGATCGGCGGCGGCCTGCTGGATGAAGCTGATGACCGGCTTGAACGACTGAAAGGGATGGTGCAGCAGGATGTCTCCCTTTCTGATTGCGGCGAAGATGTCCGGGCGCTTGGTGAGTGCACCCGGAAAGCCGGGAACGAACGGTGAGAACTTCAGGTCCGGCCGGTCCACCCAGTCGGGCACCTGCATCAGCCGCACCAGGTTGACCGGGCCGTTGACCTGGTACAGATCGTCGCGACCGAGGTTGAACTGTGCCAGCAGGAAGTCCGAGATTTCCGGCGAGCACAGATCCGCGACTTCAAGCCGCACCGCGTCGCCGAAGTGCCGCTGCGGCAGTTCGCCCTGCAGCGCCAGTCGCAGGTTCTTCACTTCTTCCTCGTCCACGAACAGATCGCTGTTGCGGGTGACGCGAAACTGGTAGCAGCCCTGCACCTCCATGCCGGTGAACAGCTCGCTGACGTGCGCGTGGATGACCGAGGACAGGAATACGAACCCGAAATCGCAGCTGGCGATCTCCTGCGGAAGCCGGATCACCCGCGGCAGTACGCGCGGCGCCTGCACCAGTGCGAATCCGGAATTGCGGCCGAACGCGTCCTTGCCGGACAGCTGCACCGCGAAATTGAGGCTCTTGTTCAGGATGCGCGGGAACGGATGCGCCGGATCCAATCCGATCGGTGTCATCATCGGCATGATCTCCCTGAGGAAGAACGCCTTGATCCAGGTCTTCTGCGCGTCGGTCCAGTCGCGCCGACGCAGGAAGCGGATGCCCTCACGCGCGAGTTGCGGCAGCAGCTCCTCGTTCCACAGCTGATATTGGCGCGCGACCAGTTCGTGGGTGCGCGAGGATACTTCCTTGAAAGCCTGCGAAGGGGTCGCGCCGTCCGGTCCGGTGGTATCGGCGCCGAGTTCGATCTGCGCCTTCAGACCCGCCACCCGGATCTCGAAAAATTCGTCCAGGTTGTTGCTGACGATACACACGAAGCGCAGCCGCTCCAGCAGCGGCACATCCGCGTCTTCGGCCTGCGCCAGCACCCTCCTGTTGAACTCGAGCTGCGCCAGTTCCCGATTCAGGTAAAGCTGAGGATTGGAACGCTTGGCCTTGCCCGACTTATCGGCGACCAGCGCAGCGCGTTTCTTCGCCGCCTTTTCCGGCGCGAGCGTGGCCGCGCGGTCGGCGGACTCGGCCTTGATGTGCGCACCCTTGCTAATTTTTCGGCTCCCCGGTGATCGGCGGCGAACAGGGAAGGGAGGCGCCGCGCCTACCGGCCAGCGCACTACAGAGTTGCTAGCCCTTCGAAGGTGGAACGTAACCCGTCGCGGCGTCGGCGCCGGCACCGAAAAAATACTTTTCGGTCTGCTCCAGTAGATACTTGCGCGCTTTCGGGTCGGCGAGGCTGAGCCGGTTCTCGTTCACCAGCATTTTCTGGTGCTCGAGCCAGCCTTTCCAGGCCTCCTTGGAAACGTTCTCGAAAATGCGCTTGCCCAGGTCACCGGGAAAAGGGGGGAAATCCAGACCCTCGCCTTCCCGGCCGAGTTTCACGCACTTCACTGTTCTTGCCATGTTTTTTTGGTATCAACAGGTTACAGATTCTTCCGGGCGAAGTGGTTACAGCTGTGTGACAGCCTCATCGCGCGGAAGACTCCGCTGATTATATGCCCCGTCCTGGGAAGCGGCTGGACGACGTCGGTCGGCGGTAGTCAGATCGACTTGACCAGAACTTTGGAACGCCGCTGGTAGTTGTACAACGCCTGCTTCTGCTTCGGCAGCTTGTCGACGCTGGCCTCCACAAAGCCGTGCTCGATGAACCAGTGCGCGGCGCGGGTGGTGAGCACGAACAGGCGTTTGATCCGCAGTTTCTTCGCCTTTTCCTCGACCCACTTCAGCAATTGCTCGCCGGTGCCGGCGTCGCGATAGTCCGGATGCACGACCACGCAGGCGAGCTCCGCCGACTTCTCGTCGGCAAAAGGGTAGAGTGCGGCGCAGCCGACGATCACGTGATCGTGCTCCAGCACGCAGAAGCGGTTGATCTCCATTTCCAGCAGTTCGCGCGGGCGCTTGATCAGCGTGCCGTCGGCTTCGAGCGGCTCGATCAGCTTGAGAATTCCGCCCACGTCCTCGATGGTGGCATCGCGCAATCGCTCGAGCGGATCGCGAGTGACCATGCTGCCCACGCCGTCGTGGGTGAACACTTCCAGCAGCAGCGCGCCGTCGGTGTGACGGCTCACCAGATGTACGCGCTCGGTCCCACCCTTGCACGCCTTGATCGCATGCGGCAGGTACAGCCCGGCGTCGTCCGACAGCAGGCGATCCTTGCGCAGCAGTTTCTCCGCATCCGAGACGGTGAGCTCGCGCAACAGCTTGCCGCTATTGCTCTTCAGCCCGGGCTCATCCATCAGGAACACGAGCTTCACGGCGCCCAGCGCGACGGCGGTCTCGGCCGCCACGTCCTCCAGGGTCAGGTTGAAGATTTCGCCGGTGGGCGAATAGCCGAGCGGGGAGAGCAGCACCAGTTCGCCTTCATCCAGCCGCGTGTTGATCGCTTCGGCGTTCACCTTGCGCACCTCGCCGGTGTAGAGCATGTCCACGCCGTCCACAACGCCGCGCGGGCGCGCGGTGACGAAATTGCCGGAGGCCACGCGGATATCGGCGTTGGCCATCGGCGAGTTCGGCAGGCCCATCGACAGCAGCGCCTCGATCTCCACCCGCAATTGACCGTTGGCCTGCTTCACGCAGGCCAGCGCCTTCTCCTCGGTGACCCGCATGCCGCGCACGTACTGCGTCTTCAGTTTGGCGGCTTTGATCTGCGCGTCGATCTGCGGGCGCGCGCCGTGCACCAGCACCAGGCGCACGCCGAGGCTCGCCAGAAGATTCAGATCGTGAGAGAGCGCGATGAAACGGCCGTCCGCCACCACTTCGCCGCCGAACGCGATAACGAACGTGCGTCCGCCGAACGCGTGCACGTAGGGCGCGGCGGCGCGGAACCACTTCACGAACTGGGCTTGCTGGGCGGCCTGCATGGCGGGTACGGCGTCAGACGGGATTTACTTCGGCTGCATCCGGATCGCGCCGTCCAGGCGGATCACTTCGCCGTTGAGCATCTCGTTCTGAACGATATGCCCGACCAGCGCCGCGTATTCGCCCGGCCTTCCCAGCCGCGGCGGGAAGGGCACCATCTTGCCGAGCGCATCCTGTATTTCCTGCGGCATGCCTTTGAGCATCGGGGTCTCGAAAATGCCCGGCGCGATGGTGACTACGCGGATGCCGTTGCGCGACAGGTCGCGCGCTATCGGCAGCGTCATGCCGACAATGCCGCCCTTGGAGGCGGAGTACGCCGCCTGGCCGATCTGGCCGTCGAAGGCGGCAACCGACGCGGTGTTGACAATCACGCCGCGTTCCCCGGAAGCGTTCGCCTGCCCTCTCGACATGGCCTCAGCGGCAAGCCGGATCATGTTGAAAGTGCCGATCAGGTTGATGTTGATCACCCTGGTGAAGCTGGCGAGCGAGTGCGGCCCATCCTTGCCGACGGTCTTCTCGCCCACCGCGATGCCGGCGCAGTTCACCAGTCCGTGCAGGCCGCCGAACTCCTTGAGCGCGGCGTCCACCGCCGCCTTGCCGTGATCCTCGCGGGTGACGTCGCATTCGACGAACCGCGCTTGCTTGCCGAGCTTCGCAGCCAGCCCTTCTCCCTGTGCCCGGGATACGTCGGCAATGATCGCGTTGCCGCCGGCGGCAACGATCATTTCCACGGTGGCGCCGCCCAGACCCGAGGCTCCGCCGGTGACAATGAAGGTGCTGTTCCTGATTTCCATTGTTGATCCTGTTACCGGTCAAGGCGTAAAAGCCGCACAGTATAAAGGCTGCCGGGGTTTCTTCGAAAACCGGAGCTCCAGGAGAACCAAGAATCTCACCACCAAGACACCAAGGCACCAAGAAGTGCGCAAAGGGCATGCTCGAATCGGTTCGTCATTGCCTGAACTGTTTTTCTTGGTGTCTTGGTGCCTTGGTGGTTTGCCCTGACACTTCTCTTTGCCCCATGTGCGGAGGGGCAGCATCAGAAATCCCCCCACAGCGCCTGGATAGCGGCCAGCGCGGCGAGCGCTGCGGTTTCGGTGCGCAGCACCCTCGGGCCGAGACGCACCGGCGCGAATCCGCGCGACTGCGCCGCCTGCGCTTCACCCGGGGCAAGCCCGCCTTCCGGGCCGGCGAGCAGAATCACCCGGCCGCGCGCCGGCGCGAGCTCGCGCAGCGACACAGCCGCATGCGGCGACAGCATCAGGCGCAGTTCGTCACCGGGCTGGGTCAGTTGCCCCAGCCACTCGCCGAGGGTCAGCAACGGCGCGACCGGCGGGACGCGGTTGCGGCCGCATTGCTCGCAGGCGGAGATCACCAGGTTCTGCCAGTGCTCGGCGCGCCGTGCCGCGCGCTCGTCCTTGAGCTTCACGACGCTGCGCTCGGTGGCGACCGGCTGGATTGCCGCGACGCCCAGTTCCACCGACTTCTGCAGCGTCAGGTCCATGCGATCACCGCTCGAGAGCCCTTGTGCGAGCAGGATTTCGAGCGGTGCTTCGCGCTCGACGGCAAGGTGCGCGCCGGTCTTGATCGTGACCTCGCCACGATCCATGCGGGTGATGCGCGCCTCGAACTCGCCGCCATGTCCGTCGAACAACGTGACCGGTTCGCCCACGGCAAGACGCAGCACCCGCGCCGCATGATGCGCCGCTTCCCGAGGCAAACGCACTTCCGAGCCGTTTCCGAGCTTGCCGGGAAAGTAGAACCGCGCACCGGATTTCGCCGCAGGTTTCTTATGCAACTCCTTATTCATGTTAAGATTTTGCCATGCAACAAGATTCTAGTGACAGGCTTTCTGCACGGCATTCCGCAACACGGCGGGCCGGCGCCGGTAATTCCGTGGAGGCGTAGGCGATGGGCGCTCAACCACCGGTGTGTGATTTCGGCTGGAAAGCGCCCGAATTTGACCTGCCGGGCACCGATGGCAAACGCTACACACTTGCCGAAATACGCGGGTCCAACGGGCTCCTGGTGATGTTCATCTGCAACCACTGCCCCTATGTCAAGGCCGTGCGCGATCGCATCATCCGCGACTGTGCCGAACTCAAGGCGCTGGGCATCGGCTCGGTGGCGATCAGTTCGAACGATCCCGACGACTACCCCGAGGACTCCTTCGAAAACATGCAGCGCGTTGCGCGCAGCCTCAAGTTCCCGTTTCCCTACCTCTTCGACGAGACCCAGGAGGTCGCGCACGCCTATGACGCGGTGTGCACGCCGGATTTTTTCGGTTTCGACAAGGATCTGGGACTTCAGTACCGGGGCAGGCTCGACGCCTCGCGCAGCTCGCCGGTGGCGAACGCACGCCGCGAATTATTCGAGGCCATGAAGGCGGTGGCGGAAACCGGGCGCGGTCCGGCGGATCAAATACCCAGCATGGGATGTTCGATCAAATGGAAGCGGCACTGAAGAAACCGTCGCCGGGCGCGCTCGAGCGCGTCATCGCCACCGTGAAAGACGTGGCGAAGGAAGAGGTCATGCCGCGTTACCTGAAGGTGGCGCATCAGCGCAAGTCGGACGGCAGCCTGTTTACCGAAGCCGATATCGCCGCCCAGGAGGCGCTGTCCCGTCGGCTTCCGGAAATCTATTCCGGGCCGATCGTTGCCGAGGAGATGACCCCCGAGCAGCAGACCGAATACTGGCTGGCAGGAGCCGAGGGCCTGTGGTGCGTCGATCCGATAGACGGCACCTCGAATTTCGTCAACGGCCTGCCCTATTTTGCCGTGTCGGTGGCGCTGATGAAGAACGGCAGGAGCGTGCTGGGCGTGGTCTACGATCCGGTCGCCGACGAGGTGTTCTACGCCGAGAAGGGTGGCGGCGCCTTCCTCAACGGCGAGCGCCTGCCGATCAAGGAGCACGCGCCGCACTTGCGCAACGCCATGGCGCAAGTGGACTTCAAGCGCCTGCCCGAGCGGCTTGCGCGCGAACTGGTTGCGGCGCCGCCTTATTCCTCGCAGCGCAATTTCGGCGCGAGCACGCTGGAATGGTGTTACGTCGCAGCCGGGCGCTTCGACGTCTATCTGCACGGCGGGCAGAAGCTCTGGGATTACGCCGCCGGTTCGCTGATCCTGGAGGAATCCGGGGGACTGATGTCCAGCCTCACCCAGGATGACTTCTGGGCCGACACGCTGTGGCAGCGTTCCGCGATCGCGGCGCGCGATCCCGGCCTGTTCGACGCCTGGAAGCGCTGGATCCGCGCCCGTCAGTAGTCCGCAACCACCTCGCCGGTCCTGTCGGGGCGATTCCATTGCGCCCCTGTTGCGGCACGGGAACCCATCCTTGACCGGCCTTCACGTTGCCGGTATCTTGCCAAGTTTTCGCAGCAATTTTCTCTACTTAGGGTATTTCGATGGAATTGACCGCCGGCGTTACCACCGAATTGTCCGGTGCCGAAATCACGGTTCGATGTCTTCAGGAAGAGGGCGTCGAGTTCATTTTCGGCTATCCGGGCGGTGCCGTCCTTCCCCTGTACGACGAGCTGTTCAAGCAGGACAAGGTCAAGCACATTCTGGTACGCCACGAGCAGGCGGCGGTGCACGGCGCCGATGCCTAT
>DASYUW010000012.1:0-12617 GCA_036000845.1 Burkholderiales bacterium
GCTCGATGCGCTGGCGAAGCGCGGCCTGACCCTTTATACCGGCATCGAACCCGAGTTCATGCTGCTGAAGCGCGCCGGCGACGGATCGCTGGCGCCGGTGGACGATACCGACCTGCTGGAGAAACCCTGTTACGACTACAAAGGCCTGGCGCGCTCGGTGCCGTTCCTCGAAGCGATGGTGGACTCGCTGAGGACGGTCGGCATTGATGTTTACCAGATCGATCATGAAGACGCCAACGCGCAGTTCGAGGTCAACTTCACCTACGGTGACGCGCTGACCTCCGCCGACAGGCTGGTGTTCGTCAAGATGGCGGCCTCGGAGATCGCCAAGTCGATGGGCATGATCGCGACGTTCATGCCCAAGCCTTTCTCCAACAGGACCGGTACCGGCGCGCACTTCCACATTTCGCTTGGCAACGGCAAGGTCAAGAACCTGTTCCATGACGACAAGGACAAGAACGGTCTGGGGCTGTCGCAGATGGCTTATCACTTCGCGGGCGGCGTGCTCGCGCACGCACGCGCGCTGACCGCGATCGTCGCGCCCACCATCAACTCCTACAAGCGCCTGGTCGTCGGGCGCGCGCTGTCCGGAGCGACCTGGGCCCCGGCCTATATCGCTTACGGAAACAACAACCGCACCGCCTGCGTGCGCGTTCCGTTCGGCCGGCTGGAACTGCGGCTGCCGGACGGGTCCTGCAATCCTTACCTCGCCAGCGCAGCGATTCTTGCAGCCGGCATGGACGGAGTGGACCGCAAACTCGATCCCGGCAAACCGATCAACGAGAACCTCTACGAGTGGTCGCCGGAGAAACTGAAGAGGGCTGGAATCGACCTGCTGCCGCAGAACCTCCAGGAAGCGCTGGACGAATTCGAAAAGGACAAGGTGCTGCGCGCCGCGCTGGGCGAGGACCTGGCGCAGGAGTTCCTTACCCTGAAGCGCATGGAGTGGGTGGAGTACTCGCGGCACGTCTCCGACTGGGAGCGCGACCGCTACGTCGAATTTTTTTAGGTCAAGCGCGGTGAGAGTTGTTTTGTGAGGTAAAGAATATGTGTGGAATCGTGGGACTGCTGGTGAAGAAACCGGCGCTGAGGGAACAACTCGGCGAACTGATGCTGCCGATGCTGATCGGCATGACCGAACGTGGACCGGACTCGGCCGGATTGGCCGTGTTCACCGCGCCGGTCGCCGATGACCGCCGCAAATTCAGCCTGTACTCGGGCAGCGGCGAGTTCGACTGGATTGCGTTCGAGCGTGCAGCACGTCAGGCGCTGAGTGAAGACAGCAAGGTCAGCGTGCAGGCGAACCACGGCGTGCTCGAAACCGCCGCACCGCCGCCGCAAGTGACCGGATGGATCCGCGCCGCGTATCCGCGGCTGCACGTCCTGTCTGCCGGCCAGTTCATCGATCTGTACAAGGACATCGGCGCTCCGGCCGAAGTCGCGATCCGTTACGACTTCAGGAATCTCAAGGGCACCCATCTGGTCGGGCATACCCGCATGGCGACCGAATCCGCCGTGACTCCGGACCGGGCACACCCGTTTACCGCCGGCGAGGACTGGTGCCTGGTGCACAACGGCTCGCTTTCCAATCCTTATCAGATCCGGCGCAAGCTCGAGCCGCTCGGCATCGGTTTCGAGACCGACAACGATACCGAGGCGGCGTGCCGTTATTTCGAGTGGCGCATGCGCGAGGGCGACGATCTGGAGACCGCAATCCACAAGGGTTTCGAGGAACTTGACGGCTTCTACACTTTCCTGATGGGCACCAAGGACGAGTTGGCTCTGGTGCGCGACGCGTTTGCTTGCAAGCCGGCGGTCGTGGCCGAAACCGACGATTACGTCGCGATCTCCTCCGAGTTCAGGTCGCTGGCAAAGTTGCCGGACGTGAAGAACGCAAGAATCTTCGAGCCGGTTGCCGAGGAGGTGTACGTATGGCGAGCGTAGCGCAGGCGCCGCGAACCGCGGCCGACACCGTCACATTCGATCTCGCCAGGCAGTCGTTGCGGGAGTTGAACCGGTTTCTCCACCATGACCTGCGTGCCGGCGTAAAGAAAGTACGCGTGCTCAACCCGGATGGCGCGCACAACATCGCGGCAGGCGTGGATGCGCAGGTGGAAATCGAGGTGGACGGCCATGCCGGCTATTACGCGGCGGGAATGAACAAGCACGCCAAGGTGCTGATCCGCGGCAACGCCGGCCCAGGGCTGGCGGAAGGCATGGAATCCGGTGTGGTGCATGTGAAAGGGTTCGCATCGGTATCGGCGGGCGCAGCCGGGCACGGCGGCCTGCTGGTAATCGAAGGCGATGCCTCGCTTCGTTGCGGCATCTCGATGAAAGGCCTGGACATCGTGGTCGGCGGTTCGGTCGGGGATTTCTCGGCATTCATGGCGCAGGCCGGCCGGCTGGTTGTGTGCGGTGACGCCGGTGATGCGCTCGGCGACTCGCTCTATGAAGCGGTGATCTACGTGCGCGGGAAAGTGAGTTCCTTCGGCGCGGATGCGCATGAGGAACCGATGCGCGAAACGGACTACGCGGCGCTCGCCGATCTGCTTGGCAGGGCCGGCCTTAAACACGATCCAAAACAGTTCCGGCGCGTGGCTTCCAAGCGCGAGCTCTACCACTGGAACGCCGACGCCAACCAGCAATACTGAAAGCGTGAACCACGGAGGACACGGAGGAAAAGCAAAACAGAACAGCCAGGGTGACATGAAAACATGGACCAACGGCAGAGTGACCACCGGAGCAAGGTTTTTACACTCGCTTGTTCTAATTGCTTTGGGTTTTTCTCCGTGTCCTCTGTGTCCTCCGTGGTTCAAGAACTTGGGGTAAAAACTATGAACAAGCCAGTCGAAATGCACAAACAGGTCCAGCGCGAGGAAAGCGCCGGCTTTGACCGCAAGGTCATCGACTACATCCACCACGCGGCTGCGACCGGGCTGTACGAGATCCGGGGGCTGGGGGCGAAGCGGCGGGTGCCGCACTTCGATGACCTGCTGTTCCTCGCGGCGTCGCTGTCGCGCTATCCGCTGGAGGGCTACCGCGAGAAATGCGTGACCAGGACAGTGCTCGGGACGCGTTATGCGAAGAAGCCGATCGAGCTGGCGATCCCGATCACCATCGCCGGGATGAGCTTCGGTTCGCTGTCGGCCAACGTCAAGGAGGCACTGGGCCGCGCGGCAACCGAGATGGGCACATCGACCACGACCGGCGACGGCGGCATGACCTCGGAGGAGCGCCGGTCTTCGAAGACGCTGGTCTACCAGTGCCTGCCCTCGCGCTACGGCTTCAGGCCGGACGACGTGCGCAGGGCCGACGCGATCGAAGTCGTCATCGGCCAGGGTGCGAAACCCGGCGGCGGCGGCATGCTGCTCGGGCAGAAGATCAACCCGCGAGTGGCGAAAATGCGCGTGCTGCCGGAAGGCGTCGATCAGCGCTCGGCATGCCGTCACCCGGACTGGACCGGGCCGGACGATCTCACCATCAAGATCCAGGAACTGCGCGAGATCACCGACTGGGAGAAGCCGATCTACGTGAAAGTCGGCGCGACCCGCGTGTTCAACGATGTGAAGTTGGCAGTGCATGCCGGCGCCGATGTGATCGTCGTGGACGGCATGCAGGGCGGCACCGCGGCCACGCAAACGGTATTCATCGAGAACGTCGGCATTCCCACCCTGGCGGCACTGCGCCAGGCGGTCGATGCGCTTGAAGACCTGAACATGAAGGACAAGGTGCAACTCATCGTCTCCGGCGGCATACGCAGCGGTGCAGACGTGGCGAAGGCCCTGGCCATGGGTGCCGACGCGGTTTCGATCGGACAAGGCGTCCTGTTCGCGCTCGGCTGCAATCACGATGCCTACATGCAGAAGGGAAAGCATCACTCTGCGGTCGCAGACTACGCAAAGCTCGGTACGGCGCCGGGATTCTGCCACCATTGCCACACCGGCAAATGCCCGGTGGGCGTGACGACGCAGGACCCGGTGCTCGAGCAGCGTCTCGAACCCCTGGTCGGTGCGAAACGCGTGCGAAACTATCTGAAGACCCTGAACATGGAACTCACGACCATCGCCCGCGCCTGCGGCAAGCAGAACGTGCATCACCTCGAGCGCGAGGATCTGGTTGCGCTGACCGTCGAAGCGGCCGCCATGGCACGCGTCCCGCTGGCCGGGACCGACTGGATTCCGGGCGCAGCCACCGAGTAACACTCGCCGCGATGGAGAACCGCGACAAGCCGGACAGCACGCCCGCGGAAACCCGGCCGGGTGCGGTGGCGGGCAACGGCAAATCGCTGGACCGTTACCTCGGCAACGTCATCCGCGAGTTGCGGCTTAAAGACAATCTGACCATCGCCGAGGTGGCGGCCCAGGCCGGCATTTCGCGCGGCATGGTTTCGAAGATAGAGAACGGCCAGGTTTCCACAAGCCTGGAAACGCTGTCGAAGATCGCTCAGGCTTTGGGGGTTTCGCTCGCGCACCTTTTCCGCCACTACAACATGCCTTCCGGCGGCGCGCAGCTGGTGAAGAACGGCGAAGGAATGGAAGTCGTGCGGCGCGGAACCCGGCGTGGCCACACCTACCACCTGCTCGCCTACGACCAGGGGCCGAAGAAGACCTTCGAGCCTTTCCTGATCACCATGGACGACGCCTCGGAAATGTTCCCGACCTTCGAGCATCCCGGCACCGAGTTCATCCATATGCTCGAGGGCAGGATCGAATACCGCCACGGCCAGCATACCTACATGCTCGAACCCGGCGACTCGCTCACCTTCCGCGGCGATATCCCGCACGGACCCGAGCGCCTGCTCGAGCTGCCGATTCACTTCCTTTCCATCATCATCTACGGCGGCCAGGGCGAGGATTAAGCCCTCCGGCGGCGCCGTTCTCCGGACAAAAAAACGGGCGCCCGAAGGCGCCCGATGAATTGGTAAGCGTACTTACCGGAGGAGATTACATGTGATAAGCCGTTTCGCCGTGCTCGGTGATGTCCAGTCCTTCGCGCTCCTTGTCTTCCGGTACGCGCAGACCGATGACCAGATCGACGATCTTGTAAGCGATTGCAGCCACTACGCCGGACCAGACTAGCGTGGTGCCCACGCCCCAAGCCTGGGACACGAACTGTGTGCCGATCGAGTAAGCCTCGGGGGGCGGGAAAGCATTGGCGACGTAGTCGTACACGCCGGTTCCGCCCAGAGACGGCGAGCAGAACACCGCGGTGCCCAGCGCACCGATGATGCCGCCGATGCAGTGCACGCCGAACACATCGAGCGAATCGTCGTAGCCGAACATCTTCTTCAGGCCGGATACCGCCCACAGGCAGATGATGCCGGCGATGATGCCCAGCATGATCGCCCCCATCGGGCCGACGAAACCGCAAGCCGGGGTGATGGCGACCAGGCCGGCGACCGCGCCGGAAGCGATGCCCAGCATGCTCGGCTTGCCCTTCACCAGCCATTCGACGAACATCCATGCCAGCGCCGCAGCGGCGGTGGCGAGCAGGGTGTTCACGAACACCATCGCGGCGAAACCGGTGGACTCGAGGTTGGAGCCGACGTTGAAGCCGAACCAGCCCACCCACAGCAGCGAAGCGCCGACCATGGTCAGAGTCGTGCTGTGCGGGGGCATGGCTTCCTTGCCGAAGCCGATGCGCTTGCCGATCATCAGGCAGCCGATCAGGGCGGCGATACCGGAGTTGATGTGCACTACCGTGCCGCCGGCGAAGTCCAGCGCGCCTTTCTGCCAGATGAATCCCGCAGTGGCGGTGGCGGCGGTAGCGGCCTCGGCCGACGAATAAGCGTCGGGTCCGGCCCAGTACCACACCATGTGCGCGATCGGCAGGTAGGAGAAGGTGAACCACAGCGCCATGAACAGCAGCACTGCGGAGAACTTCACGCGCTCGGCAAAGGCGCCGAGGATCAGCGCCGGGGTGATCGCCGCGAATGTGAGCTGGAAGGCGATGTAAATGTACTCGGGGATTACCACGCCCTTGCTGAAAGTGGCGACGTTCGAATCCGGGGTCACTCCGCTCAGGAAGGCGCGACCCAGCCCGCCGAAGAAGGCGTTGCCCTCGGTGAACGCGATGCTATAGCCGTAAATCGCCCACAGCACCGCCAGCAAGGAGAAAGTGGCGAACACCTGCATGAGCAGCGACAACATGTTCTTGGCGCGCGCCATGCCGCCGTAGAACAAGGCCAGACCGGGGATGGTCATCAGGATGACCAGCACGGTGGCGACGATCATCCAGGCGGTGTCGCCTTTGTTCGGCACCGGCGCGGCGGCCGGAGCTGCAGCGGGGGCCGTATCAGCAGCGGCCGTAGGCGCGTCTGCCGCAGGCGCATCCTCGGCAAAGCCCGGGGCGGAGAATCCCAGCACGCCGCACAGAGCGATCAGCATCAGAATTTTTCTAATCATGACGTTCTCCCTATAGCGCATCGGCGCCGGTTTCGCCGGTGCGGATGCGAACGACTTGTTCGAGCTCGAACACGAAGATCTTGCCGTCGCCGATCTTGCCGGTGTTCGCGGACTTCTCGATCGCTTCGATCACCTGTTCGAGCAGCTCCGTCTTGATCGCTGCCTCGATCTTCACCTTGGGCAGGAAGTCGACGACGTATTCGGCGCCACGGTACAGCTCGGTGTGGCCTTTCTGCCGTCCGAAGCCTTTGACTTCGGTGACTGTGATCCCCTGCACGCCGATCGCGGACAGGGCCTCACGCACCTCGTCAAGCTTGAACGGCTTGATGATTGCGGTAACGAGTTTCATGGTTTCTCCATTTGGCTTTGCAGGGGTCGGACCCGGCGTTGGCGCCGGGTCCTTTATAGGCGTCAGTTAAAAGGTCTTTCCAACCGAGACAATGACGCGGTCGTCATACGTATCGGGCTTCGAGGGATAACCGGAACCCAGGCTGGTCGTGCCGACGTAGGCGAGGCCGAGATTGAAGCCCGCAACCGCCTTCGAAACACTGATCTTGTAATCGTCGTAGTCGAGATCGGAATTCGGCGTTCCTGGGGTGGCTTCGCCATCCAGCATGGTCATGCCATAGTGGGCGCCGATTACGAAGTCCTGTGGCAGCGTGTAAGCGAAATTCAGTTCTGCGTAACCCGAACCCGTGCCGTCAAGAACGCCGAAGACGCGATCCGAAATCACATTCGAGTACTTCAGGGTGAACCACTTCCAGGTGCCAGCTGCGTAAACCTCGTCCGTATTGAGCAAGCTGTTGTTCGGGTAGTCGTAGTGGATCACGCCCAGATTCACGCCCCAGTCACCCCAGGTCTTGGTCCAGCCGCCGTAATAGTCCAGTTCGATGGAGCCCGGCGCGAAACTCACGTTGGATCCCCAGATTCCCGCGTAAAGGCCGGTGGGTGAATGTGCGTAGTCGAAGCCGCCCTGCACGGCGGCATCTTCGTTGGTCTGGGAAACGCCACGGAACGCATAGTCCGTGGTGAGCGTGAAGTTGCCGGTGACGACGTGGGGCGACGCGGCCTCCTCCGCCAGTACGGCCCCGGGAAGTGCAAAAGTGCTAATCGCGGCAACAGCGAGAAGATTTTTTTTCAGCATGGCGATGTTCCTTTAGTGATGACTGCAACAATGACGGCAACGAACCCAAAAACAGCGGCGAGAGTCGTCAGCATTTACCATGCCACACAAAAATATCATTCAAATTAATGTTTTAGTTATATACCGTGCAAAGGGGCGCGCAGCGATGCACTAAAGAAATGCACCGATGGGGTCCCCTGCACTTTGCCGGTGCGGAGAGGGGAACAGGGGTCGCTTTGCTACACTTCGTTAAGGAGGGTGCACGTGGATACCAAGCTATTGGATGAATTGAATCGCAAGGTGAGGGATTTGCTCGCCGCCACCCCGGCGAAAGACATCGAGAAGAATCTGCGCGCGCTGCTGTCGAGCGTTTTCTCGCGGCTCGATCTGGTGACGCGCGAGGAATTCGATGTGCAGCAGGAAGTGCTGCGCCATACCCGCGAGAAGCTGCAACAGATGGAGGCGCGGGTTGCGGAGCTGGAAGTGAAAGCAAGGATGAAGGATGAAGGATGAAGGCGGAAGGAACGTCAAAAGAAGTACTGGAGATTCCGCGTGATCTCCCACCGGCCAATCGCTTTTCACTTCATCCTTCATCCTTCATCCTTCGTCCTTGCCCTTAAATGTCTCTCGCCGTCCTTTACAGCAGGGCGCTGGCCGGCATGGAAGCGCCGCCGGTCACCGTAGAGGTCCATCTCGCCAACGGGCTGCCGAATTTCACCATCGTCGGATTGCCCGAGGTCGAAGTAAAGGAGAGCAAGGACCGGGTGCGCTCCGCCCTGCTCAACTGCCGGTTCGAATTTCCCGCCCGCCGCATTACCGTCAATCTCGCGCCCGCAGACCTGCCCAAGGAAAGTGGCCGCTTCGATCTTCCGATCGCACTCGGCATTCTCGCGGCCTCCGCGCAAATTCCCGCCAACAGGCTCGGCGAGTATGAATTTGCGGGGGAGCTTGCGTTGACCGGTGAATTGCGTCCCATCAGGGGCGCGCTTGCGATGACCTACAACGCGCATCGTTCCGGCCGTGCGTTCGTGCTGCCGGTGGAAAGCGCAACGGAAGCATCGCTGGTGCGCGACGCGCTGGTCTATCCGGCCGCCACGCTGTTGCAGGTGTGCGCACACCTTGCCGGGCGCGAGGCCTTGCGGCGCGCCCCTGATCCGCCGTTGTTGCCGGCTGCGGCCTTTCCGGACCTGGGGGAGGTCAAGGGCCAGGCACCGGCCAAAAGGGCGCTCGAAGTCGCCGCCGCCGGGGGCCACAGCGTACTCATGGTTGGCCCGCCGGGGACCGGCAAGACCATGCTCGCCGAGCGCTTTGCCGGCATCTTGCCACCGATGACCGAGGAGGAGGCGCTGGCCTCCGCGGCGCTGCAGTCGCTTGGGAGCCAGGGCTTCGACGTGCGCAACTGGAAGCGCCGTCCCTATCGCGCGCCGCACCACACCGCCTCGGCGGTGGCGCTGGTTGGCGGCGGGAGCAATCCCCGCCCGGGAGAGATCTCGATGGCAATGCACGGCGTGCTGTTCCTGGACGAACTGCCCGAATTCGGCCGCGATGTGCTGGAGGTATTGCGCGAGCCGCTCGAGTCCGGAAAGATCAGCGTGTCGCGCGCTGCGCGCCAGGCCGAGTTTCCGGCGCGCTTTCAATTGATCGCGGCGATGAATCCCTGTCCATGCGGGTTCCTCGGGCACTACAGCGGCAAGTGCCGCTGCACCCCGGACCAGGTCACGCGCTATCGCCACCGCATCTCCGGGCCGCTGATGGATCGAATCGACCTGCATATCGAAGTACCGGCGGTGCCGGAACAGGAGATCGCCTCCCGCCAGTCCGGCGAGCCGAGCGCATCGGTGCGCGAGCGGGTCAGCGCCGCGCGCGACATTCAATTGCAGCGCCAGGGCAGACCGAACGCATTGCTGTCGGTGAAGGAAATCGGATCCTACTGCGTTGCCGAACCGCAAGGCGAACAACTGGCGCGCCAGGCGATCACCAAACTGGGGTTGTCGGCGCGCGCCTACCACCGGATTCTGAAAGTGGCGCGCACCATTTCCGATCTCGCCGGCGCGGCTACAGTCTCCGCGGTGCACGTCGCCGAAGCGGTGCAGTACCGGCGCTTCGAGCGCATTTGAAAGACCGTTTCGCCGCCAAGACGCCAAGGGCGCCAAGAAAACCGAAAGCAAGTCTTTCAACGCAAAGGAATTTATTGAACATGGAAAAGGATAGAAACGGAATTTCTTTGTGTTCTCAGGGGTAAGAGTTTTTTTGTCAGGTCCTCTTGGTGCTCTTGGCGTCTTGGCGGCTAAAGCGAGTTTTAAATGAATGAACTGAAAAGCTGGCAGGAAGAGAAGAGTTCCGCGCACCTGTACCGTGTCGTCGCGGAGCAGGAGGCCGGCACGGCGCGCCAGGGACTGTTCCTTGAGTTGGCGCGCGAAGCGGAGAAGCAGGCCGTGATCTGGGAGCAGAAGATCCGCCAAGCCGGCGGCGCGGTCCCGGTAGGCTTCAGCCCGGACCTGCGTACCCGAATCGTTGCTGCGCTGGTCAAAAGAATGGGGCCGCGGCCACTGCGCTCGATGCTGGCAGCGATGAAGGTGCGCGGCATGTCGCTGTATGCCGGCGCCGATCCGCGCCACTACGTTCCGGATTCCACTGCAGGAATGGAGCGCCGCCACCGGGGGCTGGCGAGCGGCGGGAATCTACGTGCCGCGGTTTTCGGCATAAATGACGGGCTGGTCTCGAACGCGAGCCTGATCTTCGGCGTCGCGGGCGCAACTTCCGACAGCAGGATGATTCTTCTATCCGGAATTGCCGGACTGCTTGCCGGGGCGTTCTCGATGGCGGCGGGCGAGTACGTGTCGGTGCGCTCGCAGCGCGAAATGTACGAGTATCAGATCGGCCTGGAGCGCGACGAACTCGGCCAGTACCCTGAAGAGGAGGCCTCCGAATTGGCGCTGATCTACGTCGCCCGCGGCATTCCCGAGGAAGAGGCGAGGCGGATGGCCGACGTGATCCTGGTGGACCCATCCAGGGCGCTGGACACTCTCGCGCGGGAAGAACTCGGCCTCAATCCCGACGAGCTGGGTTCGCCCTGGGGTGCGGCGGGATTCTCGTTTTTCTCCTTTGCGGCCGGCGCCCTGCTGCCGTTGCTGCCTTTCCTGTGGAGTTCCGGCGCGGCGAGTCTGCCTGCATCGGTCGCGCTGACTGCGGCATCGCTGTTCGCGGTCGGCGCGGCGCTGTCATTATTCACCGGCCGGCAGGCGCTGCGCGGCGGATTGCGCATGCTCGCGATCGGTGGTGGGGCCGGACTGCTGACGTTCGTCATAGGCAGGCTTCTCGGAGTAAGCCTTGGCTAGGGATGAAAAACAAGGATGAAGGATGAAGGAGGAAGGATGAAGTCAAAAACGATTGGCCGATGCGAGATCACGTGGAACCCCTGGTCTGTTTTTGCCTTTCCTTCCGCCTTCATCCTTGCTTTTCAAGATTGACACCAGCCCGTCAACCCGCTAACGTTGTCTTCGCGCCGATTTGATTCTCAGCTTGCGGGCGCTTAACAAATACCGCTAAAGCGTGGAACGAAAACCCGTCCCACTCAAGCGGACGGGTTTTTCGTTTTTGGAATCGGAATGCCAAACCAACGTATACATCTGCTGCACGGCCTGCTCAAGGAACGTATCCTGGTCCTGGACGGCGCAATGGGCACCATGATCCAGGGCCACAAGCTGGACGCCCACCACTATCACGGCGACCGCTTTCAGGCGCACCACTGCGATCAGAAGGGCAATAACGACCTGCTGACCCTGACCCAGCCGCAGATCATTCGCGGAATCCATTCGGCCTATCTGGAAGCGGGTGCGGACCTGATCGAAACCAACACGTTCAACTCGAACGCGGTGTCAATGGCCGACTACGGCATGACTCACCTGGCGTACGAGTTGAACAGCGCAGGGGCGCGCCTGGCGCGGTCGGCTGCCGACGAGTTCACCAGGAATAATCCCGCCAAGCCGCGTTTCGTCGTCGGCGTGCTAGGGCCCACCAGCCGCACCGCATCGATTTCGCCGGACGTGAACGATCCGGGATTTCGCAATGTTTCCTTCGACGAACTGGTGGCCTGTTACGGCGAATGCGTGAGGGGCTTGCTCGATGGCGGAGTGGACCTGATGATGGTCGAGACGGTTTTCGACACGCTCAATTGCAAGGCCGCGTTGTTCGCCATCGACGATTACTTCGTCCGCAATGGCGTGCACGTGCCGGTAATGGTGTCCGGCACCATCACCGATGCCAGCGGCCGCACGCTTTCCGGCCAGACCACCGAGGCATTCTGGAACTCGATTTCCCACGCGCGGCCGTTCTCGGTCGGGCTGAACTGCGCGCTCGGCGCCAAGGACCTGCGGCCCTACATCGAGGAGTTGTCGAAGGTCGCCGATGTGCACACCAGCCTGCACCCGAACGCCGGGCTGCCGAATGCTTTCGGCGAATACGACGAAACGCCGGAGTACACCGCCTCGTTCCTCGGGGAATTCGCGCAAAGCGGATTCCTGAACATCGCCGGCGGTTGCTGCGGCACCACGCCGGCGCACATCAAGGCGGTCGTCGAGGCGCTCAAGGACGTGGCGCCGCGCAAGGCGCCCGTTATCGACAAGAAACTGCGCCTTTCCGGGCTGGAACCACTCAACATCTCCGACGACTCGCTGTTCGTGAATGTGGGCGAACGCACCAATGTCACCGGCTCGAAAGCCTTCGCCCGCCTGATCCTCTCCGGCAACTACACCAATGCGCTCTCGGTGGCGCGCAGCCAGGTCGAGAACGGCGCTCAGATAATCGACGTCAACATGGACGAGGCGATGCTGGATTCGAAGAAGGCGATGATGACCTTCCTCAATCTGGTCGGCTCGGAACCGGATATTTCGCGCGTGCCGGTCATGATCGATTCATCCAAATGGGATGTGATCGAGGCCGGCCTCAAATGCGTGCAGGGCAAGTGCGTGGTGAACTCGATCAGCATGAAGGAAGGCGAGGCCGAGTTCATCCGCCAGGCGCGCCTGGTGCGGCGTTACGGCGCCGCGGCGATCGTCATGGCCTTCGACCAGAAAGGCCAGGCCGATACG
>DASYUW010000013.1:0-54324 GCA_036000845.1 Burkholderiales bacterium
CCGGGCATTTCGACAACTAGCCAGGGAGAATCAAATGGTAGACAGCAAAAAGAGGCTCGCCGGCCTTGCGATTGCGGCGAGCGCGGCGGCATTATTCATGACAGGTTGTGCAGCACCGGGCGGAGGCACCCAAGGCACCGACTCCGGCTCGGTGATGGTCAAGTGTTATGGCTCAAATTCCTGTAAAGGCCAAAGCGAATGCAAGACGGCGATGAGCGCCTGCAAAGGCCAGAACTCTTGCAAGGGACAGGGCTTTAGCATGCTGACCGACAAGGCCTGCGTCGAAACGTTGGGACGTGGTTAGGACGGCAGCATCCGGCGCCCTGCGGCATCCGTGGGGCGCCGCGGCAGGCAGCAATGCTGGAAAGCCTCCAGGCCGGCGTAAGCTAACAGTTTTCGAGAGCGACCGATCCTTCTGCCCTCCAAACTCATCGTCGATTCTGCCATGACAACGACGCCGAAACTCGGATTCGGGCTGGGATTGAGGACCGATCATTACGAGGAGATCCTCGCCTCCCGTCCCAACGTGGACTGGTTCGAGGCGCTCACGGAAAATTATCTGGTGCCGGGCGGCAAGCCGCTGCATTACCTGGACCGCATCCGCGCCGAATTCCCCATGGTCCTGCACGGGGTGTCGCTGTCGATCGGCAGCAGTGAAGCGCTGGACCGCGAATACCTCGAGGCACTCAAACAACTCGCGCAGCGCGTCGAGCCTGCCTGGGTGTCCGATCATCTGTGCTGGACCGGCGTTGCCGGCAGGAATTTGCACGACCTGTTCCCGCTGCCCTACACCGAGGAAGCTGTCGAGCACGTCGCCGCAAGGGTGCGTGAGGTCCAGGATTTCCTGGGACGGCAGATCCTCCTCGAAAACGTGTCCACCTACGTGACCTTCCGCCAGTCGGAGATGAGCGAGTGGGAGTTTCTTTCGGAGATCTGCGCGTGCGCCGATTGCCTGATCCTGCTCGACATCAACAACATCTACGTCAGCGCCTACAACCACGGCTTCGATGCGCATGATTTTCTGAACGGCGTGCCGGCTGCGCGGGTGCGGCAGTTCCATCTTGCCGGCCACAGCAATTGCGGTACCCATATCATCGATACCCACGACGCGCCGATCATCGACCCGGTATGGGAGCTTTACCAGGCGGCGCTGCGACGCTTCGGGCAGGTCGCCACCATGATCGAGCGCGACGACCACATTCCGCCGCTGGCGGAACTGGTAACGGAACTGGATCAGGCGCGCCGGGTCGCGGCGCAGACACTGGCGGCGAGGGTTGCGGCATGAGTGCGCTCACCGGCACCCAGGCACGCTTCCAGGCCTATGTACTCGCGGGCGATGGCGCGATTGTCAGCGAGATTGCCGGTGCGGAGGACGCATTCCGCCGCACCCGGCTCGACATCTATTACAACGCCTACCGGCTGCGGCTCGCGGAAGCCCTGGCGACCGATTACGAAATCCTCAAGGCCTACGTTGGCGACGAGATCTTTGACGCGTTAGTCCGCGATTACATCGAAACGCATCCCTCGGCATTTCGCAACGTGCGCTGGTTCGGCGGACATCTTGCCGATTTCCTGCGCGACGCGCCGCGTTATGCCGGGCAGCCGATACTGGCCGACCTGGCGCGGTTCGAGTGGACGCTGGGGCTGGCTTTCGATGCGGCGGACACGGCCGCGCTGCGGTTCGAGGACATTGCCGCAGTACCGCCCGAAGCCTGGGCCGGGCTGCGCCTCACCCCGCATCCGGCGCTTCACGTCGTCGATCTACGCACCAATGCCGTCGCGGTCTGGAACGAACTCAAGAATGCGGACCACGGCATCGCGCCGGAGAGCCTGCCCGAGCCGTTGCTATGGGCCATCTGGCGCAAGCAGCTCTCGCCCTACTTCCGCTCGCTCGAAGCCGACGAAGCCTGGGCGCTGGATGCCATGCGCAATCACCTCAGTTTCGGCGAAATCTGCGCTGGGCTGTGCCAGTGGCTGCCCGAAGAGAGCGCCGCGCCGCGCGCGGCCGCGCTGCTGCGCGGCTGGGTGGACGAAGGCTGGATCACATCTCTCGAAACGACCTAACAGGTTGCTGAAATTGCCGGAGAACACCGAGAGTACAGAGAGAAAAACGGAAACATGAACCACCAAGGCACCAAGACACCAAGGAACGCAACTGGGAACTTGGAAACACTGTCAGGATTTCTTGGTGCCTTTGTGTCTTGGTGGTGAGAACCGGTTCGGCCTGCACTACAATTGGGACCGCAATTCGCTTCAGTGCGCCGTGGAGGTGACGTGGCCATCCTCAGACTATTCATCCTTGTAACCGTTTGCATTGTGGCGCTGGTGTGCCGATCGGCGTTGGGCATGACTTCGACCATGGTCGCATCCTGCCCCGCAGGAATGGACCAGAAGGTCGAAACGCTCACCGGAATGTTCAACGTGCACGTGATCTGCGACCACGTGCTGTTCGAGATTCCGAAGCCGATGCTGAACCGGGACATGCTGGTGAATACCGAGTTCGCCGCGCTCTCGACCGGGAGCGATTTCGTCGCCCCGGGCTCCGTCGTGGACAACCGGGTGGTGCGCTGGGTCCGGCGCGGCAACAAGATTCATCTCGAGGACGTGCGTTACGAAATCTGGGCGCCGAATATGCCCAACCTGCAGCGCGGCGTGGAATCGGCGTCGCTGCGCACCGTAATCCGGGCGTTCGACATCATCACCGAAGGCCCGGACGGCGCCCCGGTCATCGACATTACCGGACTGTTCGTCACCGAGGTGCCGGAAGGCTTCGCGTTGGAATTCATGCAGCACTACAGCATGGATCACGTGGACCCGAAGCGCTCCTTCATCGAAACCGTCAAGGCGTTTCCGCACAACGTCGACATCCGCTTCTACCAGACGTGGGTCCCCGATCGCAGCCGGTTGCGCAAGTCGGTGGAGTACGACGAGGAGCGCATAGCGCCGGGGCTGGGCTTCATTTTCCACACCAGCCTTCTGCTATTGCCCGAGGTGCCGATGCGGGGACGCTACTTCGACGATCGGGTCGGCTACTTCGCCACGCCGTTCGACGACTACGGCACCGAGGAGCATGGCCGGGTGCGGCGCGCCTTCATCCAGCGCTACCGCCTGGAGAAAAAGGATCCGCAGGCCGAAGTATCCGAACCGGTCAAGCCGATCACGTTTTACCTGAGCCGCGAAGTTCCCGACAAATGGCGCCCGTTCATCAAGCGCGGGATCGAGGACTGGCAGCAGGTATTCGAGAAAGCCGGCTTCCGCAATGCCATCGTGGCCCGCGACGCGCCGTCGGAACAACAGGACCCGAACTGGAATCCCGAGGACGTGCGCTACAACGTGATCCGCTGGACGCCCAGCGGGCGCCAGAACGCGATGGGACCGGCGGTGGTCGACCCGCGCAGCGGCGAGGTGATTTCCTCGCACGCGATCTTCTGGCACAACGTGCTGCGCCTGGCCGAGAACTGGTTCTTCACCCAGGTCTCGCCGCTGAATCCGAGCGCGCAGAAGCTGCCTCTGCCGGACGATGTCGTCGGCGACATGCTGCGCTACATCGTCGCGCACGAAATCGGCCACGCGCTGGGGCTGCGCCACAATTTCAAGGGGCATTCGGCCTATTCGGTGGCACAGTTGCGCAGCCGCGAATGGACCGAGGAATGGGGCACCTCCGCTTCGATCATGGACTATGCGCGGCTGAATTATGTCGCCCAGCCCGGAGACGGAGCCTACCTGCTGCCCAAATTCGGCCATTACGACTACTTCGCGATCGACTGGGGCTACCGCCAGTTTTCCGCCGCAATGAGCTTCGACGATGAGTGGCCGATGCTGGACAAGCTCGCGGCGAAGCAGGTCGACGACCCGATGCTGCGCTTCGGCGGCGAAGACGAGGCGGCAACGCTGGATCCCAAGGTGAACACCAACGTGGTCGGCGGGGACCCGGTCGAGGCCGCCGACATGGGTTTGCGCAATATCGACCGGGTGATGCCTTTGCTGATCCCGGGTACGACCCGCAAGGGCGGGGACTACGGACGCTTGCGCGAGATGTACGCGACGTTGATCATGCAGCGTCATCGCGAGCTTGCCGCGGTGGCCAAGGTCGTCGGCGGCGTCGAGGAAACGCGTTACCAGGCCGGACGCGGGTCGGCGCCGTTCAAACCGACGCCGCCTGCGCGCCAGCGTGCCGCGGTCAAGTTCCTGGTGGATCGCGCGTTCTCAACGCCGCGCGCCCTGCTGGATCCGGAAGTACTAATGCGAGTGTCCCCGACTGGTGGCGCCGACGCGCTGCAGGGGTCCAACGTGCAGTTGCTGCGGCAATTACTCGACGGAGCCGTATTCCAGAGGATGGCGGAAGCCAAAATGCTGGATACCGGCGGTAAAGGCTATGTCGGCATCGACCTTCTTTACGACCTCAACGACGGCCTGTTCCGCGAGCTAGCGGCGCCGAAACCTTCAATCGAGCTGTACCGGCGCGAGTTGCAGCGCAATTACGTGACGTTGTTGCTGGTGGCCACAGGCGTAACGAACGATCCGGATTCGGGATCCAACGCGATCGCGTCCCGCGACGTGGATTCCGGCTCGCTGCTCGCCGGCCACACCCAGTGGTCGAGCCGCAGCCTGTCTTCGCCGCTTGCCGACGTAGCGCGCCAGTATCGCCTCGATCGTTCGAGCCCAAGCGAATTCCGCTCGGCCCTGCGTACCGGCGTCGCGCACCTGTACGCCAAGATCGACGAGGCGCTCAAGCGCATCAAGGACCCCGAGACCGCGTCGCATCTTCGCGACATCCGTTCGCAATTGGGGCAGGTGCCCTAGCTGGCTTCAAAGTCCAGCTCTCACCACGGAGGACACGTCGGAAAGGACTAATGCAAGACCAACTCTCACCACGGAGGACACGGAGGACGCGGAGGAAAGGCAAGAGCAAAAACGTTCGAAAGTTGGAACTCCTAATTGGCGAACGATCCGCCAAAGTTGGAATAGGCGGCTGAGGATCACGAACACTCACCCCGCTTCTATCACCAATTTACTTTTCCTCGTTTTTGTTTTTCCTCCGCGTCCTCCGTGTTAAGTGCTGGTTTTTGCCTTATGCGGCCGCCGCGATCAATGGTGGCCGTCGTGGTCGTCTGCACGCACGATCGCGGTCACCGCAATTTTGTGCACGCGCTTGCCGGCATCTTCGATCACCAGCGTGAGCGGCACCTTCTCCCCGGCAACCAGCGGCTTCTTCAGATCGAACAGCATCACGTGGTAGCCACCGGGCTCCAGTTTCACCGGCCTGCCCGCGGGCAGATCGAGCGTTTCGACCGCGCGCATCTTCATGATGCCGCCGTCCATCGTCATCGAGTGCACTTCTGCGGCATCCGCGACCGGGCTGGCCACCCCGGTAAGCCGTGCGTCGCGCGAGCTGACGATCTCCATGTAAACCCCTCCAACCTTCTGACCTGGCACCGTAGCCCGGGCCCAGGGGTCGATCACGCGGATCGCGTCCGCCGCCGGCGCCGCCGACGGAACCAGGAACGCGGCAGTCAAAGACACGCGCACCACGGCGCGAAGGAGGCCAGTTCTGTATCGAATGGTCATGTGGCTGCAAACTGAGATCGCGAACGGCGCGCATTGTTCCAGACGGCACGGCACCGCGCAACTTGTGGAACGTGATATATAATCCGTTTCGCTTCAGCATGATGAGAATTCTCGCCGCGTTATTCGTCTGGTTCGGCAGCACCCTGGCTTTTGCCCAGGCTCCGTTGAACGGCGCAGTCGCGCTCGGACCCCTCGCCTCCAAGTCGTATCTGCTGGTGGACCTGCTCAGCCAGCAGGTCCTGGCCGCAAAGAATCCCGACGAGCGCGTCGAACCGGCGTCGCTCACCAAGCTGATGACCGCTTACGTGGTATTCGACGCTTTGCGCCAGAAACGCGTCACGCTGACACAGCCGGTGACGATCTCGGAGAAGGCCTGGCGCGCTCCCGGCTCGCGCATGTTCCTGGAGCCGGGCAAGGCCGTCGCGATCGAGGATCTGCTGCACGGCATGATCGTGCAGTCGGGCAACGACGCTTCCATCGCGCTGGCAGAAGGCGTTGCAGGAGCCGAAGAGGCCTTTGTCGAGCAGATGAATCGCGAGGCGGCGCGCCTCGAACTAAGAAACTCGAACTTCGTCAACGCGACCGGGCTGCCGCACTCGCAGCAGTACTCCTCCGCCGCCGACCTGACGCTGTTGTCGGCGGCGATTATCCGCGAGTTTCCGCAGTATTTTCAGATGTACCGGTTGCGCGAATTCCGCTACAACAACATCACCCAGTACAACCGCAACCGCCTGCTCGGGCGCGACCCCTACGTGGACGGGCTCAAGACCGGCTATACCGAGAGCGCCGGCTTCTGCATGATCGCCACCGCACAGCGCAACGGCCGGCGCCTGATCGCCGTGGTGATCGACGCCGGCTCGGAAGGCGGCCGCGCCGCGGAAGCGCAGAGACTGCTCAACTACGGATTCGAGGCCTTCGACACCGTGCAGCTCTACGCCGGGGGGCAGCCGGTGCACCAGTTGCCGGTATGGAAAGGCAACAGTGAACAATTGCAGGCGGGATTCAACGACGATTATTACGTCACCGTTCCGAAGGGGTTTGGCGACCGCCTCAAGGCCCGGCTGGAGAGCATGCAACCGCTGATCGCGCCGATCCGCGCGGGGGATAGAGTCGGAACGCTCCGCCTGACATTCGACGGCCAGCCCTTCGGTGAGCGCAGTGTCGTCGCCCTGCAGACCGTCGGCATCGCCAACCTGTTCGTGCGCGGGTGGCACAGCCTGCGGCTGCTGTTCCAGTAAGAACCGGCGATTTAGCGATTAAGTGATTAAGTGATTGAAAACCCGATTACTCAATAGCCAAATCACTCAATCACTGAAACACCCCAATAACTTAATCCCCCAATCACTTATTGAGTTTTACGTAACCGCGCGACAAGATGGTATAGGTCCGATAGTTCCCCTCACCCTGTACTCCCTCTCCCGGAGGGAGAGGGACAACATCACCCTTCTCCCTCCGGGAGAAGGGCCGGGGATGAGGGAGGTATTGTCACGACGTTACGTAATTCTCAATAATCACTTAATCACCGATCTTCAATGATTTACCTCAACGGCGAATTCATGCCGATGGAACAGGCCAGGATCCCGGTACTCGATCGCGGCTTCATCTTCGGCGACGGTGTGTACGAAGTGATCCCGGTGTACTCGCGGCATCCGTTCCGGCTCGCCGAGCACCTGCTGCGATTGCGGGCCAGCCTCGACGGCATCCGGCTCGCCAATCCCCATGACGACGCCGAATGGACGCGGCTGGTGCGCCGCCTTATCGAACTGAACGAGCCCGAGGATCAGTCGCTGTACCTGCACGTCACCCGCGGCGTGGCGAAGCGCGATCACGCCTTCCCCAAAGGCGTGGCGCCGACCGTGTTCATGATGAGCAATGCGCTTTCCACGCCGCCACGCGAGCAGGTGGAAAAGGGCGTGGGAGCGATCACGACCGCCGACAACCGCTGGCTGCGCTGCGACATCAAGGCGATCGCGCTGCTGCCCAACGTGCTGTTGCGGCAATTGGCGGTGGATGCCGGTTGCGTCGAAGCCGTACTGTTGCGCGACGGCATCATGACCGAAGGCGCAGCCAGCAATATTTTCGTGGTCACGGACGGCGTTCTGTTGGCGCCGCCGAAAGGCAATTTGATGCTGCCCGGCATCACTTACGACGTGGTGCTGGAACTGGCGCAGGCCGACGGCATCAAACACGAAGTCCGTCCGGTTCCCGAATCCGAGCTGCGCGGCGCTGACGAGGCGTGGCTCACCTCTTCCACCAAGGAAGTGCTGGCGATCGTCAGGCTGGACGGCAAGGCGGTCGGCGACGGCGTACCCGGGCCGGTATTCAGGCGCATGTACACGCTGTACCAGGAGTACAAGGAGCGCGTGATGCGTGCCCCCGGAAATTGACTCCGAAAACCTTGAATCTTAATCACACAGACAAAGTCCAACTCTCACCACGGAGGACACGGAGAACACGGAGGGAGACCAAAAAAAGAAAACTGGGGGATAAAAGCAATGTGACTGTAGGTGATTGTCTGCCGCCAATTTCGACTTGGTTGGAACCTCTGCCAACTGAGGTTTTCTATCAATTACTTGTCTTCTCCTTGGCCTTCCTCCGTGTCCTCCGTGTCCTCCGTGGTGAAATGCTCTGGATAGCTTGATGGAAAACGCCTCCCTCATCGAGTACCCGACCGACTTCCCGATCAAGGTCATGGGCAGGCGCGAGCCGCGGCTGGTGCAGACCATTCTCGAGATCGTGCGGCGCCACGCGCCGGACTTCGATCCGGCGACCGTGGAAATGCGCACCAGCAAGAAGAACAGCTACCTCAGCGTCACCTGCACAGTGCGCGCCACCTCGCGCGAGCAGCTCGACGCGCTGTACCGGGAGCTGTGCGATCATCCGATGGTGGTGATGGTGCTCTAACTGCGGTGACTGGTGACCGGTAACTGGTGACTGGTAACTGGAAACGAGGCAAACCCGAGTGCAAACCGAAAGTCTTCTATACACAGCACGCAGCACGCAGCACACAGCACTCGTCGTGCGCAAGCTCGGCTTGTCGGACTACGAAAAGACCTGGCGGGCGATGCAGGACTTCACCGCGGCACGCAATGCGGGTACTCCAGATGAATTCTGGCTGGTCGAGCACCCGCCGGTCTATACGCTAGGGCTCAATGGCAAAGCGCAGCATCTGCCGCGAACGGACAATGGCATTCCAGTCGTCAAAGTGGATCGCGGCGGGCAGATCACTTACCACGGCCCGGGACAGATCGTCGTCTACACGCTGCTGGACTTGCGCCGCCGCGGTCTGGGAGTGCGAGCGCTGGTGCGGAAGCTCGAGAATGCGGTGATAGAATTGCTTGCGGACTACGGAATCGAGGCAAACGGCCGCGTGGACGCGCCGGGTGTGTATGTCGCAGGCGCGAAAGTGGCGGCGCTGGGTCTGCGCGTGCGCAACGGCTGCTGCTTCCACGGACTGAGCCTGAACGTGGACATGGACCTGTCGCCGTTCCGGGCGATCGATCCCTGCGGTTATCCGGGCCTGCAGGTCGCTCAGTTACGCGATCTGGGAATCGACGAACGCGCCGAAACGGTCGCGGACAAATTACTTGCGAAACTGGCCAACGGAATCTGAACAGCCTTCCCCTATGGACGACACCGTAAGACGCGAAACCGGCGAGCAGAAGACCGCACGCAACCCGGTCAAAATCATTCCGATGGCACCGCTGAAGAAGCCGGACTGGATTCGCGTCAAGTCGCCGGGCAGCCAGAAGTTCTACGAGGTCAAGCAAGCGCTGCGCGAACACAAGCTGCACACCGTGTGCGAGGAGGCTTCGTGCCCGAACATCGGCGAGTGCTTCGGCAAGGGCACGGCCACGTTCATGATCCTGGGCGATCTGTGCACGCGCCGCTGCCCATTTTGCGACGTGGCGCACGGCCGGCCGCTTGCTCCGGACACTGAGGAGCCGCTCAACCTGGCAAAAACCATCGCGGCGATGAAACTCAGGTATGTGGTCATCACCAGCGTGGACCGCGATGACCTGCGCGACGGCGGCGCCCAGCACTTCGCCGAGTGCATCCGCGCGGTGCGCAGCCACTCCGCGCAGACCCGCATCGAGGTGCTGGTACCCGACTTTCGCGGCCGTCTCGAAGTCGCGCTCGACAAGCTCTCGGCTTGCCCGCCGGACGTGATGAACCACAATCTGGAGACCGTGCCGCGGCTGTACAGGCAGGCCCGCCCCGGCGCCGACTATCGCAATTCGCTGAAACTGCTGAAGGACTTCAAGGCGCGCTTCCCGGAGATTCCCACCAAGTCCGGACTGATGGTGGGCCTGGGCGAGACCGACGACGAAATACTGGAAGTGATGCGCGATCTGCGCGAACACGACGTGGAGATGCTCACCATCGGCCAGTACCTGCAGCCGACCCGGGGGCACCTGCCGGTGTTGCGCTACGTTGAGCCGGCGCGCTTCAGGCAATTCGAACAGGAAGCGCTGGCAATGGGATTCCGTCACGCCGCCTGCGGGCCGCTGGTGCGTTCGAGCTACCACGCCGATCAACAGGCGCATGAGGCGGGTGTGGCTTGAAAACAGTGATTAGGTGATTAAGGGATTAAGGGATTAAGTAATTAGGCAACTGACTCACCGAATCACTCAATCACCGAATCACTCAATCACTGAATCACTGAATCACTCAATCATTTCGAGCAGCACGTCCCAGGATTTCTGCGCCTGCGCCTGACCCGCGTGGAACGCGCGGTCCCGGAACCCGGCGTAATCATCAACGATCTGCGTTACGGCACGATGGAGATTCCCGGGCGTCGGTTCCTCGACCGCGACCCCGGCCCCAAAGGGTTCGATCAACTTCGCCATCCAGGACCCTGCCGTCGCCACAATCGGAGATCCGTGGGCCAGTGCATCCAGCGTCACGCCGCTTACCCGGTCCCTAAAGTCCGCACGATCGTAGAGTTGCAGGCAGATGCTGCCCGGGAACAGCGCGGCATAGCCTTCGGGTGACAGGGTTTCCGCGGTCAGTTCGAGCGGCGCATACCCTGTCGAGCGCAGCCGGGTGATGTCCTCGCGCGTGGCCGCATCGTACTTGCCGTAGTGGTCGGCCGAGACCTGGACCGTGACCGGGATTTTTTCCTTTTTGCCCGCCAGGAACTCGACGAAGTCCACGACTTGCCGGAATCCCTTGTCCTGCCTCGCGGCCCCCGCGTAAAGCAGCCGGCGGAAAGACATCGAGGCTCCAGGGCGTTGGGCTTGCGTCGGCGGGTACGGCAACAGCGAGACGTGCGCAAAGCCGCAACGCCGGAACACGTCCACCACACTCGCCGTCGTGCCCAGGATTACGAGGTCGGGCTGGCGCTCGGCGACCCTGCGCAGGGAGTTCAACTTGTCCGGCGTCTCCCTGACCCAGTGGAAATACAGAAACACCCGGTTGCGGGCGATCTGTTTTCCGGCTGCCAGATTCAACAGCGCCAAGTCCATGTGCCGCGCCGTGGGGATGAACAGCGGAAACGGTTCGCGCAGCAGCCGGCGGAACAGGAACAACGACTGAAAAAGCCTGAACCGGCGACTGAAGTAAGGGTGCACGGTCACGCCCGGGCCGAAATTGAAGTTCTCCGCTCCTTTGCCCGCCCATAGCCGGATCTGCCGGTCACCGGTCGCCAGACAGAAACTCGAAACCAGGCTATGGCAGTGGCCTGAATAACTTTCGAGGGTTGGCTCGACAATCTGGATCGTCGTGGTCATGCCGGATGCTCGAGCAAAGGGTTCTTTACACCGGTACCCGCGTTCGGGCGAGAAGACTTTCCGCTGCCTCGATCACGGTTCCGGCAGCCAGCATCTGCAGACACACGCTCTCGCTGCCTTCGTGACGGGCGCAGCCTTCCTGCAGACACGGCACGCAGTGGCCTACGCCCTGCACCAGCGCGACGTTGCCGACGAATTGCGTGCCGCGAAACCGGTAGGGCGAAGGGTCGGCATCGCAGCCCTTCGGCCAGGGACCCCCCTTGACCGGATTCGAGGGTCCGAACAACGCCACCGTGGGCGCGCCGACCGCAGCCGCAAGATGCGTCGTGACGGTATCCGGGCCAACGTAAAGCGCGGCCTGTTCCAGCAGTACGGCGAGCTGCGAGAAACTCAGCTTTCCCGCCAGGTTCAGCGGGCGCAGGTTCCCGGCGTGGCGGCCAAGCAAGTCTGCGAACTCGTTCACGTAGAGAAGCTCCTGCGGGTCGCTGCTGCCGCTGAGAACGACGGAAATGCCCCGGTCCTTCAGCCATGCGGCCAGCTCGCGCCACTGAACCGGGTCCCACATCTTGTAGGCAAATTTGGGATACACATGCAGCACTGCAAATCGAGTTTTCCGGAGTCCCGGGAAAAGGATTTCGACGCGGCGTTCGTCCTCTTCCGACCGGCCCACGATCATGTCGGAGCGGCGCGGCAACCCGAGCAGATCGGCAAGCCACAGGTTCTGCACCACGGTATGGGTATCGAGATCGTCGAATGGGACGGTCGCGTGCAGCAGGGCGCGCTTCCATGCGTGCTTGGCGCCCGATGCCATGATGCCGACGCGACTCCTTCCGGCAAGCCAGGCGTACAGCGTCGGGCGATCACTGGGAGAAGTGGAGATCGCCAGGTCGTAGCGGCGCCACAGCCGCCGGGCAAGACGCATCGCCTCGATCGCCGGCTGCGAGGCCGGCACCGCGATCACTTCATCGAGATCCGGATTTCCGGCCAGCACGCCCTCGGTGCCCTTGAAGACCAGCATGTCGATGCGGGCCGACGGCCACGCGGACTTGAGCGAACGGACCAGCGGAACTGTGAGCAGGACATCGCCGATGCGCCGGATCACGACCACCAGAATCCGCCCGGGCGGCCGGTGCACCGGCACGAACCCGCCCCAATGAAATGCCGGCGCCACACTCACGATTCGCAATCCCGCGTCACTTCTTTTCCAGCAACATCAGCTTCGCGTAGCGGTAATACGTCCCCTCAGCGGTGGCCACCGCCAGCATGAAGCCTTCACGACCGTCGCGATATCCGCCACGCAAAAAATAGGTGCGTATGAATGCCCATAGCCCCCGCAACACCGCTCCAGCGAGCCCGGCCTTCTTGCCGCCGTGGCGCATTTCCTGCGCCGCCAGCGAAGAGTAGCGGTTCATCTTCTGCAGCAGCTCGTCCAGATCGACGAATGTCTCGTGCATGATCGGCTCGCGCAGCGTGCCGGTTTTGCCTTCGACGATCACGCGCTCGTGTACGACATCGTCGCTGAACCCCGCGGCGCCGCGCCGGAAAAGCCGGGTGACATAGTCCGGCCTCCATCCCGAATGGCGCATGAATCGTCCGCAGAAACTCGACAGCCGCGGGGCGCGGAACGCCGTAGCTCCATCCGGATTAGATATGACGTTCAGGATCTCATCCCGCAGATCCGCCGTCACCCACTCGTCCGCGTCCAGCGACAGCACCCAGTCGCCGGTGGCCTGCGCCAGCGCGCGATTCTTCTGCGGACCGAAGCCGGGCCAGTCGCCCGTCACCATCACTTTCGCGCCCAGCTCGCGGCAGATCTCCGTGGTGCGATCGGTACTACCCGAGTCAACTACGACCACCTCGTCCGCCCACCGGACTGATTCAATACAGCGACTTATCGAAACCTCTTCGTTCTTGGTAATGATGGTGACCGAAATCCTCATGCACTGCCGCTCCTCAATAACCGCGGAACATGTAGCGCTTTACGCGGTGTGGCTTGCGAAAGCGTTCCTTCGGATATAAGCGTAAAACAATTGGAGAATGTAGTGAGGACTTGACGGTGCTCGACGAGCCGATCATTGTTCCCCGTTACTGCAATGGGAACGACGGCACGAACGCCTGTCGTCAGCATGTGGGATATCTTGTTGGTGATGCTCTGACTCACCGCACGCTCGTCAATGTTGAGTGCGTGCGACAAGATGACCCATGTTTGTGGCAACGCAATCATGACGCAGATGTGTCGCGACGTTGTGAACGAGAGGCGCCTTCGCTCTCGGTGCTATTATGCGATCGACTACGTCTCGTCCCTTTCGATGATCGCCTCAGAAGCATAACAAGCTCGAGCTGCCTCGCAGCACTGCTGCCCTCGTTTGCCAGAACCACGCAGCCAGAACGAGCCCCGGTCTCCTGGGACGCAGGAAGGGTCGGAGAGTAAGCGACAAGGTCTAGCTCTCTAAACAGTTTGCCAAAGCAAGCAAACGTCAGAGATCGCTTGAATCCGTAGTCGTCGAATCCGTAGCCATTGTCCCAAGGCACCTCGAAATCATCCACCATCACCACGAAGTCCTGCCAGTGCCGAGCGATCACGCGAAGCTCTGCTGCCAACGGCAGACTCTCGTACCAGTGCGCATCCAGATAGAAGAAAACAGGCTGCAGCCATGGGCGCGAAACCACAAGTCTGTTGAGAAAACTTACGGAATCCCCCAGCTCCAGGCGCACATCCTTCTGATCCCCCAACCTCTTGCGGGCCAATAGGTGGAAATGCCTGTTAATTTCGCAGGAATATACGGGGAGGCGACCAGTCGTCTGGTTCATCCATCCCGCGGTGTTTCCTATAAACGTGCCCGTCTCGATAATGCACTCAAAAGTCACCCTCTCGGTAATTTCCGCGAAAAGCCGCTGCCGCCCCGTCTGCCCATTGAAAGCATGTGCCGAATCCAGCTCGTATACAGGGCTTGCCAGCAAGTTTTCGACCACTGTCTCCAGCGCACCTATTCTGCGCTTTAGAGATCGAAAATAACCGATAGAGATCCATCGGCCGATATTACGCATGAACCTCCGCAGGGCATTCCTCTTCATGTACCCACCTCCTGATTATCTGATCGGGAACCGCGCCGACACTGACTCATACTTCTGCCGCCTCGTTACCGGGGCTCACTCGATCGAATCGATCCCGCACGCGCCGGTGCAGAATCTTGTCAGTGCTCTTGTGGCCTGCCGCACGCCCGTCTTTGTTGAACGCGCGGACAAGTAATGACCAGCCATTGGTTTGGTTTGTCGACGATTTAGGTTCTTGCATGATCTGACACAAGCCAACCATGACGCCAACCCACGATGAGCATATCCCCTTCTGACATCTCGGTTTCACCGCTTGTGGTTAGCGAGTAAGAATGTGGCCCGTATCAAGGAGATTTTCTCTGACGTCGCGGATAGTCTCCTTCAGACCGTCTTCCAGGTTCACGGTCGGCTCCCACTGCAAAGTCTGGCGAGCGAACGAGATGTCCGGTTGACGTTGCCGGGATTCGTCAGTCAACAAGTGCCTTAAAGTCGACCTTGACCGCGAATTCGTCAAGCTTAACCTTTCTCTGCCAAATCAAGAATGGTGAACTCGGACGGGTTGCCCCGGTTCACCAGTCCGCAAAAACCGGCGGACTGGCTATGATGGAAACCATACCGGCAATCAGATCATCGATGTAGCACAATGAGCGCGTCTGGGATCCGTCGCCGTAGACAGTTATTTCCTCGCCCCGGAGCGCCTGGACGATGAAGTTGCTGATCGCCCGGCCGTCGTTAGGGCGCATGTTAGGCCCATACGTATTGAAAATACTTATCACCTTGATATCGAAATTGTACTGGCGACGATAGTCGAGGAACAGTCTTTCCGCGCAACATTTGCCTTCGTCATAGCAATTACGCAGACCGATAGGATTTACGCGTCGCCAATAATTTTCCCGCCGTGGGTGCTGCTCTGGATCGCCATAGACCTCCGACTAGGCTATGTCAAGGGCGTTATCCAAGATAATTTCCGACATGGCATGACCACGTTGTCTGCCGCACTCGATCTTGCCCAAGGCGAAGTAATCGGCCAGCGTAAGGCTCGCCATTGCCATCAGGAGTTCATGTCTTTCCTCAACCACCCGAACCGGCATATTTCGGCCGACCTGGACGCGCATTTGATTCCAGACAACTAGGGCACGCACAAGCACACTAGGGTTCGTGCGTGGCTGGCAAAGCATCGGCGCCATCATGTGTACTGTACCTAGGGATTTCGCGGTTAATTGTGGAAGGCCTCGGCAAATCATTCCCCTGCTTTGGCTTACGTGAGTCTCTTAATCGACCTCAAACACATGGACACGATCCGCTCGCTTGCTTGTCCGTCCCCGTACGGATTGTGTGCACGCGACATTCGGACGTAGACTTCGTCATTGTCGAGCAGCGCATTCAAGGACTGCGTGATCATCTCTCGGTCCGTTCCGACGAGTTTGACGGTACCCGCCTCGACCGCCTCGGGCCGTTCGGTAACCTCCCGCATAACCAGAACGGGTTTGCCAAGCGAGGGCGCCTCTTCCTGAACGCCACCAGAGTCGGTCAGAATGACGCAGGCTCGCTGCATCAGGAAAACAAAGGGTAGATACTCCAGCGGTTCAATCAGGTGCACGTTCTTTTCTTTACTTAGTATTCTTCGCACAGGCCCCTGCACGTTTGGATTCAGATGTACTGGGTAGACGACCTCCGTGTCGCCGCGTCTGGCTAGATCTCGTAATGCCAGGCAGATCGATTCAAATCCTTGCCCAAAACTCTCACGGCGATGGCCGGTTACCAGAACCACGCGTTTATTGATATCGAGAAATTTGAACTGGCGTGCGATGTCTTCACGCAAGCGGACATCTTTGTCCAGCCTACGAGTCACCCAAAATAACGCGTCAATTACAGTGTTTCCGGTAACTTCGATGCATTCTTCTGCAATTCCCTCGCGCAGGAGATTCTCACGGGCACGCTGAGTTGGGGCAAAATGAAGATCTGAAATTGCGTCTGCTAGCTTTCGGTTGGCCTCCTCGGGCCAGGGGCGATAGAGATCCCCGGTTCGCAGGCCAGCTTCAACGTGCCCCACGGGAACCTTTGCATAGAATGACGCAAGCGCGGCGGCCAGTGTCGTCGTAGTGTCTCCATGTACGAGGACCCGGTCCGGTGGCCAGTCCACGAGCACTTTACGCATCCCCCGCAGGATCTCGCCCGTAAGCTCAGAGAGGTCTTGATTCGCGCGCATGACTTGCAGATCGTAATTTGGCTCTATTCGGAACGCGCGCAAGACAGAATGCAACATTTCCCGATGCTGTCCTGTCACGCAGACTCGTACATGAAAACTGCCGTTCCCTCGGAGCGCGTGCACAACCGGTGCCATTTTGATGGCTTCGGGTCGCGTTCCGAAAATGAGCAGTAGCCGCTGTTTCCTTTTAACCGACATCTATTCCTCGCCCAGATGTATAATCGCCGCTTTTTGACTACTGTAACAATGCTTACCGTCTAGATTTCAGACACGACAACGTCGACTCAATGGCGGAATTAACGCATAATTTCTGCATAGTATATTCCCGCGAAGAATTCCCTCGCTCGACGACGTATGAGACTGGCTGGCCGGACGACTCGAAAAAAATTTAAAATTGCTGTTGTCGTTCCGAAATACGGACTGGTCGGTGGCGGCGAGCGCTTCGTCAGTGAAATAACGAGACGCTTAGCGCGAAATAACGAATTCGAGATTCATGTATTCGCGAACCAGTGGTATGCCGAGACGGATGCCATAACCTTCCATAAGGTTCCCAACGTCCGTTTCCCCCGTTTCCTGCGCCCATTGTGTTTTGCAGTGTTCGCACAATGGATGATTGATCGAGCAGATTTCGACCTAGTGCATTCGCACGACCGAATCTTTCGGGCGGACGTTTTTTCCTTGCACTCCGTTCCTCACCGCGGCTGGGTCCGGGATGTACGGAAGAAACGGCCGAGTCTCTTCGATCGGGCGATAATAACCATCGAGCATCGGATGATTGCGGCTGGAGAATCATCGTGGTTTCTGCCCGTTTCCTCGGTCGCCAAAAACGCGTTCTGCCGCGAGTACACGACTTTGCCCGGGCAATGGCAGATAGCGCATCCGGGCGTCGACGTATTGCGATTCGCGACACCAGATCGCGCCGCCTGCCGCGCAGAGATTCGAGCGCGCCATGGGATCGGTCTCACGGATTTTCTCGTCCTCTTCGTCGGGATGAACTTCGAGGTGAAGGGGCTTGATTCGATCATCGCTGCGGTGGCGAAAGCGCGGAGGGCTCGGCCGGAAGCGAACATCCGGCTCCTTGTCGTCGGACGGGGAAACGAGGGAAAGTTTGCGAGGATCGCCCAGTCCTTCGGGATTGCCGAGGCTGTGACGTTCGCGGGAAAGCAGGTCGACGGCATCGAACGATACTACCGGGCGGCGGATATCTTCATTATGCTCTCGGCATTCGATACATTTGGCCTCGTGGTGCTTGAGGCAATGGCGGCTGGCCTCCCTGTGATCGTCAGCACAAACGTAGGAGCGAAAGATCTGGTTGACGAGGGAGTGAACGGCTTCGTCCTTGCGAATGAGCATGACGCAGATTGCGCCGCGGATCGAATCGCACAGCTGCTCGACGCGGGCGGGCGCGAGGCGATGGGAGCTGCGGCGACGCGAACAGCGACAGACCACGACTGGGAGCGGCTGGCAAAAACAATCAGCCGGATCTACGAATCGAAATTGCATTCAAGGATGGCTGTGTGATTACGCGCAGAGTCTCGGTCATTCTCACTGCCTGGCAACGGCCGCAATATCTTGAAGAGCAGGTCGAGCGAGTTCTTCGCCAGACGGTTCCACCCCACGAAATTGTCCTGTGGTACAACCAACCACCGGATGCGTTGGGGTTTATCAATCGGAAACAGTTGCTGAAATTCCGCAACGCAGACAAGGTAAGGAAAATTGTCTGCGATCACAATTTCGGCATCATTCCCCGTTTTCTGATGGCGTCCGCTATGGAAGGGGAATATGTCTGTATCTTCGACGACGACACGATGCCGGGACAGCGTTGGTTCGAGAATTGCCTGCGCTATGTCGATAGCGAAAAAACGATATGCGGAACGATAGGTCTGCGCTTTCTCTCGCGGACCGAACCCAAGACCCAGGTACCACGGATGGGGTGGGATAGCTGCAACCAGGAACTCGAGTTCGTGGATATCGTGGGGCACAGCTGGTTCTTCCGGCGGGAGTGGGCTCGTCACTTCCTCGATCGAGAGCCTATCCTCAGAACTTTCGGTGAGGACATCCACTTCTGCGCCATGCTACAGCGGCACGGGATACGCGCCGCCTGTCCGCCCCACCCGTATAATGATGAGTCACTGTGGGGATCGGTTAAAGGGAAGCTCGGCGTGGACCGGGTCGCCATCAGCAGCAAGGACAGATCCAAGGACTACGGCAAGGTTCTACGCTACGAGGTCGAGAACGGCTTCCAACTTATGCTCATATAATTCTCGCCGGAGAGAACTCGGCGGACTCGGGAATTGGAACATTGGATGCGGTGAGGGGTAAAAAGATGATGAAGCGGCAGTTTCAGGAAGATCTTGAAGAAATGTTCCGTTTGATTATTGAGTCAGACTCTCTCGCCTTGGCGCGTTTTGCCGATGGGGAGGCCAGTGTCCTAAAAAACACGACGGTCGGCAACAAGGACGGCTGGCTGTATAAAAAGGACAGGAACCTGGTATTCCGAAGGGACCTGCGGCGTTCGCTGTTGTGTGTCGAGCAGAATTACCTTTATGGTATTTCTTGCACCTGCTGCGATAAGGTAAACCATGAGTTTTTTTTGAAATCGGTTCGCGCGCCGCTTGAACAACTGACATTCTCCAACCTCTGGGTAAATGCCAACTACCGCCTGTTCAAGGAGCGGTTTCTGCCCGTGGTGCGCGAATCGAAGAAGCCAGTCGTAATCTGCTCAGGGAGCAAAGCTCAGATTTCCGAACTGGAGAGAGATATCATAATTCGAGATTTTATTCCCATTCCGGGAAACTGCGTCGATTACTGGGAGAAAAACCGAACCCAGATACGCGGGCTGATGGATTTAAAAGCGAGTCAATACAGCAATACCGTCTTCTTGTTCGCGGCGGGGCCCTTATCCGAAATCCTCATCCACGAGATGTGGCAAGCCAACCCGCGCAACATTTATCTCGATATCGGCTCAACGCTCGATCCGATACTGTTTCGACGCCGTTCGCGCGCCTACCATAACGACGACGATACGTTCGTCAATCGAGTCTGCGTTTGGTAACGAGTAACGACGGATGATACGTGATGCGGCCACTTCAGATTTGGCGCCGCAAGCTCAGAGCCGACAGGAACTTCAGGCGTTTGCATAAAGAGTTGGTGCACTATCGCGCCGCGTTCGAGTCCCAGGACCTTGCGATCCCTGGCGATGAGGAAATCCGCAGGCGTATTGCCAGCCGCTTTCCGAGTAAACGTATACGTGCCAAGGAAAATCTCCGCTTACTTGCAATTTATCATAGCTACAACTGGGAGGAGTCCTCACTTGCCCCATCACTCGGCGCGTTTGGTACGGTGCGGCACCTCGATTGGAGCGACCCAATGCTGGCCGACGGGCTTAAGCCAGGCCATCGCCTTTGGAGGGAGAGGATGAATGAAGGCTTGCTGCGGACAGCGGCTGAGTGGAACGCCAAACATCCCTTCGATGCAGTATTCACCTACCTTTCAGGAAATCATGTGGCTCCTGAGACGGTCGCAGCTTTACGCGCGCTTGGGGCGCCGATCATAAACCTGTCCCTGAACGACAAGGAGGCATTTGTCGGCAAGCTTTGCGCAGGAGTGGCAACGGGGATGCGCGACCTATGCCGGCACTTCGACCTGTGCTGGACCAGTACCATCGACGCGCTCGAAAAATACGTCGTCGAGGGAGCGACTCCGCTTTACCTGCCGGAAGGAGCGAACCCGGAAGTTCACCGGCCGTATGAAGAGGAGAAGATATTCGATGTCTCCTTTGTCGGACAGTGCTACGGCAACCGGCCAGAGGTCATCTCCCGATTGCGCGACGCGGGAATTCGCGTCGAGGCATTCGGACCCGGTTGGCCTCAGGGTCCGCTCACTACTGAAGAGATGGTCCGCACGTGGTCGCGCAGCAAAATCAACCTGGGTTTCAGCGGTGTTCTGGATCACCGGGAAACATTCTGCCTGAAAGGGCGCGATTTTGAGGTACCGATGAGCGGCGGGCTCTATCTTACGGAGCACCACGACGAGCTAATTCGATTCTACGAAATCGGCCGCGAGATCGTCACCTATCGCAATACGAACGAACTGCTAACCAATGTCCAACGGCTGCTTGCCTACCCCAACGAAGCGGAGGCTATACGGCACGCCGGCCGGATGCGCGCCTTGCGCGAACACACGTGGGAAATGCGTTTCGATCGAGTGTTCCGGCTGATGGGCGTTCTTGCCTAGCCACTTCTCCTTAGGAGGTTCCGAAGCACTTCGTCGACCGTTTGGAGCACTGTTTCGGAACCCAGCAGGTCCAGGCGCCGGCTTTGGTGCGTATCGTCACGCCCCATTCTGTGGCGCGGCACGTAGTTCGGTGTCGGGGTTACGATTTTGTGCAAGTCACTGACCACCCGCCATGCACGCCAGTCCGTGGGGCCGTGGATCGTTACGGTGGGTGTGCCAAGGGCTGCGGCGATATGAGGAGCGGCACTGTCCACCCCCACGTGAAGCGTGCTCATGGCGATTACGGCGGCGAGTTCACCAAGCGTGGTGCGCCCCGCTAGTGTGAGTGTTCGACCTCTAGCGGTTGCAACGATATCCACACAGCCGGCTACATCCTCTTGCGATCCAATCAATACCACTGGAAGCCCGTGTTCCTCCCACACCCGCTCTATGAGCTCCTTCCACTTGCTGCTATCCCATTCTTTGTACTTCCACCGCGAAAACGGATTGATCGTGACCCACCGCTCATCGGGCGAAAGCCGCAATTCCGCAAGCAACTCAATTGCGCGCGCATGATCTGCGGGGGAAACATACAGCCGTGGTATGGAATCAGCCGTGTCGATGCCGATCTCGCGCACAACGCGCAGCGATTGGTCGGCCCCAGGATGCACGGTCGGAGGACCGACCGGAGGATCGCGGATAATTTTCGTAAACAAAAGATCATGCCAAAACGGCTTTTCGTCGCCATGCCTCCCGACCCGGCAAGCGGCGCCCGTGAGAAAGGAGAGAATTGCACCCCGGTCGCCGGTTCTCACGTCAATCACGAGGTCGTATTGGGCTTGTCGCAGACGGCGGGCTAAGCGTACGTACTCCCGAATAACGTGGAACACCGTTCCGCGGATACTAGCAGTTTCGACTACCTCACCGAGGTTCGGATCAGCCGACAGCAGGCTGCCATACGGCTTGCGCACCAAGACAGACAAACGGGCATGGGGATGCGTTTCCTTGATGGCGCGGATGGTCGGGGTCGCGAGCACCACGTCACCAATGTCACCGAGTTGAACGAGCAATATATTGCGGAAGGAGTTGATCTTGTCTCCTTCACTTCGTGAAATGGAAAAGCTCGCAGTTATTTCTCAGGGCGCGTTTTCCCCACTCCATATGACTTGCTTCCATCGAGCAGCGTCGTTATTAATTCGGCAGAGGGGGTGCTCCTTACCGACAGGCCGATACATTGCGACAGAAATAGAGTTCACCGATACTCAAATCCATCCTTCGAACGCATCACCTCTAAAAGGCGAACCGCCGGAGAAGCACAGAAAGCGATGTAACCTTACCCTGCGTCGCCCACTCTTCCAACAAGATAATTGTTCCCTGGAAGGTGTTCGATCCTCCAACTGTGCCAAGCAAATTTCGTATTGAATTCTTTCCACCGATCAAAATACTGCACGTTATTTACTTCCCCAAATGTATCCTGATAAGCGATAAGAATTGATCCGAAGTCAGATATCATAGGTAAGACCAAATCCCTGACTTCGATTGGGCACTCGCTTACTGACCATGTAGCCACGAACATGCGTTCATTTGCTTCAATCCTTTCTCTAAGCGCAGTTAACTCCTGAAGATCTGAAATACACGCGATCCCAGTCCTTGACTTTGCAATGTCGATCGAAGATTTGACAGGAAGGCCAATCGTTCCCAGAAAATACCTTTGCAACATGGAAAACGGGGCCAGATCGAAAATTATGTACCTGCCGCTAAATCCCAAATTGTAGAACAACCGACACATGCTTCCATAGCCACCACCAAATTCAAAGACAAAATCTATATCACGAACTTGAACTCCGGTCCTTTCTTCAAATTGGGCAACATGATAAGCGTGATGTATCAAAGTGCCGCTACTGGCAGAATAGTAGACGCAGGGAATTGGACGGCCCACGCGTGATTCTTTGAGTGCCCGACACCAGCGCGCATTCCAGTCGGATCGACGTTTGAGGTATTTCAGTTCCGTAAGAATATAACGAGCATTGCCAACGAACATGGTTTGAGAAATCACATCCCATCGCAAAAACTCCCTGGGATCCTGACTCAAGACCAGCTCTCTTAAACGGTTCATGTTGTTCAACCACGCCGCTTCCGACGGCGAAGCGTCAATAGCATCCAAAATCGGCAAGTCACGGAAAGTCATTCTAAGCTCAGAAAGAAAACCAAGTTCTTTTCTGGATGGTGACGGCAATGGCTTTTCGAAGACAAGGCTCAGCAATTTCTTGAGCATTCGTTAATCCCTCCTCTGATCTTCGGGAAAAGTCTGCACGATCTAGGGCGCGCCGTATCTCGGCGCCCTAAACGCAATTACTGTAAGATCGGGAAACCACGCCGGTCAAACCGGCGGCGGCGTAATTCGGATACAATCGTCCTCCACCGTGACTTGCGCCTCACTCCGCATGGCATGAACGAAACGCGTCAAGTCATCGATGGAGGGATAAGCCGGGTCAGCTCCAAAACATCGCGCGTCGTCGACGAGTATTACGTGTTCGGTTTCTGAAGAGTTCAGTATGTGGTGCAGTTCTTCGAAAATCGGGGTATCTTTTTCGCCTCTCGCAGTCTCACCAGCGGAGTAATGCCCGTCGAGATAGAAAAGAGCGGGTTGGTCTATTCTATTCACGATACGTCCAAGCTCCGTGCCGCTGTCGCCGTGGATGATCTCGATATGCTTGAAGGACTTGAATCTTTCTCTCGCCTTCTCAAATAATCCGCGGCTCAACTCAATTGAGTATATTCGATCGAAAAGATCTTTCATGGCTTCGACCGTGTCGCCGCGATATGTTCCAGTCTCGACAAATACCCTCAAATCGTATTTTGCCGCGTACGCTCTTATCACTCCTCGCTTTATTTGGGGTGGCGGCGGACTTGGGCGACCACTGCGTTCCCAGTCTCTCAGCTCCCGCGCCTGCTTTCTTCGGCGCCGCCAGTTCCGATACGCGTTGTACCAGTTCGTTGTCTTCAGTTTTCTAAGCGTCGCGCTCATACGTTACTTCCCACAGTAGGCCATGCGACCAGCTGCCAAGAAACACTAACTACACCCGTTAACGGACATGTGGCATGCAATCGCATTCAACCAAACAGGTATCACACACGACAACCCTTATTCTCTGAGCAATTGCTCGAAATAATCGATTGTTCTCGCCAACCCGGCGTCGAGCGAGACGCCGGGTTTCCAGCCCAGGTGTTTCTTAGCGAGTTCAATATCGGGACAGCGCTGAGTCGGATCGTCCGATGGTAGAGGTTTGCGCACCAGCTTTGACTTGGACCGAGTCATGAATACCACTTTTTCGGCGAGCTCCAGAATCGTGAACTCCGATGGATTGCCAAGATTGACTGGTCCGGTCAATTCGTCCCCGGTATTCATCAGCCGTATTAAGCCGTCTATCAGATCGTCCACATAGCAGAACGACCGGGTCTGCGATCCGTCCCCGTAAATCGTAATGTCCTCACCCTCGAGAGCCTGGACGATGAAGTTGGAAACGACCCGGCCGTCGTGAGGATGCATGTTGGGCCCGTAGGTGTTGAAGATGCGGGCCACCTTGATTCGGAGTCGGTGCTGCCGCCAGTAGTCGAAGAACAATGTCTCCGCGCAGCGCTTACCCTCGTCATAACATGAACGCACGCCGATCGGATTGACGTTTCCCCAGTAATCTTCGCGTTGCGGATGCACTGTCGGATCGCCGTAGACCTCGCTGGTGGACGCTTGGAGAATCCTGGCTTTGACTCGCTTGGCGAGGCCGAGCATGTTGATCGCGCCGTGCACGCTCGTCTTGGTGGTCTGCACCGGGTCGAACTGGTAGTGAATCGGCGATGCGGGGCAAGCCAGGTTGTAGATCTCGTCCACCTCTACGTAGAGCGGAAACGTGACGTCGTGCCTGAGCAGTTCAAAGTGCGGATTCCCGAACAGGTCCCTTACATTGTCCTTGGTACCCGTATAGAAATTGTCCACGCAGAGTACGTCATTGCCCTCGGCAACGAGGCGTTTGCACAAGTGCGACCCGAGGAATCCCGCTCCTCCGGTTACCAAAATCCGGGTTCTCAGAGAGCTACTCATCGATCACGCTAGGTTTGTTGTCATTTGGTAACAAGGACAGGTCGGCAGGGGCCGACAATATCTCTCGACCTCGCGTCGCGACAGCAGCCTTCGCAGTTTTGCCGTGTGTCAAGGATTGCACACTGACTTGTCACGCCGAAGTGTTCGAGGACGCTGCATTCTATTCGATTATCTTTTCCTGAGGAAACAACTGGGCTTCAGAAGCACGGTGCCGTTCCTGACGCCAGGAAGTCCAGCCAAAAACTCCCGCCGAAGGAACGCATCTTGGGAAGCACCCTAGACGCCGGCTGCGCGAACCAGCCGTGGGAATAATGGCTTTTTATACGCGATCCTACGGGGCGACGGGCGGCATAAGGGCCTTTCGGCTGACCAGCAAAGTTTCAACCAGCCGAAGCAAAAACTTTCAATTGGCCAGCGATAAGCGTGCCGGTGTGAGTCAGGCGCAGGTCCTGGACGCACCTCATCCAGCAGGGCCACCAGTTCAGCCTTGGCATACTTTTTCAGCGAGGAAAGTGACGGCGCGCACTTGCCCGCCCGAAGGCCAGTTCCGCAGCCTCCTCAATGGCGCGCCAGCCGCGCACTTCAATGCCGCCGCGCGACTACGCCGCCTTGCCGCCGTAGATCAGTGCCCCCTCCCTGCCGCCTGCCCAGCCGAGAAAATGTCCGAGGGTGTCGAACCAGTCGCCGGCCACCGTCCGGCCCGCCTTGAATTCAACCGGATAGAGCGTTTTTCCGCGCTCGACGATGAGGTCGATCTCGCGGCCGCTGCTCTCGCGCCAGTAGTAGAGCGCCGGGGCAAGCAGCCGGTTCGCCCGGTATTTCACGAATTCCGCCGCCGCCCAGGTCTCGAACAGTGGCCCGCGCATGGCGCCGTGCACAAGCTGCTCCGGCCGTTCCACGCCCGTCAGCCAGGCTGCAAGCCCCGTGTCATAGAAGTAAATTTTTGGCGTTTTCACGACGCGCTTGCCGAAATTGCGGTGGTGCGGCGGCAGCAGGAGGACGAGATAGCTTGCCTCGAGGACGGAAACCCACGCCTTGGCGGTGTTGTGAGTGACGCCGCAGTCGGCGGCGAGCGCGGAAAGGTTGAGCGCCTGAGCAGTGCGCGCGGCGCACATGCGCACAAAGCGGCGGAAAGCGGAGAGGTCGCGAACATTCACCATCTGGCGCACGTCGCGCTCGATGTAGGTGGCCATGTAGTCCGCGTACCACAGATGCGGCGGTACACCGCGGGCTTGTACAGGCGGGTACAGGCCCTGCCAGAGCAAGGTTTCGAGGTCAGCGGGTGCCCTGGTGCCGAGTTCGCTCGCGGTAAAAAGTCTGCATATTGTCAATTCTATTGACAATATGCAAAAACATGCCCTCTGGCGCAATCGAGTGATTGGCCGATTGCGCGATTGGGTGATTGGATGACTGAATCACTGAATCGCTGAATCACTGAATCACTCCGGGCGACAGAGCTGGTCTTTGCATTAGGCCTTTCCGACGTGTCCTCCGTGGTGAGCGTTTTCACGAGAAAACCATGGCGACGCCGGCATGCGGGGCCGTGCACGCCGACATCACCGCCCACGCCCGAGGACTACTACGCGCAGGGTCTTCAGCAGGATCGCAAAATCAAGCAGCAGCGAATAGTTCTTGATGTAGTACAGGTCGTACTGGAGCTTCTCGAGGGCGTCGTCCATCGATGCGCCGTAGGTGTACATGACCTGGGCCCAGCCGGTGATGCCGGGCCGGACCAGTTGGCGCAAGTCGTAGAAGGGGATCTGCTTTTCGAGCTCGCGGATGAAGACCGGACGCTCGGGGCGGGGGCCGATGAAGCTCATTTCCCCCTTGATCACGTTGATGAGCTGCGGCAGTTCGTCCAGACGCAGAATGCGGAGCAGGCGTCCGACCTTGGTGACGCGCGGGTCGTCGGCTGAAGTCCATTGCGGCCCATCTCTTTCGGCGTCCACGTACATCGAACGAAACTTCAGGATCTCGAATTCCTTGCCGTTCAGCCCGGTCCGGGTCTGCCGGAACAACGCCGGGCCTCGGCTTTCCAGCCGCACGGCAACCGCGATGACCAGCATTAGGGGAAGGCAGACGATCAGCAGAATGACCGACACGGCGATGTCGAGCAGCCGCTTGAGCCGCAGCGCCAGTGCGTTGTGCAGCAGATCGAAGCCGTGCGCGAACAACAGCCATCCTCGCTGCGTGTGCATCACCGGCACCTTAAACCAGCGCTGTTCGTAGAAATCGGCAAGGTCGTATACCCGGAGGCCGGAGAACCGGGCTTTCATCAGCTTCTGGATCAGGACTTCGGAAAGTGGTGACAAGGGCGCCACGATCACCCCGGACCAATCCTGCTTCAATACCGTTTCGAGGTCGTCCAGAGTGCCAACCACCCTCGGAAGCGCGTTGTCATGGTTCGGGGAGGATTCGGAAAGAAAGGAAAGCTCGGCTTCCGTATGCGCCTTCTGGAAGTCCTGATACAGCCGCGTTGCCTTTTCGCCCGTGCCCGCGACCAGCCACCTGGCCTTGCCGGTTTGCTGCCGCTGATAGCGCGACGCGTAGTGACGCCAGATGGGCGCCCAGACCGCGAAGATGAGATACGCAACCGGCATTACACCGCGGCCTACCGTCGAATTCCCACTCCCCCAAAGTCCGAATGCGTAAATTGCAGCAGCGGTTACGATGGCGCCGAGCAGAACGGCCAACAGCGTGCGCGGGGCGGCGCGCATGCCCGCCACCTGGGTTTCCACCGAGTAGCAATCGAGAACATAGAGCGCCAGCACCAGCACCGCGATCGGCAGCAGGATGTCTAACGGCAGTCCGAGCGAGGAGCCGAGACGTAGCCAGTTCGCCAGGTTGAAGGCAAGGATCAGCCCGATGAGATCTGCCAACAGAAGCAGCAGCGCGATGCGCCTCGGCAGCAGATGGATGTCCGCCATCGCCGGCTCTCGATTGTCAGGAGCGGGGGCGCCAGCCATTCAGTTTCGATGATCCGTCAATTTACGTTCTCTTGAAAAGTGTGCCGGGCTCTCGCACCAGCACCGAATTGCCTTCAGCACCGCCGCCACGCTGCGGGAATCATATAGAAATGAACATCCCCGGGCGAGCCCGCCGGAGATGACCAAACTAGCCTCGGCTGCAAGCAGATGGGTTCGAATAATGACGGCTGGAAGCCGACTGGATACCCTTCTCCCCTCGGAAGAAAGGCCGGGGATGAGGGATGCAATTCTTGAATCGAACAACCACATCGCCACTGCCACATATTCGCACCCTCACCCTGCACCCTCTCCCGGAGGGAGAGGGAAATTTGCTCAGGCGCGCTTCGTTCGCCTATCGCACGCTTTCTCTTCGCCTAAAGGCGAGGGGTTTCAACCATCCCCGAAGGAGACACTAACGGTTCCGGTTGCGGTCCACGTACAATCGCCCAAGGTTCAGATGTATTGAGGCAGCTTGCGAAGAATTTTTCTTGCGATAAAGAGGGGGCTTACGCCGAGGCCGTTTTTCCTGCAGGACCGGTAGGCCTCGATGTTTCCCTTCAGGACATTCCTCACGCTGTTGTTGGTCCATCCGCCGACCCGCATCGTCACCAGTTCGCGTGGCAGATAAGTCGAACGCAACTGCTGCACGTGCAGCGCCCGCAACATGAAATCGAAATCGGCGGCAAACCGGTAGCGTGGTTCGAATAGCCCCACGCGCCCAAGCACACGGCGGCGGATGAAGAAGGTCGGATGCGGCGGCATCCAGCCCTGCTCGAACAGGCCCGGCCGGTACGGTTCGGACTTCCAGTGACGGACGATCCTGTTCAGGTCGCCCTTGTCCACGTAGAAGATGTCTCCGTAGCAGACGTCCACCGCGTCATCGTGAAAGACTTCCGCGACCATACCCAGGACATTTTCGTCCACGTAAACGTCGTCACTGTTGAGCGTCCCGATGACATCGCCCGTGGCCATCAACAGGCCCTTGTTCATCGCGGCGTAGATGCCTTCGTCGGGTTCGGAAACAAGTTTCGACAGGCTGCCGCGAAAGCGCCGCAGCACCTCCAGGGTGCCGTCCGTCGAGGCGCCGTCCACCACGATGTGTTCGATGCGCGGGTACGTTTGCGTCGCCACGGATTCGATGGTGGCCGCTATGGTTTCCCGTGAATTGAACGAAACGGTGATGACGCTGATGGTGGGGCTGGTTTGCATAAGGAGGAGATTTACTAGATCGCTGGCGCTTGCCCGGTCACGCATTCGCGCAACCATAGTTCGGTGGAAAGCAGCCTGTACAAGTGATTTCCGAGCCCCGGCCGTCCCGACTCGAATAGTCTTATCAGACCTGCGATGCGCCCCTGATCGCAGTACTCCCGGATCGCCGAGGCTGGGTTGAGCAGCAGGGTGCGCGGTATTTCCGCGTTGTGCTCCCTTAGCCAGTTCTCCGCCGGTGTCGGATAGCCTTGCTTGTCCATGCGAGCGGCAATCGCCCGCTGGCCTGTGGCGGCAAGGTACTCGCGAACGACACGCTTGGTCACGCCCCGCCCGATCTTGATCTCCGATGGCTGGGAGAACGCCCACTCGATCAGACGGTAGTCCATGAAGGGCAGTCTGGTTTCGATGGCGTGGGCCATGCTTATTGCGTCCCCGTATTGCAGGAGGCCCGGCAGAATCCGGGAAGAATGGTCGCGCCACAGGCGTTCGTTGAGCGGGTCGGGATAGCGAACACCGGGGACATTCTGCATGTCGGCCTCGGTAGACGCGATGCGCAGCGTGTCACACAAGGTGGAGCCGGCACTCGCGCGATTGCGGTTCCATTGAATCAACCCTGGAAAAGCCTCGCGCAGAACCCACAACGCGGTCCACTTCGGCGAGAAGGACGCCATCGCGCCGCGAACCGCCGAGGAGAGCTCGCGCAGCACCGCCCCGGTCGGCCTCCTCGCCGCGCGCTTCAGGGCGGAAAGGATGGCCAGCGCCGCGTACTGGGCATATCCGCCGAACGCCTCGTCCGCGCCTTGCCCTTCCAGCAGGACCGGCGTTTCCCGCCGCCGGGCCTCCTGCATGATCGCCCACAGGGGGAAAACCGCGGGAGAGTAGCCCGGCCCGTCCAGATGCCAGCCGATCCGGCGCAGCAGTTCCACCCATTGTCCCTTTTGCGCGGGGACCTCGATCGGCTCGATGTCGTAAAGTGCCGCCGCCTGGCGGGCCCAGGCCGCCTCGCCCTCGCCATGTTCTCCATAAACGGAGGTGAAACAGACCGGATGCTTCGCGGAGGTCCTGACCGATGCCGCCAGCACGGCAGTCGAGTCGATTCCGCCCGACAGGGTGATTCCGACCGGTACGTCGCTACGATGGCGCAACCGGACCGCATCCTCGAACAACTCCGCGAATTGCTCCACCGCCTCGCGCCCGTCATGCGCCGCCGTCGCTGCGTCACGATAGTCCCAGTATTTCCAAATCCGCGGGCTGTTGCGGCCGACCTGTACTTCCCCGCAATGCGCCGGCGGAAGAACTTTGACGCCGCGATAAAAACTCGAATCGGAAGCGTACAAGTGGCCCCAGGTCAAAAATTGCGCGAGCGTGGTCGTATCCACCGCGCGTAGCCGCGGGAACAGTTTGAGGATCGCTTTCGGCTCGGAGGCAAAGGCAAACCCGCCATGTTCGGCGTAGTAGAACGGCTTCACGCCGAACCGGTCACGCGCGAAAAAAAGCCTTCGCTGCGCCGGGAGCCAGATCGCGAAGGCCCACATTCCGTTCAGGCGCCGCAGGCAATCGCTTCCCCAGGCAAGGTAGGCGTGCAGCAGCACTTCGGTGTCGGAACGGCTGACGAACCGGTGGCCGAGCGCTTCGAGTTCCTTGCGCAACTCAAGGTAGTTGTAGATCTCCCCGTTGAAGACGATCACGGCGCCGCTTCCGGCCTCGATCATGGGTTGATGCCCGGCCGGGCTCAAATCGAGAATCGACAGCCGCTGGTGGCCAAGCAGCATTTCCGCGTCGGAGAAAATGCCCCGGTCATCGGGTCCGCGGTGCGCCAACTCATCCAGAGCGGCGGAGAAGGCCTGCGCCTGCACCGAACCCTGCGGGCCGAGAAATCCGAGGATTCCGCACATGTCAGGCCCGGTCCTTTCTGATGCCGAGTGCGCGACGCATCAACGCCCTTGCCAGATAGAAGAAATGCCCGCCGGCGAGCATCAGCGCAATACGCCTGGCCTGCAGCAGACGAACCTGCCACTCGGACAACTGCCTGCCGCGGACGGCCAGCTCGCGTTCTTCCCGGCAGCGCGCCGAGATCATGGTCGATTTGGCCTGCCGGTGGATGCGGAAACCGCCGAGAACGCGGTCGACGTGATCCGCTCTCCTTTGCTCCAGAACCCTCACGAACCACTCGTAGTCGAATGCGCAGACCATGTCTTCATTGAGCCAGCCGATCTGTTCGTGCATGCGTCGGCGCCAGAAAGCCGCCTGGTTGGTGAGCACCATCCCTTCCGCAAGCAACGCCTTGAACGTGGGCCGGACAAAACGCAGATCGGTAAGGACACGGTCGTCCTCATCGATCAGGTTGATGTTGCCGATGATCAGATCGGCTTCCGGCCGACTGAGGCTGCGCATCGCGACGGCCGCAAAGGCGCCTGGGTAGAAGATGTCGTCGGAGTTCTGCCACGCAAGCCAGTCGCCAGTCGCGCGCTTCAAGCCCTTGTTGATCGCATCGGCCTGCCCATGGTCGGGCACGGAAACCCAGAACGTGATCCAGCGCTCGTACTTCCTGATGATCTCGACTGAGCCGTCGGTGCTGCCGCCGTCGATGACTATGTACTCGAGATTCGGATAGCCCTGCAACAGCACCGATCGGATCGTTCTTTCGAGGTAGGACGCCTGATTGTAGGAGGGCGTCACCACGGTAAGCCGCGGCCAGCCGCCCGCCGGCTCACGAATCGCCCGGGCTGCGCCGGATTGCCACGGCCATCCGGCCTGAGCCGCGGGTGGCAGCGGCTGATCGGGCATCGCCTGCGTTCGATCAGTCGTGTTCAACTGGGTTGACTCGCGGCGAGAATGGTCCGGTATAGCTCGGCATGCCGATGCGCCACCCTGGACATTTCAAACTCGTCCACGGCCTTCTCTCTAGCGCGTGCGCCAAGCGCACGCCGGCGTGCTTCGTCGGCCACGACCCAACTCAGCCCCTCGGCGAGATCCGCCGCGTCGAAGGGCCGCGCCAGAAAACCGTTGCGCCCGTGCTCGATCATGTCCGGCATCCCGCCGATGTCGAACGCCACGCACGGCGTCCCGCAGGCCAGCGCCTCCATGACGGTATTGGAAAGGTTCTCCTGTATGGATGGCGCCACGAACACGTCGGCCGCGGCATAGAGCGCGGCAAGACTCGCATCGTCATTCAGACGCCCGACGTATATGCATGCCATCCCGAATTCCGGCGGTCTCTGCGGTGCGGATGCGCCGAAAACCACGGCCTTGTACTCCGACGCGCCAGCGCGTTCCACCAGCAACCGCAGCACAGTTTGCAGATGGCTGAACCCCTTACGCGGCTCGTCCGCGCCGTGCTCCGCGCCGAACAGAATCAGCTTGCTGTCTCCCGGGAGTCCAAGCAGATCCCGTGCGGCATTCTTTTCAATCGGGCGAAAGCAATCCGTGTCGATGGCATTGGGTATGACCGAGACGGGAAATCCGGCGAGCAGCGGGCTGCGTCGCGCCAGTTCTCCCAGCCACCGGCTCGGCGTCACGATGGTGAGCGGCAAATCGCGGTAAGCGCGCGCCTTGCGAGTAAAACCCAGCGACGAAAGATCGCGACTCGAATTGGAGCCGAGAATCGGACAGGATCCGCACCCGGACAGATAGCGGCCGCAACCGTCATCGTAATGGCAGCCGCCGGTGAAAGCCCACATGTCGTGCAAGGTCCAAACCAGCGGGAGGCGGTACTTTCTCAGCGTCTTCACGTTCACGAATCCGCCCGTGATCCAGTGCAGGTGAACCAGGTCCGGCGCGATTTCCTGCACGCGGCTGCGAGAGCGGTCCGGCAACCATCCGGGATAGAACGTCCTTCGGGTCCGCCCGGCAGGGTAGGCATAGACAGGCAGCAAATCCAGCGCCTGGCGCACCCGGCCTGCGAGCCGGCCGAAAGCAGTCCGGGGTCCGACGACGGAAGTATCTTCTCCGTCCTTGACCTGCACCAGCATCGACGAGTCGACCCCGATCGATCTGAGGCCGGCGTGCAAGCGGTATGCGGCACGCGCCGCCCCGCCCCTAAGATCGTTCGAGTTCACCAGCAACGGCTTCATGGGATGGACCGCTGCTGCGGATTGCGGGAAAGCCTCCCGCAGTCATCGCCACTTGACGGCATAACGTCCGGTGTAATCGATTTTCTGCAGGAACAGCGGAACGTTGTGCTCCCTGAGGTACTCGTCGACTGCCCGGCGCGCGCCCACCCAGTGGCCGTAGTCGTCCAGTATCAGCACTCCGCCGACGCAAAGTCGCGGAAAAAGATGAATCATCTCGTGGCGGGTGGATTCGTACCAGTCGGTGTCCAGGCGCAGCAGCGCGATGCGTTCCGGGGCGGCCGCGGGAATGGTGTCCTCCACGCGCCCCTTGATGTAATGGATCTTCGATCCGTCGTAGCCGACGCTTGCCATCGCCTGCCGGACCACATCCAGTGGAGCGCGGCACCAGACCGATTCGGCGTCCTCCCGGTCAATGCTTGCGGCCATCAGGTCGGCCGCGGTTTCGCCGGTCAATGCTAAGTCCTCCCCGGTCGGTGCGGTCATTCCCTCGAAGGTATCGAACAGGTACAGATCGCGCGTCCTGTCACCCAGCTCGAGCAGGGTTCTGGCCACCGCCATCATGCTTCCGCCTTTCCAGACACCGCACTCGACGATATCGCCGGGAATTAGATTGGCGACGACGTAGCGAACGGCGTCACAGAGCGCCGCCACCCTCTGATCCGAGGTCATGGTGTACGGGCGCACGGCGTCAATGGTTTGCGCGGTGATTTCATCCACCCCCTTGAGCACGGGCGGATAGGGAACGATATCGACGCCGAACCGGCGCGCGAGGTTTCTCAGAGGCCGCAGCAGGGAGGTGAGTCCGGGCATCGTTTGTCCTGGCACCGTCAGACGCCGGCGCGCTCGGCCTCCATGAACAGCGAATCCGGTTTGCGAATGTGTTTTCTTTCATCCACGTCCAGCGCATACGACGCAAATCCGGAGATAGCGCTTTCGAACGCGGTACGACGACGCACGTTCACAAAGCCGGCATCCTTCAAGGCACGGCCGAGCGAGAACGAATCGTACATCCAACGGTGCACCTCGCCTGATTGGCGGAAAACGCCCTCCAGGTATGCGGCTCTCGCTATTCGCCCTCCCAATACGCCGATCAGGACGCCTGCAACACGCACGCCCACAGCTTCCACCAGCCACCGCAGCCCTCGCGCGCGAATCCTGTCCAGCAGCCGCGACGCAAGCGGCGCGCTTGACTCCTGCCATGCGCGCTCCGCTTCCGCGCCGATCCGCGACAGCACGAATTCCCGGTTCGGCAAATCCGGGGCGGCCAGAAACCCGGATGTTTCCCCTCCGCTGCGATCGCGAACCGCCTGGTCGTACATCTCCAGCATGATCCAGTCGTAGTCGGCCGCGCTCGCGCCAGGTTCACGATTGAGCTGGTCCAGCAAGCGCAGATACTCCTTTGCCAACGTCTCCAGATCCGGCACCACCACCCGGATCACGCCGCCCGGGCGCAACACCCTGCGCATGTGCAGCAGGAGGCTCGCGGCCTGCTGTCGCGGCAAATGCTCCAGCAAATGGGAGCAATACACCGCATCGAAGGCCTGATCGGCGAAAGGCAGGCCCTTGCGTACGTCGACCGCCATGACCGCGGCGGATACCGGCACCACGTCGACATTGAGCCAGTCGGAGTGATAGTTCGATCCGCAGCCTACGTTCAAGAGCCTGCGCCCGGCGCGGGCAGGTTCGGCGGCGGGCGCCATCGAAAGATCTCCTTGTGGATTCACGGGGAAGCGTCGAGAGAGGATTCTATCCGCGGCCGAGCCGGACCATGACTGCCTTCGCGGCCCTCTTCCACCAGGGGGCAGGCACGAAGATCGTCCGCTGCGTAAACTCGTCCACGTGTTCGTCCCGGACCACATCGAGAGGATGCCTCAGCGGAAAACGCATCGCCTCGCTCGGCAATGCGGCCAGCCGGTTGCCGCGATTGCGGTTGTGCGTCGCCAGTCCGCCGAAACCAATGTTGGAGACCAGGTTGACGCCGGGCAGGACCGTCAGTCCGTCGTTGACCCACGCCGAGAATGTCCAGCGGTAGGCCCACGAGGAATTGCGTTCGCCAAAGGTGTCGTCGAATATCCGCGTCCAGTAGCCTGCGGCGACCCGGTCCTTCAGCAAGTCAAGCAGCCAGCCCTGGCCACGCAATTCCGGCCAACGCGACATCCGATGATCGTATAGACGCCAAGCCCTGCGCCAGCTCGCCCAGCCCCAGATATGCGTATAGCGCGAAAAATAATAGCTGTCGTCGCTGCGCCGCAAGCCGAACTGAAAGTTGTCGCCGGAGATCATCAGGATGCGCTCGTCGCCCCGGTAGCGCTCGAGCAATTCGGCTGCGAACGGGAAGAAGGACGGATGCGCGACGCAGTCATCTTCGAGAATAATTCCGGCTTCGATACTGTCGAAGAACCAGGTGATCGCCTCGCTGACCGCCGTCTTGCAGCCGAGATTCTTTTCCCTGAAAAGAGTCCGAACATCGCAATCCCAGTCGACCGTGTCGATGAGCCGGCGTACCGCCGCCACCTGTTCGTTTTCTCCCTGCCTGTTTGCGCGCGGCCCGTCCACGGCAAAGAAGATCGCGCCCGGCCTGACTGGGCGCAACGATTCCAGCACGCGCCGCGTGGTCTCCGGCCGGTTGAATGCCAACACCAGCACGGGTGGACAAGACACCTTTTCGAGAACGCGGCCTGGGGGCGCGTGCACCTTCGGTCTGGCCGGCTGCAGCCCGGCATCATCGATCGGCACTTTGACCCTCCGCCACGCACTCCATGACGTAGCGCTCGAAACGCCGGGCAAACTCGTTGCGCCGGGGAGCAAGCTGCGCGCGCGCCTCTTCGGCAAGTTGCCGCCTCGCGTCGGACCGGTCTGCCTCCCAAGCGCGCCGCATCAGCTCGGCGGCAGCTTCGGCGGCGTCGGGCGGAAAATACGCGCCCCCCGGCGGTTGCTGCTCACGGTGAACCGCGATGTCGGAAACGATCACCGGGACGCCCAGCGACTTGGCTTCCTCCACTGTCGTGCTCCAACCCTCGAATCGCGACGGATTGATCACGGCGACCGAATGCCACATCAGCGCCATCAGGTCGGCATACGGAACCAGACCCAACACCTTGAACCGTTCCGCGACCCCGAGCGCTCCGGCGTGGCTCGTCAGGCGCCCGAAATGTTCCGGGTTGCGATCGTCGACGGGGTTTCCGCTTGCAAGCACGGTAACTGCCACTCCCTGACGCTCGAGTACGGCAAGCGCATCCACCACGACACGATGGTTCTTGTGCACCCAGAACTGGTTCGGAAGAAAGAAGTACCGGCCGGAAAAGGAATACTTGCGCTCCAGCGCCTCGCGCGATGGCAACGTCTCAGGATCCGGCACATTCGCCACGAACGGCAGAACCCGGCTTCTGGGAGCGGCCTCGGGACAGAAGTCCGCCAGGTCCTTGCGGACGCTCTCGCTGCTCACGATTACGCGCGACGCGAAACGGCAAAGCCTGGCGTAATGATGGTCTCGCTGCCGCAGCTCGCGCTCCGAGAAGTTTTGTGGCAATCGCATATGCTGGAAGTCCGGTATCCATGCGAGCACCGGAACGCGGGCGTCCGGCCCCAGATGTCCCGAATGGGACAACGCGTCGATGTCCAGTGAAACGAGTTCGCGTTCCAGCAAGCGGTCGCTCTCGGTAAACCGGCCCAGCATCTTCCTTGCAATCCAGCGCGGACTGTAGCGTTGCAGCGACGCCGGACAACGCCAGTCGGCCGACGGCAACTCGGCGAGCAATTCCGGCCTCGATTGCGAACCGGTGAGAATGACGGGCTGGACGGTGTGTTCGGGCAAATGGGCCAACGCGGTCAACAAATTGCGGAAATAACTGGCGCCACCCAGCCAAACCTGGCCCGAGACATTGAAGAAAAAACCGACCCGGATCACGGCGCCCCCTGCCGGAACCAGTCCAGATACTGGCGCACGCCGTCGCGCCAGCCGACGCGAGGATTCCAGCCCCAGCGCTGCGCGGCTCGAATGTCGGCAAGGTAGTGCTTCGGGTCGCCGCTACGCCCGCCGCCGGTGAAGACCGGCTCGTCGCTGCGACCCAACAGGCGGTAAAGATGCCTCAGCAGTTCGCGCACCGGCACCGCCTGCCCGGTTCCACCATTGACGACCGGGCAATCGCGTCCGGCATGGCTGCCGGCAAGCTCTAGCAACGCCACGGTATCGTCGACATGCAGCCAGTCGCGCGTCTCGGCGCCGTCGCCGAAAAAGCGCGGTGGCTCGTTGCGCCCCAGCCTGTCGCACGCATCCCACAACAGCTGCTTGCGCAATCCGGGCCCGTACACCGAGAAGAAGCGCACCACGGCAGTCCCCACTCCGAACTTCTCGGCGTAGAGTCGGCACAGATTCTCCGCCATACGCTTGTGCTCGCCATAGGGAGAAACGGGTTGCAGCGGCGCGGTTTCCACGATCGGCAGCTCGCGCGCCTCGCCATAGACGGCGGCGCTGGAAGGCATGACCACCGCCGCCTCGCGGGCGTGAATCCTGGCGAACTCCAGCACTGCCGCGGTCGTCGAAACCGTCCGCTGATAGTCCTGCAGCGGACGTTCTATCGAGAACCCCACCGATGCGCCGCCGGCGCAATGCACGATGAGTTCAGGCGCGCCCGCATAGGTCACGAGGCTGTCGAGCGAGATGTCCGCGGTATGCCACTTGGAGATGCCCCATTCCCGCCACTCGTGCTGTGCCCATGCCCCATGTCCGATTCCGGTTACCGTATGTCCCTGAGCTGCCAGGTGCCGGGCGACGTTTCGGCCGATGAATCCGTAGGCTCCGGTGACCAGGATCGGCTTAGCCATTGCCCGTTTTCTCTCCCACGAAGCTGTATAGCCTGCCGGGTTGCCTCAAGAATCGCCCCCTCAGGCCGACGATCAAATCGGGGATCAATTCAGCGAACGGAAATGCGAGCCGGCTGGCGATCTGGCGCTTGACGTCCAGTAGCGTCTCCGGAAAGGTGTTTATCTCCGATTGAAACGGGTTCAGAACCTTGATCAACCGCACCCCACCGGCATCGATTGCCTGCTTGTACTCGTCGAGGAGGTACGCATTCTCCCCGCCATACCGGGAATGCAGCGGATGGCTTTCCAGGAATGCAGACAGATCTTCCCTGCGCGAGATGACATGTTCCCTGATCGCGATGAATCGCCCTCGCGGCTTCAGTACACGGCCGATCTCCCGGCACAGTTGACGAAGATCGTGCGCATGGTGCAATGACTGGCGGCAATGCACGAGATCGAAGCTCGATGGCGGAAACGGAAGATGCTCTCCCCGCTCCTGCACTACCTCGATATCGAGTTGCACTTCCTTCGCCAATGACCGGATCGCCGCCGCCCCCACCACGGCACTCGGATCGGGTTCCAGCGCCGTGACCTGCCAGCCTTCCCGCGCTAGGGCATAGCTGGAAATGCCGCGGCCGGCGCCGAGGTCGAGCGCCCGACCCGCGGATTGCGGAAGAAACCGCCCGACCGCCGCCCATTCACTGCTTCGGTAATAACGTTCGGCCGCAGCGGCCAACGGATCGTCGTAAAAGCACGCTCGTACGAGATCTGCCTGATCCGGTTGGCTCCTTAACCAGAGAACAGCGTCTTCCCAACTGCGCGTGCTATCGCTCATCGCCATCCAGTACACGAATGATGCGCGCCGGATTTCCGGCCACCATGTTCCATGGCGGAACGTTTTCCGTAACCACGCTGCCCGCGCCGACGATTGCCCCCCGCCCCAACGAAACCCCTCGCAGGACAATCGACATGCAGCCAATCCAGACGTCGTCGCCGATATTCACAGCGCGCTCGCCAAGATCAATACGGTCCGGATGTCCCTCGGTGATGATGTGCTTGAAGTGTTCATGTCTCGCCTTGGCGCCGATCGGATGCGTCAGACTGTCCAGAATCGTCACGTTATGCGCGATCAGAACTCGATTTCCTATGCGGATGCTTCGTGCAGACCAAATTCTGGTCGATTCTCCGATGTAGCAGTACTCCCCGATACTGATCGCGCCGCCGTGAGCAAAGGTAAGAAGTTCACCCCTTACGTGCGTGAACCGCCCTATGCTGATTGCGCTCCGGGTCCCCGTTTCGTTGAAGATCCTCGCGGTATCGTGGATTACTGCCCCCGGTTCGATCATGTACTGGCGCCGCCTGAGCAGACGCTTGAAAACGCGTCCGATCACTTCACCAGTTCCAGGCACACAACCGCACGAGAAGCAGCAGCAAAATCCGGATCGTAGGTCTTGCGTTTATGGATATCGAAGTAGGTGGAATCCCTGGACGCCCCCCGATCGGAAGGTACCCATCCGGATTCGGTATAGCGGAAGTGCGTTTCCGTAACCTGGGTTGGCCCGAATGTTTCGATCAGGCGGTCCACCATGGCCGCATCGAAAATCTGAAACCAGCCATGGTCCTGGTGTTTACCGAACGGCACGCTAAGGTAAAGCCTGCCTCCGGCCTTCAATAGCCGTCGAAACTCCTTTGTCGCCTGAAGGTGTGCCAACTTGTCGCTTTCGCGTTTTTCGGGGTCCGCGGTGTACAACATCGTATTGTCCATACCGATGTGCTCGACCGTTGAAAGACTGACGACCCAATCAAAGTTCCCATCGTGGAAACACGAATCCATGAGATCTTCGTAGACATATGACACACCGTATCTACAGAAACACTCGGCCTCCGGAGCCAGCGTAGAAATGAATATCCGCTTGGAGGCCAGGCCCGGATATGTCAAAAGGAATTCGTAGTTGAGTATCGATCCCGCATCGAGCAGCGTTCCAGGTTGCCTTGGCAGCCTCGATAGAAACCAGGGATATTCCACGATGCGCTCGTCGAGCCTGAATCCATACCCGGGTGGCAGGCTCTTCGAATCAAACCTTTTCAGATTGATGATCTCTGTAATTTTCCTGCGTTTGTACGCCGCGTAGCCAAACGACCAGGGGCGCATTCCGGTCAAACGGAAAATAGTCGGCCCGATGGCGGCGTAAACCCATTTCAATAGCCGTTTCATCGCTAGTTCAGGTTCCAGCTTCTAATCATTCTTAATGCCTTAGCCACTACGTTACGCACCAAGTCACCGGCTCTGCGGCGGCGAGTCGGCATCGCCGCCAGCACCTTTTTCCAATCCGGGTGAAGTTGAACCCGGGCGGGCAATCTTGCTACACGGAAATCTGGCTGCATGGGCGCCTGTTCGACGTCCGAGACCACGCAGTGCGTGCCGCTCCCGTCAAAACCGATATTCCGAACCAGCGTCCTCGCCGGGTACAGAGTCAGGCCGCCCCGATTGAACACGCTCAAATACCAGCGGATTGCCCAGGAGTCGATGCTGCCGCGTCGCTGCCGCTCCAGCATGTCGAAGTAATCGTAGGCACCATCAAGATTAAAACGATCGCGCAGATTCCGGTCTCTAACAAGCGCATCGAATCTCGTCATTTCGGGGTCGAAGTGCCGCCACGCCCTTTCCCACGTAGCCCATCCCCAGGACGTCGTAAACGGCATGAAAAAAGCGTCGGTTTCGGTAACAACATCGATTGGAAACATGTAACCGGAGACTTGCATCGCAGAATCATCAATCTGATACCTCTCCAAAGCCCTGTTCATGTACTCCAGGAATTGAGGCGACACGACGAGATCGTCCTCCAGCACGATGACGCGACCGAATTCCTTCGTGAGGCGGGTTGTTCCGTCGATGATCGAATTCGCCAGGCCCAGATTCCCGGACCGTTCGACGACGTTGACCGATCGGAATCCCGTCACGCTTCCGGCGTAACGCCTCACCTCCGCGACGGCCGGCTCCTGCGCAGGACTCTTCGGTCCATCCGAAAAAATGTACAGGTCGGCCGCAGCCGCCGTTTCGTTCGCGAGCAGGGACTCTACCGTGCGCCGAATATGCATCGGACGGTTGTAGGCAAACAGGGCGAGCGGGGCAAAGGACATGATCTCAGTCGCTCGGTTTGCTTTCCGCCACGCTTTCGTAGATGCCGGCCAGCCGCTCCCCCTGGACTATGGCGTTGAACTCGGACTCGATATGCGCCCTGCCACGATTCAGAAACCCGCCCCAGTTCTGCGGCTGCCTCACGGCACGAAGTAGACAATCTACCAGACCGTCAACGTCACGTTCCGCGGTAAGAAAGCCGGATCGCCCGTCAAGTATCACCTCCGGAATATCGCAATGCCGGCTGCTCACAACGAACATACCGGTAGCCGCCATCTCGATCAGCGACACCGGTGCCCCTCCTTCGGTCCCGCCATCCCGCGAGGTCACGCTTGGCGCAAGGAACAGATGATGCTGGTAGGCTTCCTTGATCATGCTTGCGTGCGGCTGATACCCCAACATTCGCACTTGACGGGACAACGCGCGCTTGTCGACGGCGGCAAGAATCTTTGCCTTCTCGGCACGGCTCTCTTCATTGTCCTGTGCATCGCCGATGATGGTGATATCGAGGTCCGCATGATCTCGCAATTGCGCGAGCGCCTCCAGGGCGTAAGGAATGCCTTTTTTCTCTGCGAAAGTCGCCGCAATTAATACCCGAAGCCGCTCATTAGGGCGCCACTGCCTCGGTCGGAATGGGAACCTGTCCAGGCGCACTCCGAGATGATGAACGCGGATCTTGTGCTCCGGACAGCCTATATCCACGACGCAACGCGCCATGTGAGGCCCTTCGCAGAGGACTAGGTCCACTTTCCCGAACAACTCTGCAAACCGGTCACGCCAGAGCGGCTGCCCCGGGAGAAAGCTCATGTCGTACCCATAGAAAGTCACGACATGCCTGCATTTGGCCGCCGTCACGGCGCCTAGACTCTTCCAAGCCACGTCGCCGAAATGCGAATGGATGATTTGCGCCCCGACCGAGCGGGTAACGCGCGACAGATATCCCAGGTGCCTGCGTAATCCTGTTTTCCTGAGCGCGCGGTCCCAGAACCGCGCGGGGTTCGGCGCGCGCGAAAAATCGTGGAGATGGCGCACCGGGAACTGATCGAGGTTCACAGCTTTTTCGCAAACTACGTGGTTCTCGATTCTCTCGCCCGGCGTGCAACTGACCTGCGTATGGATCCAGGTCTGCGTCTGGGGCAGCCAGACCGGCGTGTTATGGACCACACGTAGGGTCATCCGTTCGCATCCGCCAAGGGACGCCCCTCAACAACGCGCCGCCACCACAGGCCAAGACTCACGAGTCGCCACAGCGCGAAAGGATTCGTGCGCCCAAATACGTCGTAGCAATCATCAATCGCAGCGACATTGAGGTAGGGATTGGAACTTTCCAGGTTCGAAATGATTTGTCGCCGGGAGGCGATGAGCCAATCGGAGAGCGGGAATGGGAAACCCATCTTGGTCCGGCGCCAGAGAACATGTTCCGGCAACAGGCCCACCATTGCCTTGCGAAGTATCCATTTGTGCCACCCATCCCGGATCAGGTATTCGGGCGGCAGCGAGAATGCAAAGTCCACAAACCGGTAATCCAGAAATGGCGCTCGCGGTTCTATCGGGATGCCAAAGTTTGACTTATTCGCAGACCGCAACCAGTAATTCATCTTGGCGTGACCCATGTTGACACGCGTTCTTGCAGCGAATGTTTTCGGGGCCGATGTCCTTCGTCTGACGCCAGGTGGCGCGACATAACATTTTTTCAAGAATCCAGTTTCCCCGGAACGCCAACGTAGCAGGTTTTTCCAGAATTCCGGCAATGCAAGACCCATACTCAAGTCAACAGTATTTCTAAACGAGGGCGGATATTCGGTGTTTGCTTTGGCTTCCAGTACGAATCTGCGCAAATCCGCTCTTGCGAACAGGTAGAGAAGGTACGGGGCAAGGTACTCCCCGGCATACCCAGCAAGAACCTCATCCCCAGCCGCGCCGCTTATCACGACCTTCGAGCCATCAGCCTTCATCTGCCTACGGAGGGATTGGTTGGTGTGCAGGTTGGGAGCGTGAAACGGCTCCTCTTCCGTCCAGATGAACTGATTCGCGTCTCGCCAGAAGTCATCGTGCCCGGGTTTGATTGCGCGATAGTCGACTTTTCCCTGAAAACGCTCCGCCACCGCCTTGGCGTAAGGGGCCTCGTTGTATTTGGGGTCGGCGAACTCCACTGTGTACGATGTCAGTTGGTCAGGCAGGAATTGCGCTGCGAGTGCAACTAACGAAGACGAGTCCATGCCCCCGCTCAGTTCAAATGCCACTGGAACATCGGCCCGCACACGAATGCGGATTGCATCAACGAGGATGTCGCCGACCCGTCGAGCAGCCTCTTCCGAGGAGATGTCCGCAGTGCTCATGCGCTCGGAAGGAAGCTCCCAGAAGCGGTGTATATCTAAGCCTCCGTCCGGATATACCGACGCGAAACTCGCGGGCGGAAAATCCTCGATACCTTCCCAGAAGGTACCGTCGCGGTCGCGCCACCCTTCCACGACGTAGTCGTCGACCGCCTGCGACCTGACGGGAAAGGCGTCAGGCCCGCAAGCTGCCAGGATTGCCTTGATCTCGGAGGCCCAGTAAAGCCGACCGTCACGGACCGCATAGTAGAGCGGCACCTTACCAAGCCGATCCCTGGCGAGAAGCAGCTTTCGAGTCCGGGAGTCATAGAGCGACACTGCCCATTGGCCGTTCAGGCGCTGAAACAACTCCCTACCCCACTCGAGGTAGCCCTCCAACAAGACCTCGGTATCCGACTTCGTGCTGAACCTGCGACCGCGGCTCTCCAATTCGTCACGGAGTTCCACGTAGTTGTAGATCTCTCCATTGAACGACACGCACACCAGGCCGCGCGTGTCCCACATCGGCTGATGCCCGCCAGGGGTCAGATCGACGATTGAATAGCGGCAGTGGGCAAACGCGAGTTGATGGGAAAAGTTCCCAGCCGACCCGGCATCCGGCATCACCTCGCGAATTCTCGGATCACTCGAAGGAGTCGCACAGTTCATCGCCTTGCCGGCCATCGCATCGACCAGCAGCAGCCCCTGGTCGTCGGGCCCGCGGTGGGCAATGGTCCCCAGCATCTCGAGCAGCCTGCCCGTGCCGGCAAGCGGCGCGTCGAGGGAGTAGTAGCCGGCGATGCCACACATGGAAGTTCAGCGCAGAGTGTTCTTCAATCGGGCGAGGAACGGGCGCTGCCAGGGCACGATGATCGCGAGATACATGGCGGCCCCAATCACGGCCAGCACTATCAGATCCGCAACAGGGTTGCCGAACCCCAGTCCGGCATTGCGCGCCCACCGCACGAATGCCCCCATGACCGCAGCCGAGATGAGCATCGGCCCGAACGCTGCAAGGTATTCCATCGGCCGCATCCTGACCAATAGCCAGCGTATCCAGAATCCCACGGGAAAAAGACCGACGAAGAAGGCGATCGCCAGGCCGGCTGCAATGCCCTCGATGTCCCAACGTCCGCCCGCCCAGATGGCAGCGGCATACAGAATGACCATCCAGAGGTTGAGATAAAAGCCGATTTCCACCCTGCCCTTGGCAAGCAACAGCGTGCCGATGGGATTGCCCAGGCAATAGAACATTCCCAACACGCCCAGAAGCCGGAATGTGGGCACCAGTGACGTCCAGCTTTCTCCCAGCAGAGCCAGGATAAGCGGCTCCGCCAGCACGATCATGCCGACATAGACAGGAAACAAGATCAGCGCGATCACTCGGATCGCGTCCAGGTAGCCGGCACGAAGTCGCGTATCGTCAGTTTGGACCTTCGCGAACAGCGGAAAAGAAACGCGTGTGATGATCGGGTTGAAGACCTGCATCGGCTTCATCGCGAGCTGGTAAGCCATGCTGTACAGCCCCAGCCCGTGCGATCCGATCAGGTAACCGATCAGCAGCTTGTCCAGATTGAACCCCAGGAAATTGATCGTTCGCTCCCCCATCTGAAAGGCGCCGAAACGCAGGTATCCGGCCAGATCAGGCAAATGGAAACGCAACTGCGGCCGCCATTCACGCATGCCGAGATTGAGCAGTGCCAGCGTCCGCGTCGCCGCATTCGCGAGCTGACCCCATACCAGCGAGTACACACCGTGGCCCCACCAGGCCAGGAGTACCGCGGTCGCTACGCCGACGACCGCCGACAGGACGTCGATCGCCGCGAGGGTCTGGAAGCGCAGCCCCTTCTGCAGCAACATGGCGAACTGCTGGCCCGCCGGCGCAATCAGGAACGCAACGCCCGCCCACGCAAGCAGCCCGACGAGGCGGGGTTCGCCGTACAGGCGCGCGACAAGCGGCGCGACCAGCAGCAACACTCCGAACACCAGCAAGCCGACCACGACGTTCAACCAAAACAGCGAGGAGAGCTGCTCGCGCGTCGCATCCTGCCGCTGCACGATCGCGCTGCTCAGTCCGGCATCCGAGTAAATCTGGGCGAAACCAACCGCGATGACGGTCAGCGCCATCAAGCCGAAGTCCTCCGGAACGAGAAGGCGCGCCAGCACCGCAATCTGCAGAACCTGCAGGGCCACCGTGACCAGCGTCGCGCCCCCCGTCCACGTCGCCCCGGACAGAGCCTGTTTGCGCAGCATCGCTATTTTTCGAGAATCCTGATGAGTAGGCTGACGCTGAACTCCCGGCGCCCCAGGTAGCGGATTGCGGACCAGGTCCGCCAAAGCCAGTACATGCCCGGCAGTCGCGGCAGCCTGCGCCTGCGCAGCCCGTTGTCGAACATGACGCGATCCTCGTCGAGCACCAGAAACCGCCTGCGGGATTCGGCCTTGGCAATCCAGGAAAGTATCCTCGGGCGTGTGACGTACTTGATCGTATCGAGTCCCTTTGTGGGTCGACCCAGCAGGCGCAGGTACCGGCGCGCGAGCGTCCGCGGAAACATCGGCAGCCAAGGCAGCTGGTAGTGTGCTTCGAACGTGCTTCGATAGTCCGGGCACATGATGTGAATTGCGCCGCCTGGACGCGTCACCCGGACCATCTCCGCAATTGCGCTTGCCGGGTCACTAACATGCTCGAGTGTCTGGAAACTGGTGATGTAGTCGAAAGTATCGTCGGGAAAGGGAAGCCGTTCGGCAGAACCCTGATGGAATCTGTTGGCCCAGACAGCGGGGTAACCCAAAAGATCGATCTTGCGCGAGACGAAGTCCAGTCGCCATGTATCCACCTCGACACCGTCGCAGTCGAAGCCCTTCCGCAGTGCAAGCAGGACGAATTGTCCGCAGCCCGCCGCCAGATCGAGAACGCGGTGTCTGCCCGGAATAACTCCGTGGCGTTTGAGCAGCCCCAAACGCCAACGCTGATGCTTCTCGTCCCAGAAATAGTCTTCGGCCGCTTGCACCCAATCCTTCCGGACCGCACCGAAATGCTCGGATCGTCCTTGCGCAAGATACGCAACCAGTTCCGCCTTGAGGCCGGACAATGCGGCAGCTTCCAACCCGTGCTCAGCCATGAATCGCGCCGGCGGCGCCGACCGGCTTCCTCGCCACCACGAGATACATCCAGGTAAACTTGTCGTTCATTGGGTTGATCCGGCGGTCGATGCGATCGAGCAAGGGAAAGACGATATTGTTAATCGCTGTCAGTGTCCGGGCGACATAGCGCAATCGGCCCCGGGCAAGCGTGTTGAGGTAATAGCTCCACTCGCTACCGAAGGTGAGCCAGAAACCGGACGCAGGATCGAGCCTCGTCACTTCATAGCCCACGCTCTCGAACAGGTAACGCAATCCGTGCGCGGTATAGCGAAAGAAATCCCTTGGCTCCTCGTGCAAGTGCCAGAACAGCGGGACCGTATAGATCGCGTGTCCTCCGCGCTTGAGCACCCGAAACGATTCGGCGAGCGCCGCCTTCGGCTCCTCCAGATGTTCGAGTACCGCGGTACAGACGATTCCGTCAAACGAATCGTCCGGCTGGGGAATCCGATACGCTGTGCCGACCAGATCCACCCTGGACTTGTCATGCAACGATCCTTCGTGGTCGAGTCCGACGTACTCGATAACGCGCTCGTTCACCAACAGGCGCTTCGCCTTTTCGCCGCAACCGATGTCGAGCACGCGTCCGTGGAGAAACTTGTCCATCGCCAGAATCAGAAGTGCCGCGCCTCGCCTGATCACCATCCGCGCCGGATTAGTGATTCCATAGGGTCTGAGATAGGCCTGCAGGTCCCGCACGGTCAGGATTCACTGTCCGGTTTTGAGGTCGCCGCCGGCGAATAACGGCGCCGGAATACGGTCGCGGCCGGATCGCCTTTGGCGATCACATCGTCGTTGATGAATCCGCCCAGGCGAACCACGCTGTTCGGCGCCACCCAGGCGTCCCTGCCTATTGTCGCCCCGGGCAGCACCAGCACGTTCGACGCGACCCCTGATCCGTCCTTCATCTCGACGTACCCCCTCAGCACGCACTGCTCTTCGAGGGCGGCGCCTTGGGAGTACTTGTAGATCCGGCCGGGGTCCCTGCCCTGGTGATGAAAGGTCTCCGAAAGCAGGACTGAGTAGGGCCCGATACCGCACTTCTCGCCGATTGCGATGCCACCGTAACCGAGGATGACCGCACCGAAGGCGATCCGCGCCCGGTCGCGAATCAGCACCACACCCCGCTCCCTGTCCGCATAACTGCCGAGTTCCACAACTTCACGTTTCTCTTCAGACGGAATGCCCGCGCGCAGCACGACGTTTTCGCGAATCATGACATCATCGCCGATCTCCATGAACTTCTCGCCGTCAAGGTGGACGCCAGGCATGACCGTGAGATTCTTCCCGCAACGCCGCAGTCTCCGGCCGTAGTACCAGCGACGCAGCAATATGCCTGCTTCGCCCGGAAGATAAATCACCGCCCCCAGCAACAGGCTTCTGGGCAAGGTGAGCAGGAAGCGCAACAGATCGGGCATCTCGGCGTTTATTTTTTCCCGTCGAGATAACCCACGATCAGGCGCACGGTGTTGAGCCGGTCGATCTCGCCGTCCGGGACGCGGACGCCAAGCTTCTCGTAGATGGCCAGAAAAATCCCCGCCACGTCGAGGGAATCCACACCGAGATCCTTGAGGGGAGTGTCGTAGTCGCTCTCGCCGACACGCACCTGGCTGCAAACGTCCTCGACTATCGCCACCACTTCGCTTGCCGTCTCACTCAATTCGGAATCTCCTTCAAACAGTTTCTGCCGGGCCTGACTCAGGCGCGCCGTTCGATCAGGCAACTCGCCCACGACAATCCGACGCCGAATCCTGACATCAGAACACGACCGATCTTCGGATCATCCAGGCAGGCCTCGAACAGCAGCGGGATCGAGGACGACACCGTGTTGCCCTGCTCTGCGAGATTCGACGGCACTTTCGCAGGCGGAAGCCCCAGGCGCTTGATCAGCGTGTCGACAATATAACGGCTGCCTTGATGAAACAGAAACAAGTCCACTGCATCGGGACCGATTCCCGCAGCCTCGAGCAATTCTTTCACCTGCCCGGGCACCGCGGTGGCGGAAAAATTGAAAACGGCGCGTCCGTTCATCTCGAGCCTGCCACTGTCGTTGTTGAGCGCCCTGCCTTCCTGCCCTCGTGTACCGAACAGAAATCGCGTCGGCACCCACAGTGAGTCTGCGTCCGCTTCCAGAAGGGTTACGGTAGCCGCATCGCCGAACAACAGCACGGTGTTCTTGTCGCCGGGGTCGAGGATCTTCGAGTAGGGATCGGCGGTGAATAGCAGGCCCCGCTTCAAACCGTTCGCCTCCATGAAACTCTTCGCAAGGGACAGTGAATAGACGTACCCCGAACACCCCAGCGACACATCGAAAGCCGCACAGCGTTCGCCCGCGCCGATGGCGCCATGGACGACGGCCGAAGTATGGGGAATGCCGTGTCCGTCCGGATTCTGGGTGCAGACAATCAGGCAATCGATGTCGCCGGGCGCAACCGCGGTTTTCCCCTGCAGCGCTGCGAAAGCCTTTGCACAAAGCGAGGACGTATCCTCGTCCGCGGCTTTTCTGGAGACTCTCTCGACGCCGAGTTTCCCGACGATGAAATCGTCGGTCAGGCCGAACTCGTCGCGACGGTCGTAGTTCGAAAGACGATCCCGTGGGACGTAGCTTGCTATCGCACGGATGCCGATCATGCACGCGCCAGGGAGAAAAAGATGTGGCCGATCGCTTCGCCGTGCACCTTGATTTCCGATTTCGTCAGCCGGTTGTAAAGATTTTCCTTCAGCGTGATCGTAATGGCGGCCGCATCCGCGCTATGAAATAAGCGACGCAAGTCGAGTTTGGTGAAGACCCAACGGCCATGGGGCACACGAAGCTTGTTGCTGTGCAAGTGCTTGGTCATCGACACAGCAACCTCGATTGGCAGACAACCCGCATCTCCGCTGGCTGAAATGGCGTTATGCTGGAACGCACAGTGCCGGGCAATCCTTTCTTCGTCATACGGGACTCGGCAAACGACTTGGCGATCTGTCTCGACCAGCCATCCGACCGCCGATTTTCCGTTGCCGGACACGGAGAAATCCACCACCGCCTTTTCGGGACGCGCTGAGGCGCGCGCCCCTTCCAGCCAGTATATGTCGGGCTCGAAACTGAAGAAGCGGTGAATGCTCATCTGCAAGCGGTCAACTGCGCCCCCCATGTTGGTGCTCGTCAAGCCCGCGAGTGCCTCGTAGATATCCGTGCCGTGCAGGTAATCACGACTTCCTTTGAAACAAAGATGAAGCGGCACAATCTCTGGATTCATGGTTTCTGCCGGACAGCACCGCGGCTCATGCACCCGCGATCACCACCTGGACGGCAGCTACGACGTCTTCAACGTCCGCGTCACTCAGCTTCGCCGACAGCGGGATGCTGACTGTCTGCCTGCCGATGCGCATCGCGTTCGGAAAATCCTCCGGCCGCCAGCCGAAAGCCTGCTTATAGTAGGGATGTTCGGGAATGCTCAGATAGTGCACGCCTACTCCGATATTCTGCCCGGTCATTCCGTCGAGAAAGCGGTCGCGACTGGCCCCGGCCGCGCGCTCGTCGATCAACAGGGTATAGAGGTGATAGGCGTGCCGGGTATCGGGTTCGGGTGCGGCCGGCAGGGTGATCGGCAGACCGACGAACGCCTCATCGTAGCGCCGCCAGATTTCCCGTCGGCGCAGCCAGTTGCGCTCGACGCGCTCGAGCTGGTGGATGCCGATGGCCGCCTGGATATCCATCATGTTGTACTTGAAACCCGCGTCCACGACCTGATAGTGCTTGTAGCCCTCGTCGCTGAAGCGTTTCCACGCATCCTTGCTCATCCCGTGCAACGCCAGAACCTTGATGCGCGCCAGGTCTTCTTCGCGCCGCGTGAGCACCATTCCACCCTCGCCGCTGACAATATTCTTCGTTACGTAAAAGCTGAAGCACCCGAAGTCGCCGAAGGTTCCCGCCCTGCGGCCGCGATACTCGGTCTCGACCGCATGCGCGCAGTCTTCGATCAGCTTCAAGTGGTGCCGCTCAGCGAGCGCACACAAGGCATCCATGTCGCACGTCCTGCCGCCGAAATGCACGGGAACCAACGCCTTTGTCCGGCTGGTAAGCTTCCTCTCCACGTCAGCCGGATCGATGTTCATGGTTAGCGGGTCCACGTCGGCGAGGACCGGAGTGGCGCCCGCGTGGACGATGGCGTTGACGGTCGCGCAAAAAGTCAGCGCAGTGGTAATGACTTCGTCGCCGGGTTTCACACCCGAGGCAAGCAGCGCCAGGTGCAGTGCGGCGGTACAGGAGTTGACCGCCGCGGCATGGTCTGCGCCCTTGTAGGCGGCGAACTCGCGCTCGAACCGTGCCACACGGGGACCGGTGCCGAGCCAGCCGGAGCGCATGGTCGCTACGACTTCCTGGATCTCGGCGTCTTCGATGGCTGGCGCGCCGAAAACCAGAAACTGTTCACGAGTTCGCACGGGATATAGGCTGCCGTAGTGCGACAAAAGTCGCCGTTCTGTGAGATTGATCATGCCCGAGGTCGGCGCATGGAGGGTCTGCTTCGGCAAGGCAAAGCCGCGCCACTTTCGGCCTCCACGCCACTGACATCACCTGCCGCACATTGGACACGAACTCAGAGTAGGCAGAAATCGTGCCCAATATGGTCTAGGCTCGGGAATACGCCTTGTTCAGTCTGGTTTCCCATCGGAATGCCGTTTCGCAAATCACCTCCAGGTCGTCATGCTTCGGCTTCCAGCCCAGCACTTTCCTGATTCTCGATGATTCGGCTACCAGCTCGGGCGGATCACCCGGCCGGCGCGGTCCGTCCTGGACGGGAAACTCGACCCCCGCTGCCTTCTGCACCGCATGCAACACCTGGCGCACGCTCACGCCTCGACCGTAGCCGCAGTTGAACGTGTCCGACGCCCCGCTTCCGTCCAGGTAAGCGAGCGCATCGAGATGCGCGCGCGCCAGGTCTTCCACGTGGATGTAGTCGCGTATGCAGGTGCCATCCGGCGTTGGATAGTCGGTGCCGAAGACGGTAACCTTGTCGCGCACCCCGCATGCCGCTTCGCAGGCCACCTTGATCAGGTGTGTTGCGGCGGGCGTGGCCTGTCCGAGGGTGCCGTCGAGGCTGGCACCCGCCACATTGAAGTAGCGCAAGGCCGCATAGCGAAAACTCGCGTCCTTCACGGCGCCCCGCTGCTCCAAGCTGGCAACCACGTCCCGGAGCATCAATTCGGTTATGAGCTTGGTGGTGCCGTAGGGATTGATCGGCCGCAGCCGCGCCGACTCGGGAACCGGCTGCCGATTGGGAATTCCGTAAACCGCAGCCGATGAGGAAAAGACGAATTTCTCCACCCGTTTGTGGAGGCAAACCTCGATCAGGTTTCGGGAAGCGGCGACGTTGTTCCGGTAGTACTTGAGAGGATCGCTCACCGACTCGGGAACGACGATGCTGCCGGCGAAGTGAACCACGGCGCCAATCGCATGCTGCTCGATCAGCACGCCGACCAGCGCCTGGTTGCCGGCGTCACCGGCCACCACAACCGCATCCGGCGGCACGGCCCAGCGCTGCCCGGTGGAAAAATCGTCCAGCACGACCACCCGCTGGCCCTCGGCGATCAGCCGCCGGACGGTGTGGGAACCGATGTAACCGGCCCCACCGGTCACCAGCACTGTGTCACCCACGGTCACGCTGTTGCCACCGCATACCGGCTCTTGAGAAAGTCGGCATAGGCGAGCTTCAGGCCGTCTTCGAGCCGCGTCCTGTATGTCCAGCCCAGACTTGCGAGCAGCGAAACGTCCATCAACTTGCGCGGCGTACCGTCGGGTTTGGATGCGTCGAATACCAGCCTGCCTTCGAAGCCGACCACTTTGGCAATAACGTGTGCGAGCTCACGGATGCTGAGATCCTCACCTGAGCCGACGTTGACAAGCGGCGGACGGGAGCGGCTTTCGCACAGGTGCCCGTAGTTTTCCTCCGCCATGCAGAGGAGGTACAGACAGGCGTCCGCCGCATCTTCGGAGTACAGGAACTCGCGCTTCGGCGAACCCGTGCCCCAGACAATGACTTCGCCGCTTGCTTTGGCCCGGGCTTCGTGCATCTTGCGAATCAGCGCGGGGATCACGTGCGATGTATTCAGATCGTAGTTGTCGCCCGGCCCGTACAGGTTGGTGGGCATGGCGGCGAGGTATCGGCAGCCGTATTCGCGGTTGTAGCTCCAGCACATTTCCACCCCAGCAATCTTAGCGATCGCGTACGCGCGATTGGTCGCCTCGAGCGGCCCGGTAAGCAGGTACTCTTCCTTGATCGGTTGCGGACAATCGCGCGGATAAATGCACGACGAACCGAGGAACAGCAGGCGCTTGACGCCCGTGCGCCAGGCTTCGTGAATCACGTTGTCCTGGATCTCGAGATTTTCGCGGAGGAATTCCGCGGGAAACGTGTCGTTGGCGATAACGCCGCCGACCCTGGCCGCGGCCAGAACCACGTGATCGGGCCGCTCGCGCTCGAAAAACTCGCGCACCGCCACTTGTTCCTTGAGCTCGAGCTCGGCGTGGGTGCGGGTGAGGAGACTGCGATATCCCGCGGCCTGCAGACGCCGCATGATCGCCGAGCCAACAAGACCCCGATGGCCAGCGACGTAGATTTTGGAGTCCAAATGCATCGAGTGATTAAGTGATTGGGTAATGGTAAATGGGGAATGGGTAATGGGTGATTGAATCATTCAATCACCCATTACCCCTCGCTCATCATTCATCACTCATCACTCCTCACTCATCGCCCAATCCCCACCTCACTCATGGAAGTCGTAGGGACGATGGCCGTGGCGCTTGACCAGCTCGTCGCGTTCCGCCGCCTTCAGGTCCTCGCTCGCCATTTCCTCAACCAGTTGTTCGAAACCGACCTTGGCGGACCAGCCGAGTTTGCTCTTCGCCCTCGACGGATCGCCAAGCAGCGTGTCGACTTCGGCCGGTCGAAAGTAGCGCGGATCGACCGCTACGCACATGCGGCCGGCGCCGTCGAAGGCCTTCTCGTCCAGGCCTTTGCCCGACCACTTCAGTTTCATGCCAAGCTTTTGCGCTGCGAGATCGACGAAATCGCGCACGCTGTGCTGGATGCCGGTGGCAATGACAAAATCCTCGGGCTGAGGCTGCTGAAGTATCAGCCACTGGGCCTCGACGAAATCACGGGCGTGCCCCCAGTCGCGTCTGGCGTCGAGATTGCCGAGATAAACACAGTCCTGCAGACCCAGCTTGATACGGGCCAGTGCCCGAGTGATCTTGCGGGTGACGAAGGTCTCCCCGCGCACGGGGCTTTCGTGATTAAAAAGTATGCCGTTGCAGGCGAACATTCCATAGGCTTCGCGGTAGTTGACCGTGATCCAGTAGGCGTAGAGCTTGGCTACTCCGTAAGGAGAGCGTGGGTAGAACGGCGTGGTTTCCTTTTGCGGGCTTTCGCGGACCAGGCCATACATCTCCGATGTCGAAGCCTGATAGAAACGGCTCTTCTTTTCCAACCCCAGAATGCGGATCGCTTCCAGCAGACGCAGCGCGCCCAGCGCGTCCGAATTTGCGGTGTACTCGGGCTCTTCGAAGGACACCGCGACGTGGCTCTGTGCCGCGAGATTGTAGATCTCGTCCGGCTGCACCTGCTGGATGATTCTTACCAGGCTGCTGGAATCGGTCATGTCTCCGTAATGGAGAATGAAATTGCGATTGCTTACGTGCGGGTCCTGGTAAAGATGATCTATGCGATCGGTATTGAACAGGGAGGTGCGGCGCTTGATGCCGTGCACCTCGTAGCCCTTGGCAAGCAGGAATTCGGCGAGGTATGCACCATCCTGG
>DASYUW010000014.1:0-28929 GCA_036000845.1 Burkholderiales bacterium
ATCACCACACCCACGAAACCGAGCGTAACCGCCACCCACTGGCGGCCGCTGACCTTGTCTCCCAGCATCGGTCCGGAGAGCAACGCGGTCAGCACCGGCCCGACGAAGCTGATGGCCGCGGCCTCCGCCAGCGGCAGGTAACGCAACGCGAAGTAGAAGAACATGGTGCTTGCCACCAGCAACAGCCCGCGCAATATTTGCAGACCGGGACGAGAGGTGCGCAGCAACTGTAATCCCATCCTCGGCCACAGCAGGATCAGCATCACGACCATGTGCACCGCGTAGCGGGCCCACATCAGCGCCGACATCGGGTAGGACTTGAGCAAATGCTTGGCGAGTGTGTCCATCGCGGAAAACAGGAACACCGCCGCCAGCATTAGCAGCATTCCGCGCATAGTGCGGCGATGGTGGGCGTCAGTGGTCATGGATACCCACTCTGCATCCGCTTACAGTCAAAACGCCCATCGCAGAGGACGCGGAGGACGCAGAGAAAGAACGAGAGAAATGAAGCGTACCCACAGAAGTCAACATTGGCAGCAAGGACGGCATCGTGCATTTTTCGGCGCGTGGGCAATTCATCTCTGTTCACCTTGCCTCACTGCGCGTCCTCTGCGTCCTCCGCGATTGGAGCTTGATTTCCTACAACTGACCGGGAAGGACGGTCCGCCCGGCGAAGACCGCGTTGGTCCCCAGCGCTTCCTCGATTCGCAGTGCCTCGTTCCACTTGGCCATGCGTTCGGAGCGGGCGAACGACCCCACCTTAAGCTGGCCGGCATCCCAGCCGATCGCGAGGTGGACGATGGTGACGTCTTCGGTCTCGCCCGAACGGGCGGAGACGATGGTGCCCCAGCCGGCGCGCTTGCCCGCATCGAGCGCGGCCTTGGTCTCGGTGACAGTGCCGGCCTGATTGGGCTTGATCAGCACCGCGTTGCAGGCCCTAGCGGCCGCCGCGCTCTTCACCCGCGCGGCGCTGGTGACCAGAAAATCATCGCCGATGATCTGGACCCGGCTTCCGGCGGCGGCGGTGAACTTCTTCATTCCTTCGGCATCATCTTCGGCGAGCGGGTCCTCGATGGAAACGATCGGGTAGCGCGCAAGCCAGCCGAGCAGCAGTTCGCACAGGTCGTCGCTGCCGAGTTCGCGGGACTCCAGTCCGAGCCGGTAACGTCCGTTGCGGCCGAATTCCGAGGCGGCGACATCGAGCGAGATGCCGATATCTTCGCCGGGGCGGTAGCCGGCGCGCTCGATCGCGCGCATCAGCATGGTCAGCGCCTCTTCGTTGGAGGCGAATGCGGGCCAGAAGCCGCCCTCGTCGGCGACCCCCTGCAGCGTTCCCGCTTCCTTCATCAACTCGCCGGCGGCACGGTAGACCTCCGCCGTCATCGCGAGTGCGTCGTCGAAACTGCGCGCGCCCAGCGCCATCACCATGAAATCCTGGATGTCCACGCGCCGTCCGGCGTGCGCGCCGCCGCCGAAGATCTGGATCTCCGGCAGCGGCAGGCGCACGCTTTTCCCCTGGGCGAGGTGGGCGTACAGCGGCATGCGGTGGGCGCCGGCAGCGGCGTGCAGTACCGCCATCGAAGCGGCGATCATGGCGTTGCCGCCCAGCCGTGACTTGCCGGGAGTGCCGTCGAGCGCGATCAACTCGTCGTCGATCTCGGCCTGCCGCAGCGCGTTGCGTCCGATCAGCAGCCGGGAAATTTCGTTGTTGACATGCGTGACCGCCTTGCTCACACCCATGCCGCCGAATGCCGTGCCGCCGTCGCGCAGATCCACAGCTTCGTTGGAGCCACGCGAAGCGCCCGCCGGCGCGATTGCACGTGCCGTAACGCCGGCCGCAAGGTGAACTTCCACTTCCACGGTCGGGCGTCCGCGCGAGTCCCACACCCGCCTGCCGTGCACCCTGGTGATCGTCGTATCGGTCATGTCCGGCTCAGACCGTCAGTTCAACATCGCCACATGTTCGATGCGCATGCCGTGCCTCACTTGTTCCAGGTGGCGATTTCGCGCTGCCAGGCAGTCCGCACATCAGAGAGTTTGTCCACCGGCCCGGTCAGCAGCGCGCGTGCGACCCGGCGCACTCGATCGCGCTCTTCCTCGGTATTGATGTACTCGACCGGCGACTTGCCGTCCACGCGACCGAGAAACAGGCCCGGCAGCAGGTGCGCGGTGCGCGCTTCGATGTCGGTGCGTGACTCCCAGGTTACGGCCGCGAGATAGGACTGCGCGAGCGCGTCGAAGCAGACCAGGTAGCGGGCCTGCCATCGCGGCCGCCAGACGCACTTGAGCAGCAGGTGGTTCAGGCAGAACGCGAGGTCGAAGGCGGGATCACCGTACCATGCGCACTCGGCGTCGAGGAAAACCGGTCCGTCCGGTCCGGCCAGGATGTTCTTCGGGCTGATATCACCGTGAACCAGTGCTTTCCTGGTGGCCCCGGTCACCCGCATCAGGCTGTGCAGGCGCTCCGCGCAGTCGGGATGCTTGTCCGCGGTGGCGGCAAGATAGGGCTCGAGCCGGATCGGAAAGAAGATGTGATCGGTGGCGAACATGAGCGCCACGGCGGTGTCGCCCGCGGTGCGGTCGTGGATGGCCGCGACGCGGCGGCCGACCTCGCGCGCGGTGTCCGCGGAAATTTCACCGTCGCACAGTTGCGCCTTCCACACCGGATAACTCGCGGAACCCAGGAACTGCATCGCGAACATTCCGGTTTCCCGGTCTTCGCCGAGGATGCGCGGCACCGCGGTAGGGATGATGCCCGCGGCGACCTGCATCCATTGCACTTCGTAGCGATTGCGCTCGACCGGCGCCTGCCAGTCGGCTTCGACCTTGAGTTTCGGCAATGCGCGCTTCACGCAGATCGGTCCGGCAGCGAGGTCCACGCGGACGATGTCCGAAGATACGCCGCCGGTGAGCGGCGTGACAACGGGGCGTTCCCCGGGTTGCAGCAACCCCATGCGCGCCAGCGCGGTGAGGAAAAGATCGTTGCACATTTTTTCTTCGAGGTTCCCGCGCTTGGCCGATGCCGCACTGTTGGCGCATCATGTATGCATGGGAAATAAGGTGCGAACTTTATCACAACCATGAGCGCCATTCTGGCCCTGGATCAGGGCACGACCAGCTCGCGCGCGATCGTATTCGATGAGGCCGGAAAGGTGCTCGGCACCGCACAGCAGGAACTCACGCAGATTTATCCGCAGTCCGGCTGGGTGGAGCAGGATGCCGACGAGATCTGGTCAACCCAGCTTGCCACCGCGCGTGCGGCGCTGGCACAGGCCGGCCTGAGTGCCGAAAATATCGCTGCTATCGGCATCACCAACCAGCGCGAAACCACGGTGGTATGGGAGCGCGCCAGCGGCCGGCCGATCGCCAATGCCATCGTCTGGCAGGACCGGCGCACCGCCGGCTTGTGCGAGCAACTGCGCGTCCAGGGCGTGGAAGCGCTGTTCACCGGACGCACCGGGCTGCTGCTCGATGCCTATTTCTCCGGAACCAAGGTGCGCTGGCTGCTCGACCACGTGGAAGGCGCGCGTGCGCGCGCCGAGAAGGGCGCTCTGGCCTTCGGAACGGTGGATACTTGGCTGATCTGGAAGCTTACCGGAGGACGCGTCCACGCCACCGACGTCAGCAACGCCTCGCGCACCATGATGTTCAACATTCACACGCGCGAATGGGACGACAAGTTGCTGGGCCTGCTGCGGGTACCGCGCGCGCTGTTGCCGAAGGTCGTGGCGTCTAGCGCAATCTGCGGCGAGTGCGATTCCGCGCACTTCGGGCGCGGCTTCCCGATCGCCGGCATCGCCGGGGACCAGCAAGCCGCGCTGTTCGGCCAGCAGTGCACCCGATCAGGGATGGTGAAGAACACATACGGCACCGGCTGCTTCATGCTGATGCATACCGGCGCCAGGCCGGTGGATTCGCATAACCGGCTCCTGACCACCGTGGCCTGGAGAATCGGCGAAACCATCGAATACGCGCTGGAAGGCAGCGTGTTCATCGCCGGCGCGGCGGTGCAATGGCTGCGCGACGGGCTGGGCATCATCCGCACTTCCGGGGAAGTCGAGGCGCTGGCGCGTTCGGTGCCCGATACCGCCGGCGTTTATCTGGTGCCGGCGTTCGCCGGCCTGGGTGCTCCGTATTGGGATCCGCATGCGCGCGGCACCATCGTCGGCATGTCCCGCGGCACCACCGCCGCGCACGTAGCGCGCGCCACGCTTGACTCAATCGCCTACCAGACTGCGGATGTTCTGGAGGCGATGCACGCCGACTCCGGCATCCCGGTCACCGAACTGCGGGTGGACGGCGGCGCGACGCAGAACAACCTGTTGATGCAGTTCCAGGCCGATGTGCTGGGGGTGCCGGTGGTGCGGCCGAAGATCTACGAAACGACCGCGCTGGGCGCCGCCTATCTGGCCGGGTTGGCGGTGGGATTCTGGAAAAACACCGACGCCCTAGCGGCGCAATGGCAACTGGACCGCCGTTTCGAGCCGGCGATGTCCGCGGCGCGCAGGGCTGCGCTCAAGGCGGGTTGGACCAAGGCGGTAAAGCGCTCGCGCGCTTGGGTCGAGGCCGCCGACGGGGACTGAAACAAGGCCTAACTTGGATTGACAAGCAGCTGATTTTATTAGTATTATGAACGCTCGCCTCGGCCGTACAGGCCGGCGGCGCAGCGTCGGGCAACCATGGCCAAAATTGCCGTTTTCAATCAAAAGGGTGGGGTCGGGAAGACCACCACTTCGCTCAATCTCACTGCCGCCCTGGCCCGCCGTGACTACAACCCGCTGTCCATCGATCTCGACCCGCAGGCACATCTTTCCTATGTTTGCGGCAGCGTCGTCGGCAACGCCGACGATTCGGTATTCGGTTTTTATCAGAACGCCAAGCCGCTCACCCAGTTGATCCGTCCGTCGCTGGGTGGCTGGCTGGTGATTCCTGCCCACGTTGAACTCTCGAAGGTGGATACACAGTTCGGCAAAGGCCCGAACATCCTCAACCGCCTCAACATCGGCATCATCAAGGAGAATTTGAATACCGGACGGCCGATTGTGCTCGATTGCTGCCCGATGCTGGGGGTGCTGAGCTTGAGCGCGATCTTCGCGTCCGACCGCGTGCTGGTGCCGGTCTCGGCCGACTATCTTGCGGTGCAGGGCGTCAATCAAGTGGAGAAGACATTCAGGGCGCTTGAGCACGTCCTGAAAAAGCGCGTGCTGAGGCGTTACGTGATCACCCGCTTCGACGGCCGGCGCAAGATGTCGCACCAGATCTTCGAGGAGCTCAAGACCCGTTACGGTGACGAAGTCTGCGATACCAGGATTTCGGAGAACGTCAGCGTGGCGGAGAGCCCCGCCTCCAAGAAGGATGTATTTGCACACTCCCCCGACAGCCGCGGTGCCCAGGATTATGAGGCGCTGCTGAACGAGCTGGTGGATTCCGGTTTTATCGAAGCCCGAAACTGAGGGCGGACGCTCGCGCCGCGTTCAGGTTTTTTCCTCGTCTCCCTGCCGGGAGATGAGCGAGATGATCCCATCGAAATCGGCCGCGTCGTCTCTTGTTGCCGTCTGGATCTGCCTGCACTCGAGGATCTCGCAGTGCATGTACATTTGCGTGATCTTGCGCTCGGCCTCGGCCTGGTTGCGGGCGTGTACCACCAGGTTGTCGACCGGCAGCCCGCTGCGGGTGCGGATCTTCAACCCGAACTTCATCATCGGTGCATTCGCTAGAGGCATACGCCGATCATTCTAGACGCTATCCCCGATCCCGGGATGAATTCGTGCGAGAGTTTTCTTGCAACAAGGTCACTCACCTCACCCGCCGCTCTCCTGCAAGCTGGAGGGGGAGCACAAACGCAACGTGGTAACTCATGTTAAATTTTTATCACCCTCTCCGCCCGCTTGCGGAGGGAGAGGGTTGGGGTGAAGTGGGTGCTAGGCCCTCTGTTCCTTGAAATCGCGCTGGTAGCGCTTGTAGTTGTTGACGTAGTGCTCGGCGTTCCAGAGCAGGCGCGCGACTTCCTCGTCGGTCAATTGCCGCACCACCTTCCCGGGCGCGCCGACCACCAGCGACCGGTCGGGGATTTCCTTGTCTTCGGTGATCAGGGCATTGGCGCCGATCAGGCAGTGCTTGCCGATGCGGGCGTTGTTGAGGATCACCGCCTTGATGCCGATCAGACTACCGTCGCCGATGGTGCAGCCGTGCAGCATCACGTGGTGGCCGACGGTGACGTTCCTGCCAATGGTGAGCTTGACCCCCTCGTCGGTATGCAGCACCGAATGGTCCTGGATGTTGGAGCCTTCGCCGATGGTGATCAGGTCGTTGTCGCCGCGCACCACGGCGTTGAACCAGATGCTCACGTCCTTCTCGATCACCACCGAACCGATCACGGTGGCGTTGTCCGCGACCCAGTGGTCGCCTCGGGTGATGACTTTTCTGTCGCCCAAGGAATGAATCATGCGTTTTTTGATTCCGGTCAGGGTTAAGGCTGGGAAAGGGCTCAATTATAGCGGCACGTTTACGCCCGCCAGTTCCAAGGGGGATAATCCGGTCAACAGAATCCAGGAGGGTTAAGGCCATGTCATCAGTTATCGCAGCCAGGACGGCAGGCGGCACCGATATCGCCGCATTGCTGGGAGCAGACGCGGACAAGTTGCTCAGCCATGTATGCAAGGGCATTCCGAGGGAGTCGCTGCACCTGCCGGGGCCGGATTTCGTGGACAGGGTGGTGGCACAGACCGACCGACCGGGCCCGGTGCTGCGCAGCCTGCAACAGTTGTTCGGGCACGGGCGTTTGGCCGGAACCGGCTATCTGTCGATCCTGCCGGTGGACCAGGGCATCGAGCACTCCGCCGGTGCATCGTTCGCCAAGAACCCGGCCTATTTCGATCCGGAGAACATCGTCAAGCTCGCCATCGAGGGCGGCTGCAACGCGGTCGCCTCGACCCTGGGCGTGCTCGGCTCATGCTCGCGGAAGTACGCGCACAAGATTCCCTTCCTGCTGAAGTTCAATCACAACGAATTCCTCACCTATCCGAACAAGTACGACCAGATCTTCTTCGCCAGCGTGAAGCAGGCGCGCGACATGGGAGCGGTCGCGGTCGGCGCCACAATCTATTTCGGTTCCGCCGAATCGGCGCGGCAGATCGTCGAGGTGAGCAAGGCGTTCGAAATCGCGCACGGGATGGGAATGGCCACCGTACTGTGGTGCTACCTGCGCAATCCGGCGTTCAAATCCGACAAGGATTATCACGTGTCCGCGGACCTTACCGGCCAGGCCAATCATCTCGGCGTGACTATCGAGGCGGACATCATCAAGCAGAAGTTGCCCGAGAACAACGGCGGCTACAACGCGCTCAATACCAAGGAAAACCCGTACGGCAAGATCGACAAGCGGGTGTACACCGAACTGACCTCCGACAGTCCGATCGACCTGACGCGCTACCAGGTGGCGAACTGCTACATGGGCCGCGCGGGGTTGATCAATTCCGGCGGAGCTTCTTCCGGCGAGAGCGATCTCGCGGAAGCGGTGCGCACTGCGGTGATCAACAAGCGCGCCGGCGGCACGGGCCTGATCTCCGGCCGCAAGGCCTTCCAACGGCCGATGAAGGAGGGCGTCGGCATCCTGAACGCGATTCAGGATGTGTACCTGTCGAAACAGGTCACTGTCGCCTAAGACCGCCGCAGTGCAATTTGAGAAACGGGGTGTGCCGTTCGCGGCACACCCCGTTGCGTTTCATGCTCGCGCGCGACAATCCTGCAGTGCGATGCGCGTGCGCCGGTTGCCGCCGGATCGGAATCAGAGAGCCAGGCGCGGCCACAATCTCCTTTTAAAGTGCTGCGGCCGGCCTATATTGCAAGGGAAGGCATGTGTCGCAAGGAGGATCAGGCGATGGTTGCGGCGAGCGGACCGGCGAGGGCGATAGCCGGCATGATGGAGGTCGAAAAGAAAATCATCCGGATGGCCGAGGAGAGAAATGTCCACGGTTTGCGCTTCGAGTGGAACGACGACCTGGATTTCGGACACTTACTCGACCCGGTGCCGCTGAACGTTTTTGCAGCCGGTGGCAAGGCCGCCGAGGCGGAGTTTTCGCAAGCGGAACTCGCGCGGGTCGTTGCGGATCCGGACACGGCGACCGATACCAAGATCAATCGGATCGTCCGGACGCTTGCAGGCGAGGCCTGAGTCGGCGAATCTCGCGTCAGCTCGCGACCGCAAGGCGGGCGGCAAAACGCGGATAAGTTTCGGCGATGTCGCTGCGGATGGCGCCGCGAATTGCCGACAGGGTGCCGGCATCGGGCGGCGCAGTCATTGGAACGCGATCCGGGCAATCGAATTCGAAGCCGGTGTTGTCGCGGATTTCTTCCGCGCTGCGTCCGGGATGCACGCTGTCGAGCCTGAAACGGCGTCGCTCGCGATTGAAGGAAAATAATCCCAGTTCGGTCAGCATCGCGTAGGGGCCGCCAAGGCGATACACCCCGGGTTCGCTCACACCCGGCGCGCTGATGAAGTCCACTTTCGGCACCATTACGCGGCGGGTGTGTTCTTCTCGGAAGAGGATCACGCGCGGCACCAGAAAGTAAAGATAAGCCGAGCCGAAGGAGCCGGGCCAGCGTACTTCGTTGTTCGGATACTCGCCGGTGCCGACCAGGTTGATGTTGGCCTGGCCGTCGATCTGGCCCCCGCCGAGAAAGAACGCGTCAATGCGGCCCTGTGCCGCCATGTCGAACAGCTCGACGCCGCCGCTGGTGAAGCCTTCATTGTGCAGCGAACCGAGCACGGTGACCCGCATCGATTCGCGCGACTGCGTTCGCGCCAGCAGCGCGCCGGCACCGGGAATCGGGGAGGAGGCGCCGACCGCGACATGGCGGCAGCCGTGCAACAGCCGCGCGATCACCGTGATCAGCAGTTCGGTGCGGCTGAATTCGCTCATGCAACCGCGCGGCGGGTGTCGAGCCAGGAATCGAGAAACCGCGTGAACCCCACGGCCGTGCCCGCGGCCGCGACATAATTCGCCAGCGCCGCTTCGTCATCGGGATACAGATCCCAGAATGCCAGCGGCCAGGCTCCGCGCTTGGCCGCTGCAATCCGCGTGACATAGATTGCAGGCAACACGCCGACAGCCCGTTGCGGATCGTCCAGGAGATTATCGTCGGTGATCTCCTCGACCGTCACCAGGGTTTGCCTGGCGGCGTGTGCCATCAGCATGAGTTCGCGCTTGGCGCCGACGAACACATTGCCATGGCGATCGGCTAGCGGCGCGTGAAACAACGCGACATCCGGGTGGATCGCGGGAAGCGCAACGATCCGGTCCTGCCCGGCGAACGGGTTGTCGATGACTTTCCAGTCCTGCCGGTGAAGCAGTAGGTCGGTGCCGATGAGGCCGCGCAGCGGCATGAACGGAATCCCCTTCTCGCCAGCCTGGAGTGCGGCATAGATCGCCGGACAGGTGGCGTCGAGAACCCGGATCGCGCCTTCGCGAGCTGCGGCGGTGAAGCGCGGCGCGCTGCCCAATTCCCCCAGCGTTACCGCGGAGGTTTCGATTGTCGCGACCGCGCCGGCTCCGATCAGGATGTCGGCCTGCAGCCCACCGACCGGGACGCACACCAGGTGCAGGTCGCGCACTCCACGGCGCACGAGTTCACGCGTTGCGGCCATGGCAACGCCCGACGAGTCCTTGGGCACGGCAAGAAGTGCACCATCGGGTATGGTGGCGGCAAGCGCTTCGAGCGACGATACAACGTCTGATTCCAAGTTCGGCTCCTGCGGATTCCAGGAAATCGCGACTGTGTCCTTCGTTACCGACACGGCATTATGACGCGGAAGCCGCTCAAGCGTCTAACGTCGCGGTCTCGTCCGGTTGGCGCGGTAGGGGGTGCGGAGCGCTCTTCGTCAGCGTTGTGGCGCCGGCGCTTTCAAAGTCGCGGGACCGAGCTCGACGACTTGTTCATTGTCGGATATCCAGATCTGATCTTCCTGGATGGTGAATTGCAGCTGCATGTTGCGAAGCGCCAGCTTCGCCAACGCCTGGGTTGAGGCCGCAGGCAGGCTGATCACGGACAGATTCTCCACCTGTCCGAGTTTTGCGTTGATCTGGTCCCACCAGAGATCGGCGCCGCGCCCACCGTAACTGTAAACGAACACCTCCCGGGCGCGACCGCAGGCCCTGCGAATGCGTTTCTCATCGGGCAGACCGACATCGATCCAGATTTCGATGGTGCCGGTCAGGTCCTTCTGCCAGAGGTCGGGTTCGTCGTCGCTGCTCAATCCCCGGCCGAACGACAAGGCATGGTGGGCGTGCAGCGCGAACGCCAGCAGCCGCACCATCATGCGCTCGTCGGTCTCCGACGGGTGGCGGGCGATGGTCAGCGTGTGATCACCGTAGTAGCGGCGGTCCATGTCGGCGATCTGCAGATCGGCTTTGAAGATTGTTGCCTTGAGGGCCATGGGTTCAGGTTTGCCTTTGCGAAAAGTTGGCGTTTCAGCCAGTTCCCGAAGCTGCTTGGCGGAAGGTTGATGGAGCGGGCGGGGAAGGACTGGGCACGCGCGTATTTCGTATGCTTGCATTGTCACCCCGGCACGTGAAATAGTTGAAATGATTGATTTGGCTTGGAGACGACATGCGTTCGACGATACGCATCCTGCTTGCAATCACCCTGTCGCTCGGGATTGCGCCCATCGAAGTAGGTGGCGAAGAGCCTGCCGCAACGATGTCGTCGCAACTCACGAAACTGCGAAAGGAAATTACCGACCTGGTCGGGCCTGCGCGCTGCATGAACCTGGTGCAATGCCGGGTCGCCGCAATCGGAATCGATTCCTGCGGCGGGCCGGCCGAGTATCTGGTGTATTCGTGGCTTTCTACCGACAAGGGCGCGCTCGAGACCAAGATCGCGGAGTACAACTTCCTGCAGGAGGACCTGCAGAAGGAACAACAGTCCCCAGCAAACTGTGCGGTGCTGCCCGAGCCGACTGCTGCGTGCGTCAACGGCCGCTGCGTGCTTCCCGGCAGGCGCTAGCGCGATGTTTGGTTCCTATCAGAATCCGCAACCACCTTAAAATCCCGGGTGGCCTGCACCATCCGGGATTCAGAGTTTGTAGATGAGCTCCGGTCCGTTTACAGCACTGGCACCAGCAGCAGCGCGACGATGTTGATGATCTTGATCAGCGGGTTTACCGCCGGGCCGGCAGTGTCCTTGTAGGGATCACCGACAGTGTCGCCGGTCACCGCCGCCTTGTGTGCGTCGGAACCCTTGCCGCCGTAATGTCCGTCCTCGATGTACTTCTTGGCATTGTCCCATGCACCGCCGCCGGTGGTCATCGAGATCGCCACGAACAATCCAGTGACGATGGTGCCGATCAGAAGACCCCCGAGTGCCTTGACGCCCGCGCCCGGGCCCATCAGCCAGTTCATGCCGACTGCAACGACCACTGGAACCAGCACCGGAAGCAGCGACGGTACGATCATTTCCTTGATCGCGGCCTTGGTCAGCATGTCCACCGCGCGCGAATAGTCCGGCTTGGCGGTGCCTTCCATGATGCCCTTGATCTCGCGGAACTGGCGGCGCACTTCGTTAACGACCGAACCCGCAGCGCGGCCCACCGCTTCCATCGCCATTGCGCCGAAGAGATAGGGCACCAGTCCGCCGATAAAGAGCCCGATGATCACTGCCGGATCGGACAGACTGAATTCCACCAGCTTGCCCTGGGCTTCGAGGTTGTGGGTGTAGTCGGCGAACAGCACCAGCGCGGCCAGGCCGGCGGACCCGATGGCATAGCCCTTGGTCACCGCTTTGGTGGTATTGCCCACCGCGTCGAGCGGATCGGTGATGTCGCGGATCTTCGACGGCAGCCCGGCCATCTCGGCGATACCGCCGGCGTTATCGGTGATCGGGCCGTAGGCGTCCAGCGCCACGATCATGCCGGTCATCGACAGCATCGCGGTGGCAGCAATGGCAATGCCGTACAGGCCGGCCAGCGAGTATGAAGCCCAGATCGACGCGCACACCGCCAGCACCGGCAACGCGGTCGCTTTCATCGAAACGCCAAGGCCGGCAATGATGTTGGTGGCATGGCCGGTCTGCGACGCTGCCGCGACGTGGCGCACCGGCGCAAATTCGGTGGCGGTGTAGTACTCGGTGATGACCACCAACGCGGCTGTCAGCACCAGGCCGACCAGCGAGGCATAGAACAGATTTATGGCGCCGATCGGACTGTCGGCCATCATCTCAGTGGTGATAAAGTAGAAGGCAATCGCGGCGAGCACGCCGGACACGATCACGCCCTTGTACAGCGCGTTCATGATCTTGCCGCCCTCGGAAGCCTTCACGAAGAAGGTGCCGACGATCGAAGCGACGATCGAAGCGCCACCCAGTACCAGCGGGAAAAGGATGCCGTTCGCTCCGACCGAATCCACCATCAGGCCGCCAAGAAGCATGGTGGCGACGATGGTGACCGCGTAGGTTTCGAATAGGTCGGCCGCCATGCCTGCGCAGTCACCGACGTTGTCACCGACGTTGTCCGCGATCACCGCGGGGTTGCGGGGGTCGTCTTCCGGAATGCCGGCTTCGACCTTACCCACCAGGTCGGCGCCGACGTCAGCGCCCTTGGTGAAGATGCCGCCGCCGAGACGTGCGAAGATCGAGATCAGCGATCCGCCAAAGGCCAGGCCCACCAGCGCGTGCAGCGCCTTGGCCTCACCTGCGGTAGGCAGGATCGCCGCGTAGTAACCGGCCACCCCCAGCAGTCCCAGCCCTACCACCAGCATGCCGGTGATCGCGCCGCCGTGGAATGCCACGTTCAGCGCGGCGTTGATGCCGTGATTGGCGGCCTCGGCAGTACGCACATTGGCGCGCACCGAGATGAACATGCCGATGTAGCCGGTGGCACCGGAGAGCACTGCGCCGACGATGAAGCCGATCGCGGTATACCAGTCGAGCCCGAAGCCGAGCACGAAGAACAGCACCACACCGACGATGGCGATGGTGGTGTACTGGCGATTCAAGTAGGCTTGGGCGCCCTGCTGTATGGCACGCGCGATTTCCTGCATGCGCGCGTTGCCGGCCGGCCTGCCCAGTATCCACTTGATCGAGATCGCACCGTAGATGATCCCGATGATCGCGCACACCAGCGCGAAGATCAGTGCTGAAGACATGAGTCCCCCTTTATCTATTTATATTTTCAGGGCCGAATCACGGGCCGGCCCCTTGACCCTGGAATGAATGAACGCCGCGCCGCTTCCCGCTGGTAATCCCGGGAAGGGGCGGCAGATCAACGCGCGATTTTATCCGAATTTGCCCGCCAGATTGACCGTTTTGACCGGCTTGCGACGGGATCTAGGGAAGCTCTGATCAAGTTCCGCGACGCGCGTTGCGCCAGGTGCGGATGACTGCTAGGCGTCGCTCCGCAGGTGCGGCTGAAGCCCCAACAAGGAGCGTAACAACGCAGGCGCCGCACCTTGGCACAACCCAATGACATTTCAACTCTTTCGAGGGACCGGGCGATTCGGGCCGATGTCAGCGTCGGCTCCTCCTTATGTAGGCCGGCTACACGGCGTCCTCGCCGTCTTGCCCTCGACCCGAATCGCCTCGGTCGCGCATGTGGAACCTGGTCAGAGCTTCCCTAGAGTTTGAATGCGGGCAGTTTCTTCGGCACTGCGACGTTCTTGAGGATCACGTAGCCGGGAAGCCCGTCCTTGAAAGGTGGAAAATCCTCGCCTCGGATCAACGGCGCCAGATAATCCCGGCATTTCTGCGTGATCTGGAAGCCGTCTTCGGTGATGAAATCGCGCGGCATGAACTTCTCCTTGTTCGCTACGTCCTTCAGCTCGGCCACGCCTATGGTCCATTTGTAAGGTTTCTGCGATTTGCGCAGGACCGCCGGCATTACTGCGTTCTTTCCTTTGAGCGCAAGCACCACCGCCGCCTTGCCCACCGCGTAGGCCTGCGCGACGTCGGTGCCTGAGGCAATGTGGCGGGCGGCGCGCTGCAGGTAGTCGGCCACCCCCCAATGGAATTTCAGGTTCAGTCCTTCCCTGACCATGTTCGCCACCACCGGCGCAACGCCACCGAGCTGTGCGTGTCCGAAAGCGTCGCGCAATCCCTGGTCGGATAGGAACTTGCCGTTCGCACCCTTTACGCCCTCGGAGACCACCACCGAGCAGTAGCCGTATTTATTCACCATGGAATCCACTCTGGCGAGAAACTTCGCCTTGTCGAAAGCGACTTCTGGAAACAGGATGACGATCGGCAGATCGGTTTTCGCGTCGGCCGCCAATGCGCCTGCGGCTGCGATCCAGCCGGCATGACGGCCCATTACTTCCAGGACGAACACCTTGGTCGAGGTCTTCGCCATGCTCGCTACGTCGAAGCTGGCTTCACGCACCGATACGGCGACGTACTTCGCCACCGAACCGAAACCGGGGCAGCAGTCGGTGATCGGCAGGTCGTTGTCCACAGTCTTGGGGACGTGTATTGCCTGCATCGGATAGCCCAGGGTTTCGGAAAGCTGTGACACCTTCAGGCAGGTATCGGCGGAATCGCCGCCGCCGTTGTAGAAGAAGTATCCGATGTCGTACGCCTTGAAAACGTCGATCAGGCGCTGGTACTGAGCGCGGTTCTCCTCGAGGCCCTTGAGCTTGTAGCGGCAGGAGCCGAACGCGCCAGCGGGCGTATGGCGCAGCGCCGCGATGGCCGAAGCCGATTCCCTGCTCGTGTCGATCAGGTCTTCCGTGAGCGCGCCGATGATGCCGTTTCGGCCGGCGTAGACCTTGCCGATCCTGTTCCTGTGCCTGCGCGCGGTCTCGATGACGCCGCACGCGGATGCATTGATGACGGCGGTCACCCCGCCTGACTGCGCGTAGAACGCGTTTCTCTTTGCCATTTCTTTTGCTCCTGATAAATCCTTTCACCGCAAAGACGCAAAGAACGCAAAAGAAACCCGGGCAACAGGAAAAAACGGTTCATGTCGTTCGAGACCCGGATTGCCAATACTTGCGACAAAAACGGGTGCCGCACATTGCAGGTTTTCCCCGGCTATTTTTTCTGTTTTTCTTTGCGTTCTTTGCGTCTTTGCGGTGAAAATTTGTCATTTCAAAGCGGCGAAGATGCGGTCGCGGATGGCATCCATCGAGCCGACGCCGGCGATCTTGAAGTACTTCGGCGCTCCGGATTTGCCGCTTGCCGCCCACCTCGAGTAGTAGGCGACCAGCGGCTTGGTCTGCGAGTGGTAAACCTTCAGACGCTTCTTCACGGTTTCCTCCTTGTCGTCGTCGCGCTGAATCAGGTCTTCGCCGGTGGCGTCGTCCTTGCCCGGGACCTGCGGCGGGTTGAACGCGATGTGATAAGTGCGTCCCGATGCGGGATGCACGCGGCGGCCGGACAGCCGCTTGATGATCTCGGTGTCGTCCACGTCCACTTCGACCACGTAATCGAGATTCACGTCGGCGTTCTTCATGGCATCGGCCTGCGGGATGGTGCGCGGGAAACCGTCGAACAGGAAACCCTTGGCGCAATCCGGCTGCTTGATGCGCTCCTTGACCAGCCTAATGATGACGTCATCCGGCACCAGCTTGCCGGCGTCCATGAACTTCTTCGCTTCCCGGCCCAGAGCAGTGTCGGCCTTGACCGCGGCGCGCAGCATGTCGCCGGTGGAAATCTGGGGAATGCCGAACTTCTCGGTGATGAAGGCAGCCTGCGTGCCTTTGCCCGCGCCGGGTGCACCGAGCAGAATGAGTCGCATGTCGTTCCTGTTGTAGAGAGTCGAATGCCGTGTGAGGGCGGGCCACGCCTTCCGCAGCAACCTGCCGCGCAGCGCGAATTATAAGGGTTGATTCAGCGCGCGGCGCCCGCGAAGGCCTTGCGCATTTTTTCCAGGTCGGCGGGCGTGTCCACTCCGGGTTCCGGTGCCTGATCCGTGATCGCGACGCTGATGCGGTGGCTGTGCCACAGGGCGCGCAGTTGCTCCAGTGATTCGAACTGCTCGATTGCCACGGGCGAGAGCGTCGAATAAGTCCTGAGGAAGCCGCAGCGATACGCGTACAGGCCGAGATGGCGATACGCCGGCAGCCCGGCCGGCAATCGCGATCGGTCCGACCCGAAGGCATCGCGCGCATACGGGATCGGTGCACGCGAGAAGTACAGCGCGTAGCCGTCCTTGTCGATCACCACTTTTACCGCGTTCGGATCGAACATTTCGGCTGTAGCATGGATCGAATGACCGACCGTGGCGATCGCCGCATCACCATGGCCGGCGAGTTGCTCCGCGACGGTACGGATCAACGCCGGCGCAATACGTGGTTCGTCACCCTGGACGTTGACGACGATCTGCTGCCCGGACCAGCCGCGCTGGGCTGCCACTTCGGCGATGCGATCGGTGCCGGAAGCGTGATCCGCGCGCGTCATCATCGCGCTGTGCCCATGGCGGCCGACCGCGTCCAGGATCCTCTGGTCATCGGTGGCCACGATGACTTCGACCGCACCCGATTCGCGAGCGCGATCGGCGACGTGCACCACCATCGGTTTGCCGGCGATGTCGGCGAGCGCCTTGCCGGGCAGCCGCGAAGAGGCATAGCGGGCAGGGATGACGACGACAAAGTCAGGCACGAGGCACGAGGCGCGAGGCGCGAGGGAAAGCCAGGCTCCTAATAGTGCAAAGCCTGAAGACGGCGAGGTGACTGCGCAGAACCGACCCGGAGAGTTCGAGACTTTCCCCGGGAAAGGGGGAATCCCCAGTGCCTCGTGCCTCGCGCCTCATACCTCCTCTTCAGGAGGAAGTTTGCGCGCCTCGTCTTCCAGCATTACCGGAATGTCGTCGCGGATCGGGTAGGCGAGCCGGCACGGCTTGCAGATGAGTTCCTGCTCAGCCTTCCGGTAAACGAGCGGACTCTTGCACAGCGGGCAAACCAGGATGTCGAGGAGCTTAGGATCCATGGCGCGGTTTCAGTCTGTTGAGGATGAGGTGGCCGAGTTCGGGATCGACGGCGGCGTCCACCGACAGTACCCACTGGTTTTCCCGTGCGAAGCGTTGGCATTTTATCGCATCCTTCTCGGTCATGATGATCTCGTCCGCATCCTCGAAGTCGAGATCGGCGGGCGCGAAAGGATGATGATCCGGGAAGGCATGCGCGGTAAAACTCAATCCAAGCCGTTGCAGATGCTCGAAGAATCGCAACGGATTGCCAATGCCGGCCACCGCATGCAGGCGCCGTCCCTGGAATTCCGACGCTGCGGCAGTATGGCCGGGGTTGAGCAGGTTGTGAAAGGTGCTGCCTTCGAGGGACATTTCGAACCGCGACGCAATGCGCAGACCGGAATCGCCTGGGCCGTTGATCACCACGGCATCCACCGATCGCAGCCGCGCCGGTCCTTCGCGCAGCGGGCCGGCCGGGAGCGGCAGCCCGTTGCCCAGACCGCGATTGCCGTCGAGGACCACGATCTCGACGTCGCGTTGCAGGTGGTAGTGCTGCAGCCCGTCGTCGCAGACGATCACGTCGCATTCGGGACTTGCGGCCAGCATCGCGCGCGCGGCGGCAACCCTGTCGCGCCCGATCCAGACTGGACAGCGGCTGCGCCGCGCCAGCAGCACTGGCTCGTCTCCGGCGGCGGCCGGATCCGAATCTGCGGTCACCGCCTGCAGGCCGGTGCGCCCGCCGTAACCGCGGCTGACGATGCCCGGCTTGAATTTTTGTTCCTGGAGGATGCCGCAAAGCCACAGCGTGAGCGGCGTCTTGCCGGTGCCGCCGGCGGTGATATTGCCGACCACGATGACCGGCACCAGCAGGCGCTCCGAGCGCAGCACGCCGATCCTGTACGCGACCCTGCGCAGACTCGCCGCGAGCCGGAACAGCGCCGCCAGCGGCAACAGGGCGACGGAAAGCCAGGAAAGGCGATACCAATGGCGATCGGAAAAGGGCACGCGAGCTCCCGGAAGTCAGGTGCAACCGTACCGTGGTGCGCAATGCGCGACGGAGCTCAGCGTGGCAACTGCGCGGTAAAAGTGATCTTGCCGAAGCCCGCGATCTGTGCGGCTTCCATGACGTGGATCACCGACTGATGCGTGGCATTGGCGTCGGCGTTGATGATGATCACCGGATCGGGATTGCCGCTTGCGGCGCGCCGCAACTCGTTGGCGAATGCTTCCCGGGTGGTGAACGTCACCGCTGTGCGATTGACCATGTATTGGCCGGAGGCCGATACGCCGACGTTGACCTGGTTTGGACGTTCGGCCGGCCGATTGGCATCGGCCGTGGGCAGGTTGATCTGCAGTTCGGAGTATTTGGAGTAAGTCGTCGTGATCGCGAGGAAGATGACGATGACGATCAGCACGTCGATGAAGGGCACCAGATTGATTTCGGGCTCTTCCTGGAACGAACCACGGCGGAAATTCATCGCGTGCCCCCTGTCAGTCAGCCCTTGCGTTCGCCCTGGATGATCTCGACCAGCTTTACGGCCTGGATTTCCGTCTCCACCACCAGCGAATCCACCCGCGCGCGGAAATGGCGGTAGAACACCAGGCTGGGGACCGCGACGATGATGCCGAACGCGGCGTTGTACAACGCAATCGAGATGCCGTGCGCGAGCTGGGCCGGGTTGGCCATCCCGGTCGGGCCCTGGGCTCCAAATATCTCGATCATGCCGATGATGGTGCCGAGCAGTCCGAGTAGCGGCGACATGGTGGCGATGGTCCCGAGCGTCGTAAGGAAACGTTCGAGGTCATGCGCGGCGGCGCGTCCCGCCTCTTCGATGGATTCGCGCATAATTTCGCGCGTGCTGCCGACATTGCGCAGCGCCGCGGCGAAGATCCTGCCCATCAACGAAGACTGGGCAAGCCGGTCCAGCATCTCCGGCGAAACGCCCTTTTGGCGGTATTCCTGCACCACCTGCGCCAGCAGACCGCGCGGTGCGACAAGCTCTTGGCGCAAAGACCAGAAGCGCTCGCCGATGATGCCGACCGCGACGATCGAGCACAGAATGATGGGCCAGATTGGCCATCCGGCGGCTTCGATGATGGCTAGCACGTAATCTCCGTTGTGTCAGAAAAATCGCGACACTTTAAACTGCATCGCCAGCACGGGCAAGTTTGCATCATCGCACTTGACAGTTTCGGCAAAGCGCATTCTCGATGGAAAAAACTGTCCACAATCTTTGTGGATAACACTGTGGATCGTTTGTACAAAGAGAAGGTAAGTGGAGTTGGCAAAAGCATTTTTTGTTCAGCGATTAAAAAATATGCGCCCCGCTTTTCGTATCTTATTCAATGGCTTGCATTCGAGGGCCGCGTGGTTGTGCGGTCTCAGAGGTGCTCGCATGTCCGTTTCGTGACCATTGTGGATGAAGAATGGCGTCTGGCGCGTGTTGTCAAGAGTCGAAAACAGACTGAATCGGCAAGAAAAATTTCCTGCCAAGCGGGCCGCGGAGCGAAGTATGCGCCCGTCGGACAGCTGCGGAACGATCCTGTTCGAATAGAATGCGGCGCATGAACTCGCAGGACCCGACGTACATCGTCATCAGTGTCTCCGAACTCAACCGGCGCGCGCGCGCGCTGGTCGAATCCGGCTTTCCGCTGCTCTGGGTCGCGGGCGAAATCTCCAACTTCACCCACGCGACCTCCGGACATTGCTATTTCCTTCTGAAGGACGCACAGGCGCAGGCACGCTGCGTGTTCTTCCGCCACAAGGCCTCGGCGCTGGACTGGCAGCCCGAGAACGGCATGCAGGTCGAGGTGCGTGCGCTGCCCACGCTGTACGAGGCGCGCGGAGATTTTCAGCTCAACGTCGAGACCATGCGCCGCTCCGGGCTGGGCGCCCTGTTCGAGGCGTTCGAGCTGCTGAAGAAAAAACTGGAGCAGGAAGGCCTGTTCCAGGCTTCCCGCAAGAAGCCGATTCCCGCTTTTCCGCTGGTCATCGGTATTGTCACTTCTCCCAAAGCCGCGGCGCTTCGTGACGTGCTCACCACGCTGGCCCGGCGCATGCCGGCGATCCGCGTCGTGCTGTATCCGGCGCCCGTGCAGGGCGAAGGCGCGGGCGAGCGGATCGCGCAGGCCCTCCGCAGCGCTTCGGCGCGCGCCGATGCAGACGTCCTGATCGTCTGCCGTGGCGGCGGCAGCATGGAAGACCTGTGGGCATTCAACGAGGAAGTGGTGGCGCGCGCGATCGCCGATTGCACGATTCCGGTCATTTCGGGAATCGGCCACGAAACCGATTTCACCATCGCCGATTTCGTTGCCGACGCGCGGGCGCCGACGCCGACTGCTGCCGCAGAGCTGGCGAGCCCGAGCCGGGAAGAGTTGCTTGCAAGCTTGGGCGCGCTGTACCGGCACCTGAAACGCAGTGCCGATCGCCTGCTGGAAGCGCGTATGCAGCAGCTCGACTACCTGGGGAAACGCCTGGTTCACCCGGGAGAGCGCATCCGCAACCAGACCCAGCACCTCGCTCATTTGGCCACGCGGCTCAAATCGTCCATGGCGAGAGCGCTGGACACGGCCTCGTGGCATATTGCCGAACTCCTGGGCAGATTGCGGGTGATGCGGCCGGCCCTCGATGCGGCTGCGCTTCGGCAGCGGGATCTGGCGCTGCGCCTGAAACTCGGTTACGAGCGCCTGCTGGAGCTTCACGACGTGCGGCTGCGCAGGCTGGGCGCAAACCTGGAGCACCTCAATCCGCGTTCGGTTCTGGAGCGCGGCTACAGCATCGTCGCCAAGGAAGAGGGCGGCATCGTGCGCTCGGCGGCTGAAGTGCAGACCGGCGAGCGGCTGCGGCTGGCATTTGCGCACGGTGCTGCGCGGGCACGCGTCGAGAGCAAGGAAAACGGAGACTGATTGCGGCATGCGGGAGGGAAGGGGTATCTTTAGTGCCGCAGTAAACGTCCGCCCGTCGAGCTGTGCTCGACCGCTGAACCGGGCCGGATCAATCAAACAGATCAATAATGAGGAGGAGTTATGTCGCTCGTGAAAAGAATGCTTTCCCTAGTCGCTTTCGCGGTGTTCACGGCGCTGTCGATGAACGCGAACGCCCAGCTAGCCGACAAAAAGGTGCTGACGCTCGACGCTGCGAAGAAAATCGCCGTGGCGGCGGAAGCCGAAGCCAGGAAGAACAACTGGAACGTGGTCATCGCCGTCGTGGACGACGGCGGGCATCTGGTCTATCTGCAGCGGATTGACGGCACGCAAACCGGCAGCATCGACGTGGCCATCGGCAAGGCCCGCACCTCGGCCGCATTCAAGCGCCCGACCAAGGTTTTCGATGAACTGGCCAAGACGCGGCCATCGATCACATCTATCTCGCCGAACGCCGTGCTTCTCGAAGGCGGCGTGCCGGTCGTGGTGGGCGGACAGGTGGTCGGCGCGGTCGGGGTAAGCGGAGTCACCTCGCAGCAGGACGCGCAGATTGCCGAAGCCGGCATCGCTGCGCTGGGCATGTAGGCACTATCTCGGCCGGGGCGCACGCGCCCCGGCAATTGCCTGAAGTCTCACCACGAAGACGCGAAGGACACGAAGAGAAGCAAGACAAGAGGCAAAATTTTCGTTGCCATTGCGCGACGAGCAACACCAGCACAGATGTTCTCTCTCACATTTCTTCGTATTTCTTCGTGTTTCTTCGTGTCCTTCGCGTCTTCGTGGTGAGATCTTGACTTTGAGTTTGGTTAGCTTAAGGCCTGGTCCAGATTCCGTTTCAGCCACTCGCCAACCTGGGCGGGCAGGTCCTCGGCGAGGCAATCGAAAGTATTCACCCCTTCCATCGACCGCAACCAGGTCAGTTGCCGTTTGGCGAGCTGGCGGGTGGCGGCGACCGCTTTCTCGCGCAACGCCGCCAGCCCGAACTCGCCATCGAGGTATTGCCACGCCTGCCGGTAGCCCACGCAACGCATCGAAGGCAGTGAGGACTTGAGGTCGTAGTCCTCGCGCAGCGCCCGCACCTCGTTGATCAGCCCCAGTTCCAGCATCTCCTCGAAACGCGCGGCGATGCGTTGATGCAGAGCCGCGCGGTCCCCCGGAATCAGCGCGATCGGGATCAGGCGATAGGGCAGGCTTGCGCTTCTGCCGGCGGCGATCAGCTCGGACATCGGCTTGCCAGTCAGGTAAAAAATCTCCATCGCGCGCTGAATGCGCTGCGCATCGTTCGGATCGAGGCGTTCCGCGGTGGCCGGATCGATGCGTTCAAGCTCGCGATGTATGGCGGGCCAGTCGGCCTCCGCGGCCATTGCGTCGATAACCATTCGGATGCCCGCATCCGCCGCCGGCAGGTCGGAAAGCCCCTCCTGCAGCGCTTTGAAATAGAGCATGGTGCCGCCGGTGAGCAGCGGCACGTGGTTGCGTTCGACGATGCCGCACATCGCCTCCAGCGCATCGTCGCAAAACTGCGCCGCCGAATAATTTTCGGTGGGATCGATGATGTCGATCAGATGGTGCGGCACCTTGAGCCGGGTTGCCAGATCCGGCTTGGCGGTGCCGATGTCCATGCGCCGGTACACCAGCGCCGAATCGACGCTGACGATCTCCACCGGGAGATGCCGCGCCAGCTCCAGCGCGACCCCGGTCTTGCCGCTCGCGGTGGGACCCATGAGCAGGATCGCCGCAGGGCGATCCTGCGGTGAAGTGTCAGGCGTGAGGCGTGAAGCGGGCATGGCGCAGCGTTGGAGACAATGCGCGGTTTGAAGTTTGGAAGGCGTGCGATACCGGCGCCTACGAGTCGACGTGCGTGGAGGTTTGGCGCCTCACGCCTGTCGCCTCGCGCCTCACCGTCCTCGAAGAAACATCTTGTCCAGCTCGCCTATCGTGACCTGGAACCAGGTCGGCCGGCCGTGGTTGCACTGGCCGGAGCGCTCGGTGCCTTCCATGTCGCGCAGAAGCGCGTTCATCTCGGCCAGGGTGAGCGAGCGGTTGGCCCGGACCGCCGCATGACAGGCCATGGTGGAAAGCATTTCGTTCTGGCGCTCGGCGAGCACCCGGCTGCCGCCGAATTGCGCGATTTCCCTGAGCACGTCGCGGGCAAGTTCAACGGCGTCGGCCTGGGCGAGCGTCATCGGCACTGCGCGTACCGCGATGGCATTAGGCGCGATGACCGCGAGATCGAAGCCTAGCCGGGACAGGGTTTGTGCATTGTCTTCGACAGTTGCGGCATCGAGGGCGCTTGCCGCCATGGTGGCCGGGATCAGCAGCTGCTGCGTTGGGATGCGGTCATCGTCCAGCGCGCTCTTAAGCTGCTCGTAGACGATGCGCTCGTGGGCGGCGTGCATGTCCACCACCACCAGGCCCTTGTCGTTCTGCGCCAGAATGTAGATCCCGGCCAGCTGCGCTAGGGCGAATCCGAGCGGATTCTGCGCATCCTGCGGCAGCGGCGCAGGTGCGCGTGCCGGTGCCTCCAGTGTGGCCTGGCCCGCGCCGAACAGCGTTGCATAAAACGCTGCCGGTTCTGCGGCGCGCAGGTCCATTCCCGATTGGCGAAAGGCGGTTGCGTCGCCGCGCGGGAATGCCATGGAGGTGCCGGACTCCTGTGCAGGTGGCGTTCCCGCACGGGTCCCGGCAAGCGCCTTCTCGAGGGCGTGAAAGACGAACTGGTGAATCCCGCGCGAGTCCCGGAAACGCACCTCAATCTTGGTGGGGTGAACATTCGCATCCACCAGCGCCGGGTCCAGGTCCAGAAACAGCACGTAGGCGGGATGGCGCTCGTGATGAAGCACATCGTGATAGGCCTGGCGCACGGCGTGCGCCAGCAGCTTGTCCCGGACGTAACGGCCGTTGACGAAGAAGTACTGTGCGTCGCGGGCCCCGCGCGAGTAGGTCGGCTGAGCAACCAGGCCGCGCAGACGAAAGCTGCCGGCCGCGACCTGGACCAGGATCGCGGCTTCGCGGAACGCCTCTCCCAGTACGGCATGGATGCGCTCCTCGGCGCCAGCCGGATGCAGGTGCGACTGCGCGCGCCCGTTGTGCGTGAGCGTGAAGCGTACTTCCGGACGCGACAGGGCGATGCGTCTGAATGTTTCTTCGCTGTGGGCAAATTCGGTCGCGGGACTTCTGAGGAATTTGCGCCGGGCAGGAGTGTTGAAGTAGAGATCGCGCACTTCGACCGTGGTGCCGGCGGCGGCGGCGGCGGGCTCGGGCGTGGACAACGCGCCGCCGCTCGCGTCCAGCTTCCAGGCATGCGCGCTGTCGCTGGTCCGGCTTACCAGGCTCAGATGGGAAACGGCCGCAATGCTGGCCAGCGCTTCACCGCGGAATCCCAGGCTGGCGACGCGCTCCAGGTCTTCTAGCGAAGCGATTTTGCTGGTGGCGTGACGGGCAAGCGCGAGCGACAGATCATCCTTGCCGATGCCTGCGCCGTTGTCAGCGACGCGGATCTGCCGGATGCCGCCCTCGGCAAGCTGCACCGTCACGTCGGAAGCGGCCGAGTCGAGGCTGTTCTCCAGCAACTCCTTGAGGGCGGAGGCGGGCCGGTCGACCACTTCCCCAGCCGCGATCTGGCTGATCAGGAGGTCGGGAAGAAGGTGAATGGAGGGCATCGATGCAGAGTTCTGGGATCGTTGCGATTATAGCCGCAGGCCCCGGTCCGGAGTCCCGGGCAACATCGAATCGGGATGCGCGCTCGAGGCCGGCGCCTGCGGCCGCAAGCCTGCGCTTGATCGGTGTCCTACCGCAATGTCCCTCGCTTCGCGGCTCGCCTTTCACTTATAATTGCCCACTTTTGTGACACCCACCTTGGTCTCCATGACGAGCGCATCGTTCCGCCGGAGGCCAACTCGACAGGGAGGTTATTCCATCCATGCAGATTGGCATACCGGCGGAAATCCGCGCGGGTGAAACGCGGGTCGCCGCCACCCCGGAAACCGTCAAGAAACTTGCCGGCTCCGGCCATAATAAGTTGCTGATCCAGAGCGGCGCGGGCGCCGGCTGTTCGATACCGGACTCCGAGTTCGCGGCCGCTGGTGCTGTTATCGTGCACAGTGCGGCCGAGGCCTACAGTTCCGAAATCATACTGAAGGTGCGCGGTCCGGAACCGGGCGAACTTGCCATGCTCAAGCCCGACGGCATCCTGATCGGACTGCTCGCGCCCTACAAGACGAACGGGATCGAAGCCATCGCGAGGACTGGCGTCGCCGCGTTTGCGATGGAAGCACTGCCGCGGATTTCGCGCGCGCAGAGCATGGATGTGCTGTCTTCGCAGGCCAACGTTGCAGGCTACAAGGCGGTCATGCTGGCCGCGAATGCCTACCAGCGCCTGATGCCGATGATGATGACCGCAGCCGGCACCATCAAAGCCGCGCGGGTGGTGATCATGGGCGTGGGTGTGGCGGGCCTGCAAGCGATTGCAACCGCGAAGCGCCTGGGCGCAGTGGTGGAAGCCACCGACGTGCGACCCGAGACCAAGGAGCAGGTCGAGTCGCTGGGCGCCAAATTCGTCGAGGTGCCGCTCACCGGGGCAGAGAAGGAACTGGCCAAGGGGCAGGGCGGATACGCGCGCGAAATGGGCGATGACTACAAAAAGCGCCAAGCGGCCCTGATTGCGGAACGCATCAAGCAGGCAGACATCGTCATCACCACTGCACTGATTCCCGGCCGTCCTGCGCCGGTGCTGGTCACCGAGGATATGGTCAAGGCGATGAAGCCGGGCTCGGTGATCGTGGACATGGCGGTGGAGCAGGGCGGCAACTGCCCGCTCTCGGAACTGGACAAGACCGTGGTCAAGCACGGCGTGCAAATCATCGGTATCGCCAATCTGCCGGCGCTGGTGCCTGCGGACGCCAGCGCGTTGTATGCCCGCAACCTGCTCAATTTTCTGAACCTGTTGCTGGACCCCAAGACCGGGCAACTGAAACTGAACCGCGAGGACGAGATCATCGCCGGTTCGCTGGTGTGCGTCGGCGGGGAGCTGGTCAAGAAAACGTAAGGGGTGAGGAATTAGGGGTGAGGGGCTTAGCCCTCTCGCCTCACTAATTGGAGAGATTCATGGAAGCTGTTGATCCAATCGTCAGCCATCTGACCGTGTTCGTACTGGCCATTTTCGTCGGCTATCACGTGGTGTGGACTGTGACTCCGGCGCTGCACACGCCGCTCATGTCGGTGACCAATGCCATCTCCGGCATCATCATCGTCGGCGCCATGCTGGCCGCCGGCCCGCAGCCGATCGACTGGGGCACCGTGCTCGGCTTCGTTGCCGTGGTGCTCGCAAGCGTCAACGTTTTCGGCGGATTCCTGGTGACCCAGCGCATGCTGGAAATGTTCAAGAAGAAAGACAAGCGAACTTAAGTGAACTTGGGGCTGAGACTAATGCGTCATTGGCGCGTCGCGTCGCGGCCACAAGAAACCACCGGAAACGACTCCGTCTCGGAGAATTGAATGTCTTCAAATCAAGTGGCGCTGGCATACCTGGTCGCGTCGGTGTTTTTCGTCCTGTCCCTCAAGGGGCTGTCTTCGCCGCTGACCGCGCGCAGGGGCAATCTGTTCGGCATCATCGGCATGGCGATCGCTGTTCTCACCACGCTATCGGTCACCCAGAACTGGATGCTGATCGTGCTCGGCGTTGCGGTGGGTGGCACGGTCGGCGCGGTGGTGTCTCGGCGTATCCAGATGACGGCGATGCCGGAGCTGGTGGCGGCGATGCACTCGCTGGTGGGTCTGGCTGCGGTGCTGATCGCCTTCGCCGCGGTCAACAATCCCGGCGCCTACGGAATCCTGACCGCGGACGGCATCATTCCGCGCGGAAACCGGCTGGAGCTTTTCATCGGCACTTTCGTCGGCGCCATAACCTTCAGCGGTTCGGTGATCGCCTTCGGCAAGCTTTCCGGCAGGATACGCAGCGCCCCGGTGGTATTCGGCGGCCAGCACTGGCTCAATCTGGCACTGGCGATCGTCATGATCGCTTTCGGCATCGCCTTCATGTTCAATCAAAGCTGGACGCCGTTCGCGATCATGGCCACGATCGCGTTCGTGCTCGGCGTGCTGATCATCATTCCGATCGGCGGTGCAGACATGCCGGTCGTGATCTCGATGCTCAACAGCTATTCCGGCTGGGCAGCGGCCGGCATCGGTTTCTCGCTCAACAACCCGATGCTGATAATCTCCGGCTCGCTGGTGGGAAGCTCCGGCGCGATCCTGTCCTACATCATGTGCAAGGCGATGAATCGCTCGTTCTTCAACGTGATTCTGGGCGGCTTCGGCGGCGGCGATGCTGCGGCAGCGACCGGCGACGCGGCGCAGAAGAATTATCGCAGCGGCAGCCCGGACGACGCGGCCTTCCTGATGGGCAACACCGAGTCGGTCATCATCGTCCCGGGTTACGGACTGGCGGTTGCCCGCGCCCAGCATGCGGTGAAGGAAATGGCGGAACAGCTGCACGAGAAGGGCGTGAAAGTCCGTTTTGCCATCCACCCGGTCGCCGGACGCATGCCCGGACACATGAACGTGCTGCTGGCCGAAGCGGAGATTCCCTACGACCAAGTGTTCGAGATGGAAGAGATCAACAACGAGTTCGCGACCACCGACGTGGTGCTGGTCCTGGGCGCCAACGACGTGGTCAATCCGGCCGCCAACGTGCCCGGCAGCCCTATATACGGAATGCCCATTCTGGAAGTGCACAAGGCGCGCACAGTACTGGTGGTCAAGCGCAGCATGGCGGCAGGCTACGCCGGCCTTGACAACGACCTCTTCTACATGGACAAAACCATGATGGTGTTCGGAGACGCCAAAAAGGTGGTGGAGGACATCGTCAAGGCGCTTTGACCCTAGAGCGTCCTGTTCCGCTGATTCGCGGCTACCCGGCGAGAATCGCGCCATGCTGTGTTACGAGTCCTCGCCGTGCGTGTCGGAGGGCGGAACAGGGCTCCCCCTGGGATGTGACCCCGGAGACGCGCGCGTGCCCGGTCGCATCCGCACAAGCGGGCGGCTATCGAGGCGGAGCAGGGGCCTAAACTTTACGTTGGGGATGCGACCCGAGATCAGACGCAAAGAGATCGCCCGCCGCCCTCGATCGCCTCCGAGGTCAGATCCCCGAACGGAAAGCGTCCGGAGCCCCTCTTCCGCTCTCCGGCGATCCCTGCTCCACGCTTCGCCGGCCCCCGCCACTGTCAAGGACTCGCGCCTTGGCTGACGCCGATTTCGCGGATTTTCCGATCGATGATGGATTGTTGCCAAATGGATATGAGGTCTGCCCTCCAAGGTTCGCAAGTCGTCCCGCGAATCAGCGGAACAGGACACTAGACGCGCGCCCCGTCAGGCCTAATAATTGAGCTTCCCTAGCTAAAAAACGAGGCTTCTCGGAGGGAGAGAAGTTGTTGTTTTTGCCGTATCGCCGTTCCAGGCTTCCTCGGTCGATTTCTAGTCGATAGTCCGTTGTTGTATTTCCTCATTCCCGGGGGCTGATAAAGAACAAGATGGACAAGAATACGATCTACTCCAAGACCGGCAAAGGGGTTCTGGAGATCAAGAACAAAGCCGGCAAGCTCGCCAGGGACCTTGTCAGGGTCCTGACGCTCATCGACGGCAAGTCCACTGTCGCAGAACTCGTCGCCAAGTCCAGGCTCAGCGAAGCCGACATGGATCGCTCGCTGTCGCAGTTGTCCTCTGGCGGTTACATCAAGGAGTTTTCCAACACCTCGGGCAGCGCGCCCAGCGCTCCACTGGAAAGCTCGTACGTCGACGATCTCGACTTTACCTCTTCCCTGGGTCCCGGAAAGAATCCCTACCAGTCCGCGCAGACCGAATTTCGCCAGCGCGAGTCCGCCGATCGCGTCAAAGCGGAGCAGGAAGCCAGGAAGAAACGCGAGGAAGAGGAGCGGCTGAAAAAAGAGCAGGCGCTGCGCCAGGCCCGCGATGAAGCGGTGCGGCTTGCCAAGGTCGAGGCCGAGCGCAAGGCCAAGGAGGCCGCCGCGCTCAAGTTGCGCGAGGAAGCCGAGCGCAAGGCCAAGATCGAAGCCGAGGCGATGGCGCAGACGCAGCGCGACCTCGGGAAGATA
>DASYUW010000015.1:0-16906 GCA_036000845.1 Burkholderiales bacterium
AGCAGCAGCCCCACAACCACCGTCGGAAAAGACTGGAACGCCTGCACCAGAACCACCAGCAACCGTCTTCCGGGAAAAGCGACGTGCGCCAATACGAAACCAACCGCGACCGCCAGCGGCCCGGCCAGGATCAATGCCAGAATCGAGACCTTGATCGATACCCAGACGATCCCCCATAACGTCGGGTCGCCCGAGTACAGCAACCGGAACGCCTCCCTGGTGGTATCGAGGAGATCCATTCAGTGCGCGCTCGGGAAGAACAGTTGCTCGCCATCCACCCGGAAAGCGGCAATCGCGGCCTGTCCATCAGAAGATGTCAGCCATTCGATGAACTGCATCGCGCCGGCATGATTGACGCCGGGATGCCGCACCGGATTCACGGCAATCACCCCATAGGGGTTGAAAAGTTTCGGATCACCCGACACCAGGATCTCCAACCCAGTTTTTACCCGGTATGCGGTATAGGTGGCACGGTCGGTCAGCGTGTAGCACCGCATCTCCGCCGTCATCATCAGGACTTCGCCCATTCCGAGTCCCGCCGAAATGTAAGCGGACATCGCTGCGGGCTCGACTCCGACTGCCTTCCAGTAACTTTGCTCCATTTTGTGAGTACCGGAATCGTCGCCGCGCGAGACGAAGCGGCCGCCCGTCGCCGCAATCTTTTCGAACGCCTCGAATACATCGCTGCCGCGTATGCCCGCGGGGTCGGACTTCGGTCCCACGATGACGAAATCGTTGTACATCACGTCGTGGCGGTTGACGCCGAACCCTGCGGCCACGAATTTTTCCTCATCGGCGCGGCTGTGCACCAGCACCACGTCTACGTCGCCGTTCTCTCCCAGTTTCATCGCCTTGCCCGAGCCTACCGAGATGACGCGGACTTTGGTGTCGTATTTCGCTTCGAACAAAGGCAGGATGGCATTCAGCAGGCCCGAGTTCTCGGTGCTGGTGGTGGTAGCGAGCCGCAATTCCGGTGCGGCCTGCGCGGCCGCAATGCCGGTCAACAACAACAGCACGAAACCCGGGATTCTGGAAGAAGCGGTCATGGTCGCATTCCCAGACAAGGTCAGGACAACGGCTGCCGCCAAGTCCTTTGGCTTGCGTTATATCTTTTGCAATATAATGCCTCAAATCCCGGCCGGCGAATGCCATTTGAACGGCGTTCGCGGCTCGACGGCCAAAAGAACGCCCATGACATGAACGAACCATTCATCAGTCCCGCCCAACTGCCTGCCGGCCATGGCCGTCCTGTCGCCGACGCCCGCGGCCGGCCTCTTCGCGATTTGCGTATATCGGTGACGGATCGCTGCAACTTCCGCTGCACCTACTGCATGCCCAAGGAGGTGTACGGACGCGATTTCCAGTTCCTGGAACGCTCGCAGTTGCTCTCCTTCGACGAGATCCACCGGCTGGCGAAGATTTTCCGCGGCCACGGCATCGAGAAGGTGCGCATCACCGGCGGCGAGCCGCTGGTACGGCGCCAGCTCGAGAAGCTGATCGAACTGCTGGCGCAGGAGGCTGACCTCGACCTCACGCTCACGACCAATGGTTCCCTGCTGAAGCAAAAAGCCCAAGCGCTGAAGGACGCGGGACTCAAGCGCGTCACGGTCAGCCTCGATTCGCTGGACGATGCGGTGTTCCGGGCGATGAACGACGTGGACTTCCCAGTGGCGAAAGTGCTTGAAGGCATCGAGGAAGCGGACAAGGTTGGCCTGACGCCGCTCAAGATCAACATGGTGGTCAAGCGCGGGACCAACGACCAGAGCGTCGTGGACATGGCGCGCTTTTTCAAGGGCAGCGGCCATATCCTGCGCTTCATCGAATTCATGGACGTCGGCCACACCAATGGCTGGAAAATGGAACACGTCGTACCCTCGCGCGAGCTTGCCACGAGAATCAACGCGGTATTCCCGATCGAGCCCATGGACGCCAATTACCTCGGCGAGGTCGCCGAGCGCTGGCGCTACAAGGACGGCTCCGGGGAAATCGGTTTCATTTCCTCGGTAACCCATGCGTTCTGCAAGGACTGCACGCGCGCGCGGCTGTCCGCGGAGGGTTCGATCTATACCTGCCTGTTCGCCACGCAGGGCACCGACCTGCGCAGCCTGATCCGAGGCGGCGCCTCGGACGAGGACATCTCTGCGGCCATCGCCAAGGTCTGGCGCGCACGTACCGACCGTTATTCCGAGATCCGCACCGACGAGACCGCCAAGCTGCACAAGGTCGAGATGAGTTATATCGGCGGTTGACGACAAGGCAGGTCAAATTCTTCAACGCAAAGGACGCAAAGGTACGCGAAGGAAAAACAGAAAAGAAGAATGAAATTGGACAATAGCTTGGGGTGGAATTTCGTTAGGCACGAGCCAAACTGTCAGGGTCTCCATGCGGTGCGGATATCCTCAACACCGAATCCATCGCTTTCTTCTGTCACTTTGTTTTGTTTTCCTTCGCGTACCTTTGCGTCCTTTGCGTTGAACGCGTTTCGCTCTTGATTTTTTTCTCTCAAAGTTTGGATGCCGATGGACACGCCCAAATCACTCCGTGAACTGAGCGCTGCCGACGACTACGACCCCAACTCGATGCCGGTGGAGAAGGCGCGCAGCCACATTCGCGCCTTTCTTGCACCGGTCACGGCAGTCGAACGCCTGAGCATCCGCGCCGCGCTCGGGCGCGTGCTCGCCGTGGACGTGATTTCACCTGTCAATGTGCCCCAGCACGACAACTCGGCGATGGATGGCTATGCCGTCAGGTTCGACGACCTCAGGCAGGACGGCGAGGCGACGCTCAAGGTGATCGGCGCTGCTTTCGCCGGCAAGCCCTTCGACGGCAGCGTCGGCCCCGGCCAGGCGGTACGCATCATGACCGGCGCGGTGATTCCCCAAGGGGCGGACACGGTCATCCAGCAGGAACGCGCGAAAGCCGTCGGCGACCAGGTGACGGTCGCGCCGGTGACGAAGAGAGGCACCAATACGCGCAGCGCGGGAGAGGATCTGCGCCAGGGTGAACCGGCGCTGAAACGCGGCCAGCCGCTGCGCCCGGCGGAGATTGGTTTGCTCGCTTCGCTTGGAATCGGCGAAGTCCCGGTGTTTCGGAGACTTCGTGTCGCGTTTTTCTCCACCGGCGACGAACTGGTGCCGGTCGGCAGTCCGTTGGGTGCGGGGCAGATCTACGACAGCAACCGTTACACCCTCTACGGCATGCTCACCCGGCTGGGCTGCGACGTGCTCGACATGGGCGTAATCCGCGATGATCCGAAGGCGGTGCAGCGTGCCTTCGACGATGCTGCACAGTCGGCCGACGTGGTGATCACCAGCGGAGGCGTCTCGGTGGGCGAAGCCGATTACGTCAAACAGATCCTCGAGCGCCTGGGCGAAGTGTTGTTCTGGAAGATTGCGATGAAGCCCGGCCGGCCGCTTGCCTATGGCAGGATCGGTCGCGCGCATTTCTTCGGGCTGCCCGGCAATCCCGTCGCGGTGATGGTGACCTTTTACCAGTTCGTGCGCGATGCCCTGCTCTACCTGCAGGGACAGGTCGCGGTTGCGCCGCTGCCGACCCTGAAGGTGACGTGCACTTCCGCGATCAAGAAGGCACCGGGCCGCACGGAGTTCCAACGCGGCATCCTCAGTCGCGCGGCGGATGGGCAATGGACGGTGCGCACCACCGGAGATCAGGGTTCGGGCATTCTTTCATCGATGAGCCAGGCCGACTGCTTCATCGTCCTGCCGACCGAAGTGGGCAATTTACCCGCCGGCGCGGTCGTGGATGTTCAGTTGCTGGAAGGATTGATCTAGGGAAGCTTCCCTAGAGGCCGGCGTCAGATCGAATTGACAAACTTCACCAGCGCTTCGCGATCGGCTTTCGGCAGCGCGCGGAAGACTTCTCGCGACTGCTCCGCCTCTCCCCCGTGCCACAGGACCGCTTCGGTGACATTGCGTGCTCGGCCGTCATGCAGCAGGTCGCTGTGCCCGTTGACCTCGCGCACCAGTCCGATCCCCCACAACGGCGGCGTGCGCCATTCGCGGCCGTCGGCCTGATATTCGGGGCGGCCATCAGCGAGGTGCTCACCCATGTCGTGCAGCAACAGGTCGGTGTAGGCGTGGATCGCCAGGTCCGCCGCGGCAGCAATCGCGGTTTTGCCGCCGGTCCTGAGTTCCGGCACATGGCAGGCGCTGCAGTTGGCTTGGGAGAACAACTGTTCGCCCCGCTTCACCTCAGGGTCGTTTACATTGCGCCGGGCGGGAACAGCGAGTGCCTGCAGGTACAGCGTGATGTTGCTCAGACGGCTCGGGACCACTTCCGGCCGGTAGTTGCCCGTGCATCCGCCCTGGCCGCCGCACTTGCTTGCGGACGGCACGTCCAGGCATTGCACTTGCACACTCGGACAATTTTCCTCCGGAAAAAAGTGGGAAGTCGCGCCGATGTCGCTCAGAAACGCCACTGCCGTCTGCTGGCGCAGATTAGGTTGCCCCGCCTTCCAGCCGAAGCGGCCGAGCACGGTCCTGCTGTTCTCGTGGTCCCTGACGTAGTTTGGCTTGCCGCTCACGCCGAGCTTTTCCTGTTCCCCGGCGACGGCAAGTATCGTTTGTTCGGGCACCGCTTCCAATAATCCCAGCCCCACCATCGCCGGCGCGATGCGCGGCGAAATCATGATGTCGGCTCCGAGCCCGCCGAACTGCAGCGCCACGAACTCGATCTTCGGCACCCGCAGCATCACAGTTTCGCCGTCGGCAAAGCCGACCTCGCGAGTCGCGTAGCTGAAGATCGCCTGACCTTCGGCTGGCACGCGGCCGGGAATGCCGCGGTTTTGAAACTGATCTCCATACGCCGGGTGCGGCCGGGGTTCCCCGTGCGGTCCCTGGCCCGGCACGCTCAGCCGCACCAGCACCCCACGCACCGCCTCTTGCCGCTCTGCCGGCGCTCCGGCGCGTCCGTTTTTTTCATGGCAATGCGCACAGCGGTCCTCGTTGAAAGTCGGCCCCAAGCCCCACACGCCGGAAGGTTCGGGAGCGACCACCCAGGCTTCGTGGAACTGCTCCCTGCCTTTGGCGAACTGCGCGGCCTGCTCCTTGTTGAGCATGGCGATGGCGACGGAAAAGGCGTTGGCCCCAGCCTCGGGAGTGGTGAAGCTGCCCGCGGTGAGCGCGGCAGGATCCAGGACTTCGGTGCTTCCGCTCGCCAACCATGTCGCAAGCACCAGGCAGGCCGATGCAAGCAGCTTTGTTGCACTGGGGGCAGGCCTATTCCGGGAAGGCCCTCTTCGATCGGATTCAGGGAGCACACGCTGCTCCCTCTGAATGCGGCCGGGCTGCCTTGCGCGAGATCACCTGCCTGAACCGCGCGGCAATCAGTGTTCGTGGTCCCACGGATTATGCTTCACTTCCGGCGGGATCCAGACTGTTTCATAGACCTTCTGGAGCTCCTTCTCCTTGGCGATTTCGTCGCTTTCCGACACCTTCGCGTACTTGGCTTGCGTCGGACTGGAGTGGTTGCGGGTATTCAGGCTCGGCGCCGACAATACCTTGCGCAGTTCGCCTTTGCACTTGGGGCAATGCTCCGGGCGCGGATCATTGATCCCGTGACGCGTCTGATAAATGACGCGACAGAGGTCGCAGGCGTATTCGTACGTTGGCACTTCGTGTCTCCCTCTGTTTTTCCCAAATCAAAGGGGCCGACCCCGCCTGGAACCGGCCCCATCGATGATGCCCGGGTTGCTCTATGCGAAGCTGGTCTTGTTGGCCAGTATTTCGGCTTTCGCCTGCATCGCAGCCTGCTTGTCGATGTTCCAGATGCGCGCCGCATTCTCGCCGAAGACCTTGCGGCGGATTTCGTCGGTGATCTTCGGATAGCCATGACCCTCGACCAGTTGATCGGGGATCTGGAAATTCCGGAATGCCTCGATCTGCCACTGCGGATTGCCCCATAGCAGCGAATCGGTGCCCCACAGCACATAGTCCGGACCGAGATCGCGCAACAGGGTGCCGATCACGTGCGCGCACTCCAGCGGCCGGCTGGTGACGGTCGCGGCGAACGTCGAGCCGACTTCGCAGTACAGGTTCTTGCGCTGCGGCTTGAAGGTCTTCAGCGCGGCCAGTTCATTGTGATACGGCCAGGCCGAGTGATAGGCGATGAAGTTGAGATCGAGGAAGTCGTCCGCCGCCGCGTCGAAATCTTCCGCGTGCGCGTAGCGCGCATAGAACTGGCCGAACGGGATGCCCTTATGGCAGCCGATGTTCTTGACGCCCAGCTTGCGGCACTTCTCCCAGATCGGGTAGGCCAGTTTCTCGTCGTCGAACCACCAGCCCTTCTTCTTCGTGGCGTCGAACGTGTAAAGCTTGAGGCCGGAGATCTTGTACTTCTCGACGTACATGGTCAGGCGATCCAGCGTGACGCTCAGGCCCTGATTCGGCGTCAGCCCCCCGGCCAGCATCAGGGTGGAGTTCGGCCAGTTGTTGCGCACTCCAACTTGATACTCCATCGGTATCATGTCCTGGCCGCCGTAATGCTCGCGGAAGCCGAACGGGTTGAAGACGCCGACGGTTGTGTCGCTTTCCTGCAGGATCAGCTTGCCGTAGTTCTCGACGTTCATGTCGCGCGTGCCGTTCGGCAGGCCGAAGGCCTTGCCGAGGTCGTCGAGTAACTGCACGAACCACATGCCGCGCTCGGTGGTGTTGACACCGAGTTGATAGTGGCCCGGGCGGGTACAGACGTGCGTGTGAACGTCGACGATGAAGTCGCTGCTGGCGCGAGCGACCTGGATGGCTTCGTTCTTGGCGCCGGCGTCGGCAGCTTCGGCCTCGCCGACTTCGAAGAACTTCATTCCCGTGACCTCGTTGGCCGCAAGCATCGCCGCCGAGAAACCCAGGGAAGACTTGATGAAATTTCGTCGGGAGATGCCGGCCTTCTTCGCATAGCCGTCCATCTTCTGGGAGATCTTCGGACCCATGCCCCCGGTGAGGAACAATGAGGTGCCGACTTCGTTACCGTTGAACGGGTCCTTGGGTAGCTCATCAAGACCCTTGAAGTGCTGCAGGATATTGAACTCCATCGCGCTCCTCCTCCGTGCTTGTTATCAAAATTTCTGTTTTGACCACAGAACGGCACGCCAAAAACCGGGCCGGCCGCCCAGTCCGACACCGACAACGCAATGCTTGTTTTCGGTCACGCTACACTTCTCGCGCGCCCGTTGCAACGCCTGTCCGGCCACTCGATGAGCAGAGTACTTCCAGGTAGCAGGCTACCAAGCGCGGGCATATTCCCTCCATCCGCCCCGCCGCTTTGAAAGCGCAGAAAAACATAAGCTTCGGCGTAGCACTCGCGGAGGGAGACTGCCAGTCCGTGGCATTCACCGGGCTGCGGCAAACACGGCGCCTGTGATGCGGCAGCGCAGCACCTGTGGCGACGCAGATCGCATTACGATTCGATATCTGCCAACCTAGAACGTACGACTGACGGAATCGCCCATGATCAGCAGAATCTGGCACGGATGGACCAGCCGGCAGAATGCCGACGCCTACGAAAGGATGCTTCGCAGCGAAATCTTCAAAGGAATCGAGCACCGCGAAATCCAGGGTTACCACGGCATCCATCTGCTCAGACGCGACGTACCTGAAGGCGTCGAATTCGTCACCGTCATGTGGTTCGAATCGCTCGATGCCGTCAAGGCGTTCGCCGGAGAGGACTTCGAAGCCGCGGTGGTGCCGCCAAAGGCGTGCGAGCTGCTATCCCGGTTCGACGCGCGCTCGGCGCATTACAATGTTCTTGTCGCACCGGAGCAATGAGAGATGAGCAAAGTCCAGAAATCGGACCAGGAATGGCGCAAAGCGCTGACGCCGGAGCAATACCGCGTGCTGCGCGAGGAAGGCACCGAGCGCCGATTTACCAGCCCGCTTAACAGCGAATACGGCAAGGGCACTTTTGCCTGCGCAGGCTGCGGTCAGCCGCTGTTCAGGTCGGACATGAAGTTCGACAGCAAGACCGGCTGGCCAAGTTTTTTCACCGCGATTCCCGGCGCGCTGGAAACCAAGGTGGACCGCACGCTGTTCATGGAGCGCACCGAATACCATTGCGCCAATTGCGGCAGCCACCAAGGGCATGTTTTCGAAGACGGGCCCAAGCCCACCGGCCTGCGTTACTGCAACAACGGCGTGGCGCTCAAGTTCGAGCCTGATTGACGGCTTCGATGCGATCACTGCGTGGACGCGCCGGTTTGCTTTCTTCTTTTCGGCTTGGGCTTTTCCTTCTTTTTAGGCAGTTCGATCGAAACTGCCGCGGCCTCGCTGTACGTGGCGACTACGTTGTCGCCCGCGGCCAACGATTCCAGTACGTTCAGGTCACGGACGTATAGGTCGACGAGGTTTCCGTCCGGTCCCCTGATCGTCACGGTTTTCTCTTTCGGACTTACCGCTTCAACGTAAGCGACAACAGTGAATTGCCTCGCCGCGCCCGACGCTTGATTCTGTCCAGTCTCGGTGCTGGCCACCGCCGTTTCCTCGAAGGCGACCGGATCGCTCGCCTCGGTCTTGCGCAGTTGCAGTCCCACCGACTCGTGATAGCGCACGATGACTTCGTCACCGACCTGAACCTGCGGCAGGTTCCTGACCCGCTCCTCCACCCGTAGGGTGATCAGGCGTCCCTTCGGTCCTTTCAGCGTGATCTCTCGCGCATCGAGATCGACTGCCCCGACCGTCGCCTTGATTTTCGCCGACCGTCCGTACATGACCGGACTGGTATCTTCCAGCACCGTGATGGCTGCGGGTTTCGTGTCCTGGCCAGGTTTCGTGTCTTGGGCGACTGCGATGCCTGCGCAGAAAACCGTAAGCGACGCGGTGCACAGCAATGCCGGAATGAATTTCATTGCACTGTCTCCCTTGCATTCCTGAGCGCGTCGAGGGCCGCGATCGGCGTCCACCCAGATCTGCATCTGCCGCTTCCCCGTTTCAGGGCTGCGGGTCTGGCTTTCCTTCAGTCGGCGCCGGCGCCGGCGTGTCCGCCGGCGGTGCCCCGTTCTTCTCTGCCTTGCGCAGGCGCTTTTCTTCCTGCTTTCTCTTTTTCGCCAGTTCTTTCTGGCGCTTCTCGAATTGATAGTTTGGTTTCGGCAATCTGTGCTCCTTTCAGAGGAATTCCGTTGATCATATGCCGATTCAGCGCGCCGCCGTCCAGGGCTCTTCCGACCCGTCGTGCACCGGGCCGGCAAGTTCGCGTTCCAGGAATTCGCGCGTGCTTGTCAGCAACTGTGCCATGTTCTCACGAGCCCGCTCCGGATGGTGATCGCGGATTGCGTCGAGCACCCGTTTATGCAATGGCAAGCCGGCATCGTAGGACCGGGTGGATATCCGGAAACTGGCCAGGAGCCCGACGCTGATCAGGCCGCCCATCTGCAACAACAGATCGTTATGGCTGCCGGCCAGGATAGCCCGGTGAAAACGCAGATCCGCCTCGATCGCGGCATCGCTCCGGTGATCGACCGCCTCCATCGCCCGATACGCCTGTTCCAGGAGGGCGAGGTCCGCCTCGGTTGTCCGCTCCGCGGCCAGTGCCGCGGCTGCGGGTTCGATCATTCTCCGGATTTCAAACAATTCGTGGAAGAACTGCGTGCGCGGCATAGCGGCGTAACGCCAGCCCAGGACATCGAGGTCGAGCAGATTCCAGTGGATCGGCTCCAGGACACGGGTTCCGGTGCGGGTCCGCGGCTCCAGCAAGCCCTTTGCGGCCAGCGACTTGACCGCTTCGCGGACCACGGTGCGGCTCGCCCCCAGTTCGCGCCCGAGTTCGGCTTCGTTGGGCAGGATCTCGCCGGGCTTCAAATCACCACCGAGAATGCGGCTGCCCAGTTCCTCGACCGCGTGCGTGAAGCGATTGCGCTTTCGCGGCGGAGCCGCCTGACGAAACACTTAAGTGATATGGATCATGCGGATAGATGATTCATCATACCATATGCTCTATACTCTCTTGAAAAGCAGCGATCCAGGTTCAGAGCCGGCCCGGATCGAACCCGTTCGGGGAGGAGCCCATGAACCGTTTTCCGTTGCTGGCGCTGGTCGCCCTCGCCGCTATTGCGTCTGTTCCCGCCACCGCTTTCTCGCAACAGGTCCGCCTTCGCATCGGCCACGACCAGCCGATCGGAACCATGTACGACGAGGGCCACACAATGTTCCGCAAGCTGGTCGAGGAACGCTCCGCCGGGCGCATCAAAGTGGATGTCTTTCCCGCAGCCCAGCTCGGCTCGGAGGTCGCGATGATCGAGGGCGTGCGCATGGGCTCGCTAGATGCGAGCGTGGCCCATGTCGCCAATGCCTCCACCGTGGTGCCGGAGCTGGCGCTGTTCAGCGTGCCCTACCTGTTCAAGGATCACGATCACTACGAACGCGTGCTCGGTGATCCCAGGTTCCACGATCGAATCGACGCCCTGTTTGCCGGGAAAAATCTCGGTCTCAAGGTGATCGGCTATTACTCCGCAGGGGTGCGCACGCTGTACACCCGCCGCGGCCCCGCGACCACCCCCGAGGGACTGAAAGGCACCAAGATCCGGGTGATGAACAACCCGGTCGAAGCCAAGGTCTGGAAAGCCCTCGGCACCATCCCGACACCCATGAATTTCGGCGAGGTTTACCAGGCGCTGCAATCGGGCGTCCTCGATGCCGCCGAGAACGCGCCTTCCGTGATCGAGACCAACCGGCACCACGAAGCCGCCAAGACCATCATCCTTACCGACCACCAACGCTCGATCTGCCTGGTGCTCATGAACGAGAAGAAGCTGGCCAGCCTGCCGCCGGACCTGCAGAAGCTGGTGCTCGAGGCGGCGCGCGGTGCTTCCGCCCACGAACGGCGCCGGGACGCGGAACTCAATGCGCAGGCAATTGAGCGGATGAAGGCAAAAGGCGCACAGATCGTCATTCCAGAGCGCGCCAGGTTCGAGGCCCGCATCGCACCCATCCAGGAGGAAGTCGCAAGGAGTCTGAAGATGACCGACGTCCTGGAACTGATCCGAAGCCGCGCCAGGTAAAGCGGGTGCGCGTGGAACGCTATCTCGCCCGGCTGGAGCAATGGTTGCTGCCGCTGCTGGCCGCGCTCCTCGGGTTCATCACCGTCGGCGTGTTTCTTCAGATCGTACTGAGGTATGGTTTCGACACGTCTTTCCTGTGGGGCGAGGAGCTGTCGCTGTTCGCCTTCACCTGGTGCATCTACATCGGTGCCGCCATCTGCGTGCGCCGCCGCAGCCACTTCGCGTTCGATTTTCTCGCCGAACGTCTCACCGGACGGGCCGCGGGTGTGCAGCGTCTGGCCGTGGACCTGATGGTTCTCGGCGTGGCAGCGGTCCTGGTCATTGAAGGTTGGACCTACTCCCAGCTTTGCATCCAGCGCCTGTCACCGGCTCTGGGCATCACCCTGTTCATTCCCACCATCGTCATCCCCCTCAGCGGCGCGCTGATGGTTGTCGCCGCCGGCACGGACGTGATCCGCGACTGCCGTCGGATCTGGGCGGGACGCACCGACTGATGCATCCGCTCGCCCTGCTCTTCATCGCGCTCGCGGTAACGCTGCTGTGCGGCGTGCCGATCGCCTTCGCACTGTTGTTCTCGTCGCTATTGGTGATCTATGTCGCGGATCTTCCCAGCGTGGTCATGATCCAGCAGATGTTCAACGGCATCAACACGTTCACCTTGCTGGCGCTGCCATTCTTCTTTCTCGCCGGCAACGTCATGAGCGACGGCGGCATCTCGGAGCGTCTGGTCAAACTGGCGATGGCGCTGGTCGGACATCTTCGCGGCGGCCTGGCGCACGTTAATGTCGTGGTGGGAATGTTCATCTCGGGGATCTCCGGCAGCAGCACGGCGGACGCAGCAGCCATCGGGGCCGTGTTCTTTCCGGCGATGAAGCGCCGCGGCTACGACGAAAGATTCTCGGTATGCCTGACCGCCTGCACCTCGACCATGGGCGTGGTGATCCCGCCGTCGATCCTGATGGTCATCTACGGCGCGACGGCAGGGGTGTCGACAGGCGCGCTGCTGCTCGGCGGCATTCTTCCCGGCGTGTTGATGGGACTGGCGCTGATGATCCAGTCTCACTTTTTCGCGGTCAAATACGACTTCCCGCGCGAGCACCCGCGCTTCCTCGGCATGCGCGCCGTCGCACAGGGATTGAAGGAAGCGGCCTGGCCGATGGGCGTGCCGGTCATCATCGTCGCGGGCATGGTCGGCGGCGTGTTCACCCCGACCGAATCAGCTGCCGTCGCGGCGGTCTACGCACTGTTCGTCACGCTCTTCGTGTTGCGCACCCTACGCTGGAGCGCACTGCCGAAGTTGTTCGGCGAGACCACGATCCAGTTTTCGCAGATCCTGTTCTGCGTGGGCGGCGCCATGATCTTCGGCTGGATTCTCGCCTATTACCAGGTACCGGACATGGTCTCCAATTTCATTCTCGGCTTCACCCGCGACAAGCTGGTAGTCATGCTGCTGATCGTGGTTCTCAACGTCGTGCTGGGAACCTTCATGGATGCCATTCCTGCGATCCTGATCTTCGTGCCCATCCTGCATCCGCTCGGGGTCGAAGTCGGCATCCACCCGGTGCATCTTGGCGTGGTCGTGGTGATGACGCAGGCGTTCGGCCTCTTGACTCCGCCGCTGGGGATGTCCGCAATGACGGCGTGCGCAGTCGCCGGCATTCCGTTATCGCGCATCCAGAAACTTCTTCACCTGATGATGATTCCGATTCTGGTGGTGTGTTTCCTGTGCGCACTCGCTCCCTGGACCGTTCTCGCCATTCCCCGCCTGCTGGTACCGGCCTGGCTCTGACAAAAGGAGATTCCATGAAAGCCGTCACCGAACTCGATACACCCGCCGTCACCGTCCACCTCGACATCATGGAGGACAACATCCGTCGCGTGCAGGCACATCTGGCGCGCCACGGCATCGCCAACCGCCCGCACATCAAGACGCACAAGATTCCGGCGCTCGGCAAGATGCAGATGCAGGCGGGCGCGGTCGGCATCACCTGCCAGAAACTCGGCGAGGTGGAGGTGTTCACCGACGCCGGCGTAGCCGACGACGTGCTGCTGACGTTCAACATCGTCGGCGGCGCGAAGACCGACCGGCTGATGGCGCTGACCAGGCGCCTCAGGCGTCTCGCCGTCGTGCTCGACAACGAGGCGGTGGCGAAGGGGCTGTCCGAGGCTGGCGTGCGGCACGGGGTGGACGTGCGATTCCTTGTGGAATGCGACACCGGCATGGGCCGCAACGGGGTGCAATCCCCTCAGGCTGCACTCGACCTGAGCCGCGCCGCGTTGAAGCTGCCGCGCATGCGGTTCGAGGGCATCATGACCTTCCCCATCCGCCAGCCACAGTCCTGCCAGTTTTTCGAGGAAGCGCTGGCGCTGTTCAAACGTGCCGGTATTCCCGTTCCAGTCGTTTCCGGCGGCGGCACGCCCGCCATCTTCAAGGTGCAGGAATTCCCGATGCTCACCGAGCATCGCGCCGGAACGTATATTTACAACGACGTGATGACGGTGACTTCCGGCACTGCCACCTGGAACAACTGTGCGATGCGGGTGCGGGCCACGGTGGTGAGCCGCCCTACCGACACGCGTGCGGTCATCGATGCCGGCACCAAGGTGCTGACCTCGGACCAGTACACGGTCAAGGGTTACGGCCACGTGCTCGAGTACCCGGAGGCAGCGATTCCGCACCTCTCGGAGGAGCACGGCGTCATCGATCTGTCGGCCTGCCGCGAGCGGCCTGCGGTCGGCGACATCATCCACGTCATACCCAACCACTGCTGCGTCGTGAGCAACATGGTCGATGAAGTCTATGGCGTGCGCGGGGAACGGGTCGAGGTGACCTGGCCGGTCGCGGCGCGCGGCACCGTGCGTTAGCGAAAGGCGAACTTCTCACCACGAAGTCACGAAGAACACGAAGGAACTCGAAGAAAGCATACAGTATCTCTTTCTGTACGGTGTCGTTCGCGTTTGTCTTTCTTCGCACCTCGGCACACTACTGTATTTGGTTGCCTTCGCGGCGCGGCCCTCGGTCACGATTCCTATTCTGGTCTTGTTTTTCTTCGTGTGTCTTCGTGTCCTTCGTGCCTTCGTGGTAAGCCTTTTGGTTTCAGGTTTTCCTCGGCGTGTGCGGGGCTTCCGGCACGATCACTGAAATGTGCGGGTGCGTGGGCAGGTAGCGTATCGCGACTTTGTCTCCGACGGTGAACTTGCTGCCTCGTGGGAGCCGTTGCGTAACGGCGATCGGATTCTCCCAGCCCGTGGCGAGAAACCGGTATTGAACCGTTGCGCCCTGCAAATGGGGCGCGTAGCCGATTATTTCCGCTTCCGCCGTCAGGCCTTTGCGCAGCACCGTTTCGGTTTCCTCGCGCCTGGCCCTCAGGAATTGCCCGAATACCCACAACGGGAAGGCTATCAGCGCCAGCGCCACGATAGAAAAGATCAGCCAGCCATGCCAACTCATCGCTTTTTCTTCTTGATTTTCGGCAACGCGCGGCTCGGGTCGCCGCCAATCTCTGCCAGCACGAATGTGCCGCCCTGAAAGGTCTCGGTGCGCGGGTCGGTGCCGGGTTTCTCTCTTGCCAGCACTGCGGCAGCGTAAGCCTCGGCATCGTCCTGCGGCCGGTAACCGAGCCGCTCGGCGTTGGAATTGTCGTACCAACTGCGCTGGTTTCCCGAAACCCCATACACGATCTCGAAGCGAACGTCCGGATGCTCGATGCCGATTTTCACGAGTTGTGCGAAGTCGCGCGGGCTGATCCAGATCGACAGCCGGCGCTTGTCCGCCGGTGCGAGGTTCACGTTGCCGATGCGCATGCAGAACACCTGCATGCCGTACTTGTCGACGTAGAGACTGCCGAGCTGTTCCCCGAGTACCTTGGACAGACCGTAACGGCTGTCCGGCTTCGGGTATACGCGATGGTCGATCTTCTGGTTGCGGCGGTAAAAGCCGGTGGCGTGATTGCTGGAAGCGAACAGGATGCGCTTTACGCCGTTCACCCGCGCCGCCTCGAACGTGTTGTAGCAGCCAACGATGTTGGCGCGCAGGATCATGTCCCAGGGTCCTTCGACCGCGAAACCTCCCAGGTGCACGATCGCGTCGACACCTTTGGTCACCCGCAGCATGTCGGACAGCCGCCCCAAGTCGCCGCGCATGAAGGTCTCGCCTTGGGCGAGCTTCTTTATCGGCCGGATGTCCGACAGGCGAAGCGCGTAGCTGTCCGCAAGCTCGTTGCGCAGATGCGTGCCGACGTCGCCCGCCGCGCCGGTGATGAGGATGGTTTTCACGTCTACACCGCCCAGTGGAATCTTCGCACGCATTCTACGAGGCGCAACGCGGAAGCCGGAACAGCGTTGATTCAGCCGGCAGCCGCGGCCACCGATTTGCCGCAGCCGAAATTCATATGTGCAGCGAGCTTGCCGCCCCGCGTCACTTTCACTGCACAGTACTTGAACTCTGGAATCTTGCCGATTGGATCGAGCGCTGGATTGGTAAGGAGGTTCGCCGCCGCTTCGTAGTAGCAGAACGGGATGAACACTGCTCCCTCGGGCGTGCCATCGTCTGCACGGGCGTAGAGCGCGATCCTGCCGCGCCGCGATTCCACCGTCACGACATCTCCCGGCTTGGCGCCGAGTTTCGCCAGATCCAGCGGATGAAAAGAGGCCACCGGATCCGGTTCGATCGCGTCGAGCACCGAAGCGCGGCGCGTCATCGCGCCGGTGTGCCAGTGTTCGAGCTGCCGCCCGGTGATGAGCACCAGCGGGAATTCCGCATCAGGGCGCTCCGCGGCAAGGATGATGTCGGCGGGCACAAACTTGCCGCGGCCATTCGGTGTCGGAAAGTGATCGGTGAAGACCACAGGTTCGCCGGGGTCGCCTTCACGTTCGCAGGGATAGGTCACCGAACTTTCGCGCTCCAGCCGCTCCCAGGTGATGCCGGCGATCGAATGCATCGCGCGGCGCATCTCGTCGAACACCTCCGCCACGCCGCTTTCCGGCCCCTGGTAGCGCCAGTCCAGCCCGAACCGCCTTGCCAGTTCCTGAATGATCCACAGGTCCTGGCGCGCGTCGCCGGGCATGTCGAGCGCGCGCCGGCCGAGTTGCACCATGCGATCGGTATTGGTTACGGTTCCGGTCTTCTCCGGCCAGGCGGATGCCGGCAGCACGACATCGGCGAGATACGCCGTCTCGGTCAGGAATATATCCTGCACCACCAGCCAGTCGAGGGCCGCCAGCGCCTCCCGCGCGTGATCGAGGTCCGGATCGGACATCGCCGGGTTCTCGCCCATAATGTACATGCCGCGGATCTCGCGCTTCCTGGCGGCGTTCATGATCTCGACCACTGTCAGTCCCGGTTTGGAGTCGAGCGCCACACTCCACAGCTTCTCGTACTGCCCGCGGAACTCGGCATTGTCCACGCGGTGGTAGTCGGGAAACATCATCGGGATCAATCCCGCGTCGGAGGCGCCTTGCACGTTATTCTGCCCGCGCAGGGGATGCAGCCCGGTACCCGGCCGCCCGACCTGCCCGGTCATCAGCGCCAGCGCGATCAGACAGCGTGCATTGTCGGTGCCGTGCACGTGTTGGGAAATGCCCATTCCCCAGAAAATCATCGAAGCCTTCGAGCTCGCGTACAGCCGTGCCACTTCCCTGATGATCTGCGCCGGCACACCGCACACGGGCGCCATCTGTTCCGGGCTGTAGCCCTCGACGTTCTTTTTCAGGTCGTCGTAACCGATGGTGCGGCTGGCGATGAAAGCCTCGTTCACCAGCCCTTCGTGCACGATGACGTGCATCATGGCGTTGAGCAGCGCCACGTCGGTGTCCGGCTTGAACTGCAGGAAATGCGTCGCGTGGCGCGCCAGGTCCGAGCGACGCGGGTCGGCGACGATGAGCTTGACCCCCCTCTTCGCCGCA
>DASYUW010000016.1:0-14465 GCA_036000845.1 Burkholderiales bacterium
CCACGAAGATGATCGGCTTGTCGGAATCCTCGCGCATGAAGAACGTGCCCAGCGGCCCTTCGAAACGCAGGATGTCCTTTTCCTTCATTCTGTTGAACACGTAGTCGGTGAAGGCGCCGTTGGCCATGTTGCGCACGTGCAACTCGATGTATTCGTCGTCATGCGGCGGATTGCCCATCGAGTAGGCACGGCGCTTGCCGTCCTTCATCAGGATGTCGATGTATTGCCCGGCCAGGAACTGCAGGCGCTCGTTCGCCGGCAGCTTCAGTTTGAGCACCATTACGTCGGGAGCGACCTTGCGCATTTCCTGAACCCGGCAGGGCAGCTTGCGGATCTCGAGCTGGCCCACTCCGCTGATTTCGCGTGCTTCGATCACCAGGTCGGTCAACGGCTTGGCCTGGCAAAACAGCGCCAGCCCCGCGTTTTTCTCGAAGTCGGCGAGGACGTGCTGCTGCGGATTGCCATAATCCACCTTGCCTTCGAGGACTTTCCCCTTGCAGGCACCGCAGGCACCGTTGCGGCAGCCATAGGGAAGCGTGAAGCCTTCGCGCAGGGCGGCAGCAAGCACGGTTTCGCCTTCGCCGACAGTGAAAACGTGATTGCTGGGTTTGATGGTGACCTGGTGGGGCATGGCGGTTCGCGGACGCTGGGGCGGGGCTCAGGGTTAAAATGCTGGCATGAGAAGGTTGTTGATCATCGGCTGTGGCGACGTCGGACTGCGCATGGTACGCACGCTACGTGGGCGTTGGCGCATCTACGCGCTGACCCACTCGGAGAACCGGCATGCGCTGCTTCGTGCCGAGGGGATCGTTCCGGTGGCTGGAGATCTGGATCGTCCGGAGACGCTGGACCGGCTCGCCGGCCTGGCGCAGGACGTGGCGCATTTCGCCCCGCCGCCGGGATCGGGAACGCGCGACACGCGCACCGCCAACCTGGTTCGGGCACTCGCAAAGGGCGGCAGTCTACCACAGCGAATGGTGTACATCAGCACCAGCGGCGTCTATGGAGACTGCGGCGGCGCGGTGGTGGACGAGACTCGAAGGCCGCAGCCCTCGAGCGATCGCGCCCGGCGCCGCCTGGATGCCGAACGGCAACTGCGTGCGTGGGGCGCGGAGACCGGTGTGCACGTCAGCATTCTGCGCGTGCCGGGGATCTACGCCGCAGAGCGCTTGCCTCTTGCACGACTCAAGGCCGGTATACCGGCACTTGATACCGCGCAGGATCCTTATACAAATCACATTCATGCCGATGACCTCGCCCGCACCGTGATGGCGGCATTGAGTCGCGGCCGCAGCGGGCGCGCGTACAACGCTTCCGACGACTCCTGGATGAAAATGGGTGACTACTTCGACCTGGTCGCGGACCAGTTCGGTCTGCCGCATCCGCCGCGGATCAGTCGCGAAGCCGCGGAGCAGGAAATTCCGGAAAACACGCTGTCGTTCATGCGCGAATCCCGGCGCCTTGCCAATCGCCGCCTGAAAAAAGAGTTGCGGGTGAGGCTGCGCTATCCGTCGATCGCACAGGGCGTCGTGGCCGTGCGGGCGCGGTCGACGTGAAAAACGCATCCGCAGCGGCCTGCGCGGCGTAACTGCCCGGAGTACTTTCCTCTGGAGAATGACGTGTCCGGCGCTGGTGGCGAAGTCATCGTGGTGTTGACCAATTTGCCGGACCTTGCGGCGGCCAAGAAACTGGCGCAGTTGCTGGTGGAGCAGCGGCTCGCCGCCTGCGTCAACGTGCTGGCACAGTGCTCATCGGTCTATCGCTGGCACGGCAGGATCGAGACGGCAACCGAGGTACCGGTGCTGATCAAGACGGTGGCTTCGCGTTATCCGCGCGTCGAGGCCGCGATCCGCGCCAACCACCCATATGAACTTCCCGAGATCGTCAGTGTCCCTGTGGTGGCCGGTCTGGGCGAATATCTGGGCTGGGTCGCTGCCGAATCCACCGCCGAATAACGCACCTTTTCCCTGCCGGATGAATCTGCGCATCGCCGCAAGATTTCTTGCCGTACTGCTGCTGGTGACTTGCGCCGTATGTGCGCTATCGGCGGCCGCTGCCGACAACCTGCTGGCGCCGGAGCAGGCGTTCCGGTTCTCGGCCAGGCTCATCGAACCCGGCCTCGTGGAGGTGCGCTATCGCATCGCCGACGGCTATTACATGTATCGCGACAAGTTCAGGTTCACCGCGATTCCGCAATCGGCCGGACTCGGCGAAGCGCAGTTTCCGCCCGGCAAAATCAAAGACGACGAATTCTTCGGGCGGGTCGAAACCTATCGCGGTGAGCTGGTCATCAGGCTGCCGGTGAAATCGGCCGGCGGCTTTACGCTCAGGGCTGTATCCCAGGGTTGCGCGGATGTCGGCGTGTGCTACATCCCGGTGACGCAAACGGCGCAGCTCGTTCCAGCGCGATCGTCCGGTGAAACCATCATATCCGCAGGCAATGGCTCGAATCTGTTATCGCGGTCGCAGGACGCGGCCCCGTCGCGATGAAAAGAACCGGCCGGAACGCGCTTCTCATGGTCGCTGCCGGTTTGGCGCTCGCGGCGGGATTCTGGCTGAACCCCTGGAACCGGGGCGGGGCACCGGAGTCGGGCAATGTGGCCCGGCTGATGGCGGCCTCGCTTCCGGACATGGAAGGCAAATCCCAGGCATTGGCGCAATGGCGCGGCAAGCTCGTGGTGGTGAATTTCTGGGCAACCTGGTGCCCACCGTGCCTGGAGGAAATCCCGGGGTTCGTCCGAATGCAGGAAAAGTTTGGCAACCAAGGGCTGCAATTTGTAGGGATTGCCATTGATAACCCCGCGAAAGTGCGCGAATTTGCCGCCAAGTACCGCATGAACTATCCGGTCCTGATCGGCGAAATGGACGCGATCGAACTCGGCAGGATGGCCGGTAACGAACGTGGTGGCCTGCCTTTCACAGTCATCGTGGACCGCAAGGGCCGGTTGGTTGGCACCGAGCTTGGTGGGCTGAACGAGCAAAAACTGACAGCAATCATCCAGTTGGCTATGTAAATTTCGCTCTGAACGTGTTGCGATACGTGGCCAATTTCCATGAACTGGGTTAAAGTTCCGGGTTCATGCGAGCTCTGGCAAGGGATATAAGGGTTCGCTCAGCGCAACACCCCAAGATCGACCTGGAGGCGTCCAAGCCCTAGGTTCAGCAGTCCCGAACTGCAGGATCCAGGCCTGTCGAATGGGCCAAAATCCCGTCAAAACTGGACAAAATCGCGGAAACTGCGGCAAACTTGCCGCCATGAAAATCGCCTCGAAGGGTGGCAAGGCGGCTTCCTCAGGCCCTGTACGCCCCAAAAAGGTTCTCGTTCTGCACGGTCCCAACCTTAATCTTCTCGGCTCTCGCGAGCCGGAGATCTATGGCGCGGAAACCCTGCAGGATATCGAAAAGCGTCTGCTGGCGCAGGCGCTGAAAGCCGGGGCCAAACTCGACAGCTTCCAAAGCAATTCCGAGGCTGAGCTGATAGAGCACGTCCAGAAAGCCGGCCCCGCCGGCGTCGATTTCGTCATCATCAATCCGGCCGCATTTACCCATACAAGCGTGGCGCTGCGCGATGCGCTTGCCGCGGTGCGCATTCCCTACATCGAAGTGCATCTTTCCAACGTGCACGCGCGAGAGCCCTTCCGGCGCCACTCCTACTTCAGCGACCAGGCTGTCGGGGTGATCTGCGGGCTGGGATCGCCAGGCTATGAGTACGCGTTGCAGTGCGCGCTGACCTATAAAGCCAGGAAATAGAGGCCTGCCTATATGGACTTGAGGAAGCTCAAGAAGCTGATCGACCTGGTGCAGGAGTCCGGAATCGGCGAGCTGGAAATCACCGAAGGCGAGGAAAAAGTACGCATCAGCCGCGCCGGCAATGCGGTGCAGACTGCGGTGATGGCGATGCCACAATCCGCGACCATGATGACGGCGGCTCCTGCGGTGGCAGCGGCCGCACCGGCAGCGGTGCCAGAAGTCCCGGCCGAGCCCGAAGGGCACGTGGTGAAATCCCCCATGGTCGGCACGTTCTATCGCTCGTCGGCACCCGGCGCCAAGCCGTTCGTGGAAATCGGACAAACGGTCAATGCCGGCGATACGCTATGCATCATTGAGGCAATGAAATTGTTGAATGAAATCGAGGCCGACCAGGGTGGCGTGATCAAGTCCGTGCTGGCGGAGAACGGCCAGCCGGTCGAGTACGGCCAGCCGCTATTCCTGGTCGGTTGAGCGTCGACCTGCCGGCCTGGTTATTTTCCAGTCGGCGCGCGCAAAGTTTTCCATGTTCGAAAAAATCCTTATTGCGAACCGCGGCGAGATTGCTCTGCGCGTACAGCGCGCCTGTCGTGAACTGGGCATCAAGACGGTCGCGGTGCACTCGGTGGCCGACGCCGACGCCAAGTACGTGCGTCTTGCCGACGAGTCGGTGTGCATTGGCCCGGCCGCCTCGTCAGAAAGCTACCTGAACGTGCCGGCGATCATCAGCGCTGCAGAAGTAACCGATGCCGAGGCGATCCACCCGGGCTACGGCTTTCTGTCCGAGAACGCCGACTTTGCCGAGCGGGTGGAAAAAAGCGGCTTCGTGTTCATCGGGCCGAGGCCCGACACAATACGGCTGATGGGCGACAAGGTGAGCGCCAAGCAGGCGATGACCAAGGCCGGCGTGCCGGTGGTACCCGGAGGCGAAGGCGCGTTGCCCGACGAGCCGCAGGAAATCGTCAAGGTGGCGCGCAAGATCGGCTACCCCGTGATCATCAAGGCGGCCGGCGGCGGCGGCGGACGCGGCATGAGGGTGGTGCATACCGAGGCGGCACTGGTTAATGCGGTTACGATGACCCGGCAGGAAGCGAAGGCCGCATTCGGCAACCCGACGGTGTACATGGAGAAGTTCCTCGAAACTCCCCGTCACGTCGAGATCCAGGTGCTCGCCGATGAACACCGCAACGCAGTCTTTCTCGGCGACCGCGATTGTTCGATGCAGCGACGTCACCAGAAGATCATCGAGGAGGCATCAGCGCCCCTGATACCGTTGAAGGAGCGCGTCCGCATCGGCGAGCGCTGTGCCGAGGCGTGCCGCAAGATCGGTTATCGCGGCGCGGGAACCTTCGAGTTCCTCTACGAGAAGGGCGAGTTCTACTTCATCGAGATGAACACCCGCGTACAGGTGGAACATCCGGTGACCGAGATGATCACCGGCGTGGATATCGTGAAGACCCAGATCCTGGTGGCCGCGGGACAGAAACTGCCGTTCCGGCAGAAAGACATCGCGTTTCGCGGGCACGCTATCGAAAGCCGGATCAATGCCGAGCATCCCTACAAGTTCACGCCGTCGCCGGGCCGCATCACCTCCTGGCACGTGCCGGGCGGGCCGGGGATCCGCGTGGATTCGCACGTCTACCACGGTTATTTCGTTCCGCCGTATTACGATTCCCTGATCGCCAAGGTCATTGCCTACGGCGATACCCGCGACCAGGCGATCGCGCGCATGCGCGTCGCCCTCTCGGAAATGATCGTCGAGGGCATTCAGACCAACCTGCCGCTGCACCAGGAGTTGATGCTGGACACCGCATTCATGCGCGGCGGCACCAGTATCCATTACCTGGAAGAGAAGCTCGCCAAGTACGGCAAGGTGGAGTAGCGGCGGATTCTGCGGAGGTGCGTGGCATCGCCTGGCTTGCGCTTGAACTCACGCTCGATGCCGCGCAGGCGACGGCGCTGTCGGACGCGCTACTCGAAGCCGGCGCCATTTCCGTGGACGTGGCCGACGCGCGGGCCGGTACCGATCAGGAAACCCCGATCTTCCAGGAACCGGGCGAAGAGGCCGAGCTGGCCTACGGCTCCAATCGCATGATTGCTCTATTCGATTCCGACACCGACGCGGCCGCAGCGCTCGGCCGCGCCTGCGCAGTCGCCGGCATTGATCCGCTCCCAGAATATCGCACCGCGAAAGTCCCTGAGCAGGACTGGGTGAAACTCACCCAGAACCAGTTCGCGCCAATGCGGGTGTCGGCACGGCTGTGGGTCGTGCCGAGCTGGCACGCCGCGCCGGATGGCTCCGCCATCAATATCGTACTCGACCCGGGGCTCGCCTTCGGCACCGGCAGCCACCCGACCACCCGGCTGTGCCTGGATTGGCTGGATCGGCATCTGTTCCCTGGCAGCAGCGTGATCGACTATGGCTGCGGCTCCGGCATCCTTGCCATCGCTGCGGCGAAACTCGGCGCCGGCCGTGTGGTTGGCGTGGACATCGATCCGCTGGCGCTGGTCGCCAGCCGTTACAATGCCGACCAGAATCGAGTGGCTGCAACCTTCGTTGGTGCCGATGGACCGCGACTGCCACCGGCAGATGTAGTCATGGCCAATATCCTCTCCAATCCGCTCAAAATACTGGCACCGCTGCTCGCGGAGTTGACCGTGCCGGGCGGACATGCGGTGCTGTCCGGAATCCTGGCGCCGCAGGCAAGGGCCGTTGCCGATGCCTATTCGGAATGGTTCGATATGGAGCCCCCCGTCGAGGAGCAGGGATGGATCAGATTGTGCGGCAAGAGACTCAAATGAAGCGGGTGCCATGAACCTGTACACGCGTTGCCTGCACTGCGGCACTACTTTCCGTGTGACCACCCAGCAACTCCAGGCTTCCAGCGGCCAGGTGCGCTGCGGCCAATGCAAACAGGTGTTCGATGCCTTCGCGACGCTCACCGCCCAGGCGCCTCAGCAGGCAGCTCCGGAACGCAAAGCGCCGTTCCCGACGCAATCCGAATTGCCGCAGGCAGCGCCGCCCGTAGAGAAATCGACGCCAACGCAAACCCCGGTGCGGTCGAAAGAAAGACCGGCGGCGGCGGTGTCGCGCCCGGATCCGGCGGCGAGCCTGTATGAATGGGAATTCAGGATGCCGCAGGCGTCGAGCCGTACCGGTCTGTGGCTGAGCCTGTCGTTGCTGCTGATCGCCCTGCTCGCTCTACAGGGGGCGTACGCGTTTCGCACCGAGCTGATGGTACTGGTTCCGCAGTCCCGGGTGTATTACGAGCGGGCGTGTGAATGGTTGGTCTGCACAGTGGCGCTGCCCCGGCTGTCGAGTTTCTTGCATATCGAAGCCTCGGATCTGAAGGCTCCCGATCCGGCCCGCCCCAGCGAGATCGAGCTGCTGGTCGCGGTACGCAATCGTGCGCCAGTGGAGCAGGACTATCCGGCGTTCGAGCTGACGCTGACCAATTCGCAGGAACAGACCATTGCGCGCCGCGTTTTTCTTCCGGCGGAGTACCTGCAGTGGATGGACGCAGGCGATGGACTGAAAGCGGGGGCAGAGTTGCCGATCCGGCTGTTTCTGGACACCGGCGGTCTGCGTGCCGCCGGTTATCGTCTTTACCTGTTCTATCCTTGAGTTGCCCGCGATGCTGAAGCCGACCCCGCTCAACGCCGTTCATCGCGCGCTCAACGCAAAGCTGGTGGACTTCGGCGGGTGGGAAATGCCGCTGCACTACGGCTCGCAGATCGAAGAGCACCACAGGGTGCGCAAGGACGCCGGCATGTTCGACGTCTCGCACATGCTGGCGGTGGACGTGGATGGCGAAGGCGCCCGCACTTTTCTGAGGCAGTTGCTCGCCAACAACGTGGATCGCCTGCAGGTACCGGGCAAGGCGCTTTACTCGTGCATGCTCAACGACTCCGGCGGCGTTCTCGACGATCTGATCGTGTACTTTCTGGACCCGCGACACTTTCGCTTGGTGGTGAACGCCGCTACCGCGGACAAGGACCTGGCTTGGATGTCTTCGCAAAGTGCGCGCGCCGCCGCCGTGACGATCACGCCGCGACGGGACCTGGCAATGATCGCGGTGCAGGGGCCGGCGGCGCGCGCAAAAGTGTGGCAGGCGCTGCCGCAATCGAAACCGGCGACCGCGGCGCTGGAACCTTTCTTCGCCGCAGAGTGGGGTGCGTTTTTCTTCGGCCGCACCGGCTACACCGGCGAGGACGGCTTCGAGATCATGCTGCCGGCCGCTGAAGCGCCAGGCCTGTGGCAGGCGCTGCTCGATGCCGGCGTAGGCCCGGCAGGCCTGGGCGCGCGTGATACGCTGCGCCTGGAGGCGGGAATGAACCTTTACGGCCAGGACATGAATGAAACCGTGACCCCATTGGAGTGCGGTCTGAAATGGACCGTAGACCTGGAAAGTCAGCGCGACTTCATCGGCAGGGCGGTACTGCTGGCCGCACCACCGCGCGCGCAGATGCTAGGGCTGGTGCTGCTTGAGCGTGGCGTGCTGCGCGCACACCAGGAAGTCGAGACGCGCAGCGGTCCCGGTGAGATCACCAGCGGCAGCTTCTCGCCCACGCTGGACACTTCGATCGCGCTGGCGCGCTTGCCGATCGGCGTGCAAGCCGGGGAATCGGCGAAAGTGAAGGTCCGCGACAAGTGGCTGCCGGCAAGAACGGTAAAATATCCCTTCGTGCGCAACGGACGCAGTCTGGTCGCCGGCCTTTCTTCTTCGATCCGTTGAACATCAGGAGCATTCATGTCGATTCCCGCCAATCTGAAATACACAGACAGCCACGAATGGGCGCGGCCCGAGGCCGACGGGACCGTGACCGTCGGCATCACGCATCACGCACAGGATCTGTTGGGTGATCTGGTGTTCGTGGAAAATCCGGCGCTCGGCCGCAAGCTGAAGAAAGGCGAGGAATGCGGCGTGGTTGAATCGGTGAAAGCCGCCTCCGACATCTATGCACCGATTTCCGGGGAGGTCGTGGCGGTGAACGGCGATCTGGAAACCGCGCCGGAGAAAATTAATGAGGGCGCATACGACGCCTGGATGTTCCGTCTCAAGCCCAGCAACCCGGCCGAACTGGAAGCGTTGCTGGACGCGGTGGGTTATCAGAAATTGGTCGTAGCGGAAGCGCATTGAGAGTGAGGCGAGAGGCGAAAGGCGCATTGCCCGAGACCCAAGCATCAGCGCGCCTTTTGGCCGGGGCTTCGCCGTTTTACCCTTTACCCTTCGCGCGTCACGCCTCGCGCAACTGACATGCCCTTCATTCCCCACACAGAAGAAGACATCCGCGCCATGTGCGCGGCGATCGGCGTTTCGACCATCGAGCAATTGTTCGACGAGATTCCGCAAAGCCTAAAGAGTGACGGGCTGGCGGGCATCCCGGAAGGCATGAACGAAATGCAGGTCACGCGCCTGATGCACGAACGAGCGCGCCAGGACCGGACGATGCTCAACTTTATCGGTGCCGGTGCTTACGAACATCACATTCCCGCCGCGGTCTGGCAGATCGCCACCCGCGGGGAGTTTTATTCCGCCTACACGCCGTATCAGGCGGAGGCGAGCCAGGGCACGCTGCAACTGCTCTACGAGTACCAGAGCATGATGGCCGCGCTCACCGGGCTCGATGCCACCAACGCCAGCCTCTACGACGGCGCTTCCGCGCTTGCCGAGGCGGTGCTGATGGCGGTGCGCTTGCACAAATCGGCGCGACGCGTGCTGATACCAGCCGGCGTGAATCCGGCATACCGGCGTGTGGTAGCCAGCATCGTTTCCAATCAAAGCATCGAACTGGTCGAAGTGCCGTACTCGTCGACAGATGGCCGCGTATCCATCGCGACACTGGAGTCGCTGGGCAAGGCGGACTTCGCGGCACTGGTGGTTGCGCAGCCAAATTTCTTCGGTGTGCTCGAAGCGGCGGATGCCCTGACCGACTGGGCGCGCGCACGCGGCGCATTGACGATTGCCTGCGTCAACCCGACGACGCTGGCGCTGCTGAAGTCTCCCGGCGAATGGGGCAGCCACGGCGCCGAAATCGCGGTCGGAGAAGGTCAGCCGCTGGGCGTGCCGCTCGCCAACGGCGGACCCTATTTCGGATTCATGGCGTGCAAGCAGGCGCTGGTGCGGCAGATGCCCGGCCGCATAGTCGGCGGCACGGTCGACGTCGAAGGACGGCGCGGATTTACCCTGACGCTGCAGGCGCGCGAACAGCACATCCGCCGTTCCAAGGCCACATCGAACATCTGCACCAATCAGGGATTGGCAGTTACAGCCGCGACGATCTACGTCGCGATGCTCGGCGCCCAGGGACTGAAAAACGTGGCTGCGCAATCGCATGCCAATACCAGATTGCTGTTGGAGAAGATTACGCGCATCCCAGGCGTGCAGCGGGTTTTCAGCGCCCCGTTTTTCCACGAGGCTGTGATCCGGCTGCCGCGGCCGGCCGACCGAGTGCTCGCGCACATGCGCTCACGCGGTATCCTTGGCGGCCATGATGTTTCCCGCGATTACCCGGAACTCCGGTCAGCGCTGTTGGTCTGCGCCACCGAGACCAAGACCGAAGACGATCTCGATGTCTATGCCGCGGCGCTTGCCGCGGCAGCAGGCATTTGAAACTGCAATTCACAAGCAGGATTTACTTGAGGAGAGTCAGATGGCAACCGTAACGCTAAAGGGCAAACCCGTCGCCGTGGCCGGAAAGCTGCCAAAGAAAGGCGACGTCGTGGCCGATTTCAGCCTGACCGGCAAAGACCTTGCCGATGTGTCGCTGAAGAACTACGCGGGGAAACGCAAAGTTCTGAACATCGTGCCGAGTCTGGATACGCCGACCTGCGCGCAGTCCACGCGCGTGTTCAATCAGAAGGCTTCGGGGATGAACAACACCGTGGTGCTGATTATCTCGGCGGATCTGCCGTTCGCAATGTCGCGCTTCTGCAGCGCCGAGGGGCTCAACAACGTGGTGACGCTGTCCACCCTTCGCGGCCGGGATTTTCACGGCAAGTATGGCGTGGACATCGCCGACGGCCCGCTCAAGGGGTTGACGGCGCGGGCGGTGGTGGTGCTCGACGAGAACAACAAGGTGCTCCATTCCGAGCTGGTGCCTGAGATCGCCAACGAGCCGAATTACGACGCGGCCCTGGCTGCGCTGAAATAATGCGGTAACGGGCAACGGTTGGCCTGTGCGCTTCCGGGCGTGCAGGAACTGTGCCCGGTTCGCCGAACCAGAAAAATATGCTCGTCTTCGATCATTCCAGAACCGGGCGCCGCGCCCACGCACAGGCGCCGCAGCCGGCAATCGCTGCGGACCTACCCGCGGAATTGCTGCGCGGCGAATTGCCTCTGCTGCCGGAAGTATCCGAGCTCGATGCCCTGCGCCACTACACCCGCCTGTCGCAAAGAAACTTTTCCATCGACACGCATTTTTACCCACTTGGTTCCTGCACCATGAAATACAACCCGCGGGCATGCAATGCGCTGGCGATGTTGCCGGAATTCCTGGCGCGTCATCCTCTCGCGCCGGCGGAAACCGGCCAGGGCTATCTCGCCTGCATGCACGAATTGCAGGAGATGCTGCGGGAAGTGACCGGAATGGAGGGGGTAAGCCTGGCGCCGATGGCGGGTGCACAGGGCGAATTCGCCGGTGTCGCGATGATCCGCGCCTATCACCGCGCGCGCGGCGACGACGCCCGAAGCGAGATCATCGTTCCCGATGCGGCGCACGGCACCAACCCGGCCACCGCCACCATGTGCGGCTACACGGTGACAGAAGTGCCGACTGACCGCGAAGGCAACGTCGACCTCGGCGCACTGGCCGCCGCGGTCGGGCCGCGCACGGCGGGCCTGATGCTCACCAACCCTTCCACTCTGGGCGTATTCGAGCGCACCATTGAGAACATCCGTGACATCGTGCATGGCGCGGGCGGGTTGCTCTACTACGACGGCGCCAACCTGAACGCCATCCTCGGCAAGGTGAAGCCCGGCGACATGGGTTTCGACGTGATCCACATGAACCTTCACAAGACTTTCGCCACGCCGCACGGTGGAGGCGGCCCCGGAGCGGGACCGGTAGGTGTTGCGCGCCGGCTGTTGCCTTTCCTGCCGCTTCCGATCGTGGCGAAGGAGGGCGAGCGGTTTTGCTCGCTTGCGGAGGAAGACCGCCCACAGTCGATCGGCCGCATGTCTGCGTTTGGCGGTAATGCCGGCGTGCTGCTGCGCGCCTACGTTTATGCGCGCATGCTCGGGCGCGATGGCATGCGGCGGGTGGCTGAATTTGCCACGTTGAACGCCAATTACCTCATGGTTCAGTTGCGCAAGGCCGGTTTCGACGTTGCATTCGAATCGCGGCGCGCCAGTCACGAGTTCATTGTCACCCTGAAGGGTCTGAAGGAGAAAACCGGAGTCACCGCAATGGACGTGGCCAAACGCCTGCTGGACAAAGGCTTCCACGCCCCGACCACTTACTTTCCCCTGCTGGTGCCGGAGTGCCTGCTGATCGAACCCACCGAGACCGAATCAAGGGAAACACTGGATGCTTTTGTCGTTGCGATGAAGGAAATTATGGACGAGGCACACAGCGATCCGGCCCTCGTCAAATCCGCGCCGCACACCACTCCGGTGGGCCGTCTCGACGACGTCAAGGCCGCGCGCGAACTCGACCTCAAATGGACTCCGGTCAAGTAGAGAGTCCGCACAAAGGCAAGACCGGATTGCGGCGCATCTGGAACGCGCTGTTCTATTCGATCGACGGCCTCAGAGCGGCGTACCGGCACGAAGACGCGTTCCGCCAGGAAGTGTGGCTCGCGGGCGTCTTGATCCCGCTGGCGTTGTTCCTTCCGGCATCCGGCACGGGCAAGGCGCTGATGATCGCCTCGGTACTGGTGGTGCTGATCGTCGAGCTGCTGAATTCTGCGGTGGAAGCCACGGTGGATCGGGTGTCGTTTGAGCATCATCGTCTCGCCAAGCGCGCCAAGGACATCGGCAGCGCCGCAGTGCTGTTTTCCCTGATCAACGTCGCGGTGGTCTGGCTGTTGGTGCTGTACGGCTGATCCCGCTCCCGAACCGGCGCCATCCCCGGTGCCGTTGTCACACGATTGTCATCGAATCGTCATCGCAGTTTCATTCTGGGACGGCAAAGTTCGTGGTGCATGAATGACAATGTGTTTGATTTTCAGGAGCTTCCAGCCTCACCTTCATCCTTGCGGGTAGCAGTTGTCACGGAGACCTATCCCCCCGAGGTGAACGGTGTCGCGATGACGCTCGCACGCATCGTCGACGGGCTGCAGCGGCGCAATCATCGGATCCAGCTGATTCGCCCGCGCCAGCGCGCAACGGAGACTCCAGCGTGCGACGTTCTTCTCGAAGAAGTACTCAGCGCCGGCGTCCCGATGCCGCGTTATCAAGGACTGAGATTCGGCCTGCCGGCGAAACAGGCGTTGCTCCGTCTTTGGTCGCTGAAACGACCCGACGCCGTGCACATCGCCACCGAGGGACCTCTGGGATGGTCGGCGCTGGCAGCGACGATCAAGCTGAAACTTCCGGTTTCCACCGGCTTTCACACCAACTTCCATAGCTACAGCCAGCACTACGGGGTGGGTTTTCTGAAAAAGCCAATCAGCGCCTATCTTCGCAAGTTCCATAACAGGGCACAGGCTACGCTGGTACCGACCGAAGACCTACGCCGCGAACTGGCGACCCAGGGGTTCGAAAACCTGCGTGTGGTTTCGCGCGGCGTCGATACCAGGCTGTTCTCCCCGGCACGCAGAAGTCCACAGTTGCGTCGCGACTGGGGCGCGGCGGACGGCGAGCCGGTGGCGCTCTATGTCGGCAGGATCGCCCGTGAGAAAAACCTCAAACTGCTGGCTGAAGCATACTCGGGCATGTGCACGCGTGTACCGGAGGCGCGCTTGGTCATGGTCGGGGACGGCCCGGAACGGGCCGTGCTTGCCGCTCGCTATCCGGATATCGTATTCGCGGGCACGCGCACCGGAGAGGACTTGGCCGCTCATTACGCCTCCGCCGACATCTTCCTGTTCCCGAGCCTGACCGAGACCTTCGGAAACGTCACGCTCGAAGCCATGGCCAGCGGCTTGGCGGTGGTGGCTTACGACTACGCGGCCGCGCAACAGTACCTCGCCCACGAACGCAGCGGTTTGCTGGCACCGTTCGACGATGACAAGGCGTTCGTCGGGCTGGCGACTGCGATTGCCGCCGATTCCGGACGCGCTGCATCGTTGCGCGTGCAGGCGCGTGCAAGCGCCGAGCGCATCGACTGGGACAACGTGTTCGACGATTTCGAGGCGGTGTTGCGTGATGTGATGCAGCGCCAGGAGGCAAGCCGTGTTCAGGGAAGCTCTGCATGAGTCCCGCATGCGCGACCGTGGCGATTCGGGTCGAGGGCAAGACGGCGAGGACGCCGTGTAGCCGGACGGCTGTGACTCGTTAGCGGTACGCCCGTTTGCGGGAGCAGCCGTACAAGCGCTCCGTTTACATTGACTGACACAGCCTCCATGCGCTCCTGCCCGCCCCGAAGCTACGCTCGCCGAGTCCGGAGCGCACATAAGAAGGAGCCGACGCTGACATCGGCCCGAATCGCCCGGTCCCTCGAAAGAGTCGAAATGTCATTGGGTTGTGCCAGGTGCGGCGCCTGCGTTGTTACGCTCCTTAGTTGGGGCTTCAGCCGCACCTGCGGAGCGCGAGCGCGCAGGCGGAGCAGGTTCC
>DASYUW010000017.1:0-7344 GCA_036000845.1 Burkholderiales bacterium
AATGGCCGTGGAATATTGCGAAAACCCCGACGACTATTGCGGCAACCCAGAGCGGCGGGCGCCTGGCAATGGCGATCATGCCTCCGAGGACGATCGCCGAAACGGCAATGCCTATTTCGATTCCGGGAATGGGAACGCCGAAACCGCCCAGCACGCCGCCGAAAGCCATGACGATCGGGAAGGTCACCGGAAGCACCCAGATTGCCGGCGCGCCGAGCTGGGCGCCCCATATGCCCACCGCCACCATCGCTACGACGTGATCGGGCCCGAGTACCGGGTGCGCCACGCCGGCGATAAAACCGCCGGAGATGTCGCCTTGCCCGATGTGTGCCAGCAGCAGCGCCGGCCACAACAGGCAGGCTAACGCGAGCATGACCCGGGAGGTCGGGGACAAGTGGGCAGCGATCCTGATCTTTATGATGGTCTCTTCCCTGAACAATCAACAGAGCGTATCAGACTGGTAAGCGCCGGTACCGGGTATCGCGAATACCCGGCGCATAGCACGCAGCACCCAGCACTCGCCTCATCCCACCAGGTATTCTTCGATCCACGGTCGCAGATCTTCGGGGATCGGCACGGTGCGGCCGGCGTCGAGAGCCATGAAGACGATGGTCTGCTGGATCATGAGGTGCTCAACGCCGTCCTTCTTGCCGCTGTATGCAAGCTGCACCGAGGCGTTGCCCATTTTGGGAACCCGCAGTTCGAAACGCAGCGTGTCTCCCATCCTGAGCGGCAACGCGAAGTCGCACTGGATGCTCACCGTCGGCGTACCGATGCGCCTGTCGCGGATGAGACCGGGCAGCGGATGGTTGACGCCACTTGCGAACCAGTCCTCCATCGTCGCATGCGCGAGATCGAAGAAACGCGGGAAGTACACGATGCCGGCGGGATCGCAATGGGAGAACCGGATCAACTGGTCGTGGATGTAGATCTTGTTCACGGCGTAATCGCCCGATCAGATGTGGCTTGGTAGCCGATTCTGGAAAGCCGGGCTGCGGAACCATCGGGGAAGCCCTGATCGAACTTCCAGTGCACGGCTGGTATGGGGCTGACCTGCGGGAGCGTCCTCAGCGCCGGGCGCGGGAAGGTTTCGCGGGATGTGTCTTGCTCGCGCGCGGCTTCTCCGGTTCGTGGCTGCGCCGCGACTCCTTTTTCGCGGCCTCGACTTGCTGAAGACGGCGCCGGATGATCATCACGGCGGCCTCTTCGGGCGACAGTTTCTTGGCCATATCGGCATCTCCAAAACGGGGGACCAGAAAGACAACACCGCCGACCAGTGTCATGCGGAAACGAAACTCATTTTGCCACAGAGACAACACGCCACGAAGAGGCTTGTTGCGGTGAAGGCTAATGTTTCGCGGCGGCGCAACGTTATGCCGGAACCAACACGGAGTTCACAGAGAAGGGAAAATTTTGCTTTGAGCACTGAGCACTGAGCACTGAGCACCGAGCACCGAGCACCGAGCACCGAGTCCTCGCTCTTGTCCTTTCACTCCGGGGTCCAGGTATTGACCTTGCTGCTGATGAGTTCCGCAATGTTCTTGCGCAATTCCGTCTCCGAAGGAACGATTCCCCACGAATACCACTTGGCGAGCGTGGCAAAAAGCACCCTGCCGCTGTCGCGATCGGTGACGCGCTGCTGGACGTCGAATTCGACAAGGTAAAGGAAGGATTTGTCTTCGGAAAAATACTTCGAGTTCAGGCGCACCGACAGCCGATGCGTGCCGCCCTTGTCCAGGTCGGAAAGCGCGCCGATCGGGCCTCCGATCTGGGGGCCAACGAATTTTGCAAGCCGCGCATCCCTCATCATCGGGCCTTCCGTGGTATACGCCACCGTCAACGCGCGGGCGGAGCCGATGCTCAGCAGGACTCCGAAAACAAGAACGCGGGCGATCAATTTCATGAGTCTTCCTTTCCGATCATCTTGCCGGAGTTCCCTGCAACGAACGAGGCACCGGTTCGTGGCCGGGCAGCCGGTCATCGCTTTTGGTCCCAGACGTTGCAGCGGACCTCCGGGTTGGTGACGTCCGATGTTCAGGCGTCGTACTTGAAGGACACCAGGACCCGGGTGCGGAAAGCGACGACTTTGCCGCCATCGACCTTCATGTCCATTTTCACCACTTCCGCGATGCGCAGATCGCGCAGGCTCTTGGCGGCGGTCTCCACCGCGTTGGTCGCGGCATCTTCCCAGGACTTGGTGCTGGTTCCAATCACTTCAATAACTTTATAGATCTGTTCGCCTGCGTTCTTCTTGGCCATGACATTCGCCCCCTCTTGTGATGTCGCCAGCGAAGACGGTTCGCCGCGCCGCGAGCCTATGCTACACCGCGCGATTGCGGACGTCATGACCCGTCCCCAGCATCGGCCATTGACGGTGAATGGCGCAGGGGACTGGGGCTCGCCGTGGAAACCGCGGCGCGCAACGCCTCGGCGCAGTGGCGTGAGAATCAGACTAGAGTCGAATGCCCGCTTCGGCAGCTTTTTTCTCGAGCTTCGCCAGCAGCGCCGCGACGCACTTCACGAATCGTGTGTCGATGTAGCCTGTGCCGAGGGTGGCAACCCATTCATGAGGGATGCCCGACCTTTCGACCGAAACGGTGTTGTCGCGGGTGGAAATCGTCAACACATGGTCCTGGTGCGGCCCGGGACCGCGGCCGCGATCGAACTGCACGGCGATGGCGTCCACGTTCAGGCTGCGCCGCGTCGCTACGACGTAGACGTCTTCGCGGGCCCCTTCCATGACGCGGGCGTACTGCTCCGGATCCACGGTCGGCATTGAGGTGTGCTCCGAGTGACTGGAACTCAAAGGAGATCGGGACAACGACTCATTTGGGACAAGGAAACGACTCCCGCAACGCGTCTTCCAGCAGCAGCCCGGCCGGCAGTTTGAGTTTTTCCGGATTCTTTTCCAGGAACTGCACGAGAACCCGGGCCAACTGGCCTCGCGTCGTGCCATCCGGCACGCACAGATGCCCGAAGATGTCGTCCATCTTTTCGTCGCGGTGGTGAAAGCCATGCCAGGTCTCCGCGACAAAGTGACCGGCGGCGAAGCCGTCTATGAAGCCCGTGCAGATGCCCCTGCCGAAGTCCTGCATCGGGTCCTTGTCCGTCGCCTTGCAGTGGGCGAGCATTTCTTCGCCGGTGAACTTGCCCTGGACCCAGGGGCCGGCGCCGGCCGGCGCGGCTGCCAGCAGGGCGCCGGCGATCACCGCCGTTACCAGGAGCAAGCCCCGCGGCGCAAGAGCCCGATGGCGCATCGAATGTCCGCGAGTGGCGACAAGAGCTCGGGCCGGAGCAGCCTGGCCACGCAGTATCGGGGAATCGTTGTCTTGTGCTCTCGTGTTCATCGCAACAGTTGTGCGCCGCCCTTGCCCTGCTGTATCAACGGCACGTAGGTATCCAGTTCCGTAATCGTGGCCTTGTCGGTGAGGTCTATCGTCCTGTCTTTTTCGGCCGACATGTAGCTCGCCATCACCAGCCGCTGCACCTCCAGGCCATACTCCCAGGACAACATTGCGCTGCGGGCGGCGGAGAACGATTCCAGCATGTCGAGGTTTTCGTCGGTGTAGCCATAGAGGTCGGCTTCGTTGTACTGCACCGCCAGCAGCCCGCGGCTGGCGGTGGCCTTTTCCAGTGCACTTTCCTGGTCGGCGATCGCCTGCGCGGCCACGTCGCCGATGAACACGTTGAGGGGAGAGACCAGCGTGTTGATCTCGAATGCGTAGCCCGGCCCCATACCGTCCATGAACAGCCGCAACCCCTGTTTCTCGAACATCCACGAGTCGGTGAATTGCGACTTCACGATCTGCCCGGTTTCGGGATTGCGGTAGGTGATCATCCCGGTGGCGAAGTCCTCGGCCGGGGTCTGCGAATAATCCACGCCGCGATCCCTGAGCAGCTGCTCGCGCCACTTCGTCTGGCCCCATTTGAGCAGGCCGATATCGGCATTGACCGTGAGCGGTTGCAGGAACAGCAGGTCCTGGCCGGGCGGGGTGAGCACGTAGCGGCCGACGGCGATGCTGTGGCAGCCCATGTCGAGCAGCACGCCGCCGCCCTGGCGCGTCGGATCCCAGAACCACGGTTCGTGCGGGCCGCCGTGCTCTTCGGCGGAGCGCGTTAGCGTCAGCGGACCCATAGAGCGCGTCACTGGAAGGAGCTGGTTGCGCTGGGTGCGGATCGCCTTCATGAATATCTGGTTCTCGAAATACGCGGTCGGCAGTTTTGCCTCGCGCGCCAGTTCGACCAGGCGTCGGGCTTCCTTCATGTTGCGGCCGAGCGGCTTGTCGAGGATCACGCCCTTGAGCTTGGCGCCGGCTTTGACTGCGGCGACGACCTGCTCCATGACTTCGATGCGGGCGTAGTTGGGAACATAGAGTGCCAGGACATCGACACGCTTCGCCATCTCGCCGATGCTGTCGAAGAGCTGCGCCTCGCCCAGTTTGCGCTCGCGGCAAAAGCCCGCCAGCGCCTCCGCGCCGCGGCGTCTGAGCAGCCCGGCGATTTCGAGCCCGCGTACCTGATGAACGGCAATCGCGTGGAAGCGGGCGATGAAGCCTGCCCCGATGAAGCCGAGTTTCATTTTCCTCCCTAAAACCAGTGGCGCGTGGTTCGTGGCTCGTCACGGTAAACATCCCAAGAAAAATGCGTCCACGAGGGACTAATCACCGTTGTTATGTTGCCATGCTAACCCCATGGCGCCGGGTAGAAAAGAACGAAATGGACCTGGGTCGACGGACAATGGCGCGCGGGCCGTCAGGCGTCACGGCGGGACAATTCCGCGGCGCGCATGATCAGCCTGTACTTGGCTACCAGGTCGCGTCCGAAATTGTCTGACAACCCGCCGCGATCTATGCGGCCGAGAAACTGGTCGAGCACTTTGGCGAAGTGCTGTTCGTGCGTGGTCCGCAGCGCGTGCGGAATGGTGATGCGGAACGTGTGGGCCGAGGGTTCGATCCCCAGGCCCGGGAATGTACCCTGGAGCGATTCGATCGCACCCCCGAGTGCGGCTGCGTAACCGGTGCTGCCATCCACCGGCCTGACCGTGAGTTCCGTCACGTAGCGCGTCCGCCCGCTGTGTTCGACAATCAGATCAGCGGCCGTTCCGCGCACCAGTGCGTAGTGTGTATCCCCGCCGCCCTCGGGGGCCGCGAGCGCCCACCGGGACTCGATTGCAACCGTAATGCCGCGCAGCCGGAAGGTCATCGCCGCATTGCAAAGATAGGAAAGCACGCCGTCGGCGACCCGGTGGCGCAGCGCCCCTGGAAAGTCATCGAGGCCGGTAATGCGCGTGAACATGTCACGCGGCACCTCGGTCGGCCACTGCCGCGCGGACAGCAGTTCGACGTCGCGGTCGTAATCGAAGGCATCCCCGCCGCCGGTGATCCATTGCGCGAGATCGACCAGGTGCGTGGTGACATCGGTGATGCCCTCGCCCTGCACGGCGACATCGAAAAACCAGGGTGGCCGCACCAGCGGCACGCCGTTGACGATCTTGTAAAGGTGGTGGACGCTCTCAATCGAAATGGCGGGCTGATCGCCGTCGTTGCGCAGGCGGCCGAATACCCGGGTTTGCGCGGCGAGCGCCACCTGCAAACGGGTCGCGATTTCGTGCCGTTCGGTCATGATGTCCATCGCCAACGGCGGCGTTGCCGCGGTCTCCTTCAGCATCCCGATCTGGCCTGGATCGATCAGCCAGGGTTTGTCGCCGAGGACAAAGAAGCCGCCCGCGTGCAGGCGGTGGATCGCTGCCATCTTGCTGTCGTTCCTTCCGGCGATGATCACGACGTCGCCGGGCCGTTCGGAGCTCAGGCGTTCAAAATGGTCCTCCCCGCGATATACGTGAAGGTTCCAGCGCGTCGGGTTGTCGGCGCGCTGGTTGAAGGTCCACACGATGCGCAGGAAATTCTCCAGGTCCGGTCCATCTGTGGCATAGACGTGGACGTCGTCGCTGAGCCGTGGATGAAGCTGGCGCAGGGTGAGCGCGGCGTGAAAATGCCCCGGATCGAGAACTACCAGGGTGTGCTTGTCGGCGGCCAAATTTCTATCGGTTCTTTTCTGCTGCGCCCCGGCACGGCTGCGCGCAAGCGTCAGGGCCGCGCCATCCCGCAGGTTGTCAGCGTAATGCTAACCCCGCGAGATGCCGGCGCAAAGGACCGCCGCAGAACAGCACTTTTGTTCTAGATGTAAATGGCGGGTATTGGCCTAGAATGCGGGCTTTCGTCGCCGCTGTATCGCCGCTCGAAACGCGATGGGGCATTGTTAGCGCGCGTCTTCGCCCAATGGCAAGCGCCTAGGTATTTTCAGGAGGTTCGATTGAAGTGGATGGGCTGGATAGCCGCCCTGGCCGCGGCTTTTTTTGTGTCTGTGGCGCAGGCCGAACAGGATATGTCCGAGGAGGCTCTGAAGCTCGACGCGGTGTCGAGGCTGATCGAAGCGCACGACCCGTCTCTGTCGGTGAACATCGGGCGGGTCTACGTCAAGCAGGCGGCGCTCGGCGCCGCGCGTGACCTGCTGTACCAGAAGGGCAGGGCCGCCGGGTTGAAGAAGGAGACCTGGAATCTCGATTCACCGCAGTGGCAAGCCGCCGAGCGGGAACTCGTGCAAGGCACCGACGCCTTGATCCAGCGCAGGGTGGCGAACGGGACCTGGGTCCGGGAGGCGTGGTCCGAACAGGTCGCGACGCTGCTAAACGGCGAAGAGGCCGACGAGATCGCGGTGCACTTCCAGACCGAGGGTGGCCAGTTGCAGCGGCGGGTGATCGAGTGGTTCGTGGGCGAGCTGACGCTGCAGACCTACACCTTCACCGACCGCCTCAAGTACGGCGTGCCGGGATCGGAGCAGGAGATGGAAGACCTGCGCAAGACGACCTACGAGATCCGCAGCCACTTCGAAGATATCTACGACCTTACCAGGTATCCGGAGGCGGTGCGGTTCGCCAGCCGCGGCCCGGGGGTGGAGTACTTCAAGATGATGGTGCTGCAAGGCGTCCACGTCCTGCACGTGCACCTGGAAGCGGTCGCCAACGAGGCGCGGGAGACCGTGCGTTCCCGCGCGGCGCGCGTGGATCCGTACATCGAAAGGGTGAGAAAGAGCAAGGATGAAGGCGGAAGGATGAAGGATGAAGGGTAAAAACTGCGCGTGAATGCGGCGAATTCGAGGTTTCGAGAAAAACGTCAACACCAAAGTCTTGACTGCAATCCTCGGGGACGTATCCGAATTTTTGTGTGTGAGGTCGGTTGCAGAATTCTGTCTCAGGGCGTCGGGTGAGTGAAGCGTTCTCCAAAGACGATGGCGAATTGATTGGCTGCTTCTCTCCAAGTGCGTTGCGGCATGTTCCAGTCTTTG
>DASYUW010000018.1:0-40031 GCA_036000845.1 Burkholderiales bacterium
GCCGTGGCTGGGCGCCTCCGCAAGCCGTACATTGCGCGGGATCACGGTACGGTAGACCTTGTCGCCGAAGTGTTGCTGGAGTTGATCCGAGACCTGTTGCGAAAGCATGTTGCGCGGGTCGTACATGGTGCGCAGCAAACCTTCGATTTCGAGCACGGGATTCAGTTTCACGCGCACTTTCTTGATGGTCTGCACCAAGTCGGACAGACCTTCGAGCGCGTAGTACTCGCACTGCATCGGAATCATCACCGCGTTGGCCGCGCACAGCCCGTTTACCGTCAGAAGATTGAGCGCCGGCGGGCAGTCGATCAGTATGTAGTCGTACTGCGCCTTGATATCTTCGAGCGCCGTCTTCAGCCGCGTTTCGCGTTCGGCCAGCTCCACCATTTCCACTTCCGCACCGGCGAGTTCGCGGTTGGCCGGAATCAGGTCATAGCCGCCGCTCTGGCTGCGCACCCTGACCGATGACATCGGTGCGGAACCCAGCAACACCTGGTAGACCGTCACCTTGAGGCTGCGCTTGTCGATGCCGCTTCCCATGGTGGCGTTGCCCTGCGGATCGATGTCCACCAGCAGCACGCGCCGCCCGGCCATTACCAGGCTCGCGGCCAGATTGATGCTGGTGGTGGTCTTGCCGACCCCGCCTTTCTGGTTGGTGATTGCGAGTACGCGCGCCATGTTGTTCAGCCGGCGTCCGCTGCTGCGCTCGGGCGCAGCATTATCAGATGGCGTTCCGCATCGAGCCGGGGCACGTGCAGGGAGATGATTGTTTCCGCCGTCCAGGATTCCGGGAGCTGCGCGATCTCTGCGTCCGGGCGCGCGCCTTTCATCGCAGCCAGCACGCCGTCAGGCTTGCACAGGTGGCCTGCAAGCCTGATGAAGTCGGCGATGCTGGAGAAGGCGCGCGAGATGACGACGTCGAATGTCGTGGCAGGTTGGTACGACTCGGCTCTTTCGATTACGACGTTGACGTTCGCGAGCGCCAGCTCGGTGGATGACTGAGTCAAAAACGCGCCTTTCTTCTGGTTCGAATCGAGCAACGTCACGTGCCTGTCCGGACATGCGAACGCAATCGGGATTCCCGGCAACCCTGCGCCGCTGCCCACATCCACAAGTCGTCCTGCCGGCAAGTGCGGCACAACCGCGAGGCTATCCAGCAGGTGATGGCTAACCCACTTCGTTTCCTCGCGGATTGCCGTGAGGTTGTAAACGCGGTTCCACTTCGCCAGCAGCGCCAGGTAGTCCAGCAGCCGTTCAGTGGTCGACTGCGGCAACGCCAATCCCAGGTCCGCAATACCCTGCCGCAACAGCGCGGCCGCCTGGCTCAACCGCGGTTTCCCGCGGCGCGTGCCTGGCTGCCGTCGCGGCCGCCTGGCTCGACTGTCGCCTTGATGCCGCGCTTCAAGTGCACCAGTAGCAGTGAAATCGCGGCCGGCGTGATGCCGGAAATGCGCGCGGCCTGTCCCAGAGTCTCAGGCTTGTGCTTGTTGAGTTTCTGCTGCACCTCGACCGATAGTCCCCGCACGCTGCGGTAATCGAGTTCCGCCGGCAGGCGCAGGGTTTCGAAGTGCTCCTGGCGCTCGACCTCTTGGCGCTGACGTTCGATGTATCCCTGATACTTGGTCTGAATTTCGACCTGTTCGGCAGCCTGATCCTCGGCCACGCCCGGTCCGGCATCGGCCAGCGCCATCAGATCGCGGTAACGAACCGACGGCCGGCGCAGCAGCTCTTCCAATGTGTACTCGCGTTCCAAAGGCTGTCCGAATAGCTGCAACATGGTTTCTTGTGCGAGCAGTTTCGGATTGAACCATGTAGTCTTCAGGCGCTCCAGTTCGCGCGCGACGGCTTCGCGTTTGCGTTCGAAGAATTCCCAGCGCGCATCGTCCACCACGCCCAGGCGCCTGCCGATTTCCGTGAGGCGCATGTCGGCGTTGTCTTCGCGCAGGCTCAAGCGGTATTCGGCACGGCTGGTAAACATCCGGTAGGGCTCGGTCACGCCGCGCGTGATCAGGTCGTCCACCAGTACGCCGAGGTAAGCCTGGTCGCGCCGCGGGCACCAGGATTCTTTGCCCTGTATCAGAAGCGCCGCATTGATCCCGGCGAGCAGTCCCTGCGCAGCCGCTTCTTCGTAGCCGGTGGTGCCGTTGATCTGGCCGGCGAAAAACAGCCCGTCGATCGCCTTGGTTTCCAGCGATGACTTTAACCCTCGCGGATCGAAGTAGTCGTATTCGATGGCGTAGCCGGGACGGGTCAGGTGTGCATTCTCCAAGCCCTTGATCGAATGAACTAATTTTACCTGCACGTCGAACGGCAGACTGGTCGAAATGCCATTCGGATAGACTTCGTTGGTGGTCAGGCCCTCCGGTTCGAGGAAGATCTGGTGCGAGTTCTTGTCTGCGAAGCGCATGACCTTGTCCTCGATGGACGGGCAGTAACGCGGCCCGACGCCTTCGATCACGCCGGTGAACATCGGCGAACGATCGAGCCCGCCGAGGATGATTTCGTGGGTGCGCAGATTGGTGTGGGTGATCCAGCACGGCAGTTGCGGCGGATGCTGGCCGGCCGAACCGAGGAAGGAGAACACCGGTACCGGGTCGTCGCCCGGCTGCTCGGCCATTACAGAATAGTCGATGCTGCGGCCGTCGAGCCGCGGCGGCGTGCCGGTCTTGAGGCGCCCCACCGGCAACTGCAATTCGCGCAGCCGCCGCGCCAAGCTGATTGCCGGCGGATCGCCAGCGCGCCCGGCCTGGTAATGATCCAGTCCGACATGCACAAGTCCCGCCAGAAAGGTGCCGGTCGTCAAGACCACGGTCCGCGCCGAGAAGCACAACCCGAGCTGCGTCACCACCCCGGCCACGCGCTCGCCGTCGAGGCTCAGATCGTCTACAGCTTGCTGAAAAATTGCAAGATTCTTCTGATTTTCCAGGCGCCGGCGAATAGCCTGGCGATACAGCACGCGGTCAGCTTGGGCGCGCGTGGCACGCACCGCCGGTCCCTTGCTGGAATTGAGGATGCGAAACTGGATTCCTGCCTCGTCGGCAGCGGCCGCCATTGCGCCGCCCAGCGCATCCACCTCTTTGACCAAGTGCCCCTTGCCGATTCCGCCGATTGACGGATTGCAGGACATCTGGCCAAGGGTTTCGATGTTATGGGTCAGCAGCAGTGTGCGGCAACCCGCCCGGGCCGCCGCCAAGGCGGCTTCGGTGCCGGCGTGACCGCCGCCCACCACGATGACGTCGAAAGAATTGGAGTGCTGCATTATCAGGCCGGAAAGGAGGGCCGAATCATACCCGAAACCCCCGACACCGAGGAATCCGGCGCGGCCCGTAAATCCGAATGTTCCACGTGAAACATTCGGCGCCCCGCGGTTGCGGATGTTTCACGTGGAACAAAGCACCTACTGCCTAAACAGTAGATCGTAAGCAAGCTTGGCGATCAGCGCCACCACGACTAGCAGAAACATCTGGCGGATGAAGCGGCTGCCCTGACGCACCGCCAGCTGGGCACCGAGCAATCCGCCGACGATGCTCGAGGCCACCATCGGCAACCCGACCGCGTAGAGAACGTTGTCGGTCGCCACGAACAACATTAACGCGCCGAAATTCGTCGCCAGATTCAAGACCTTGGTCGCGGCAGCGGCGCCAAGGAAATCATACCCGAACAGCCGCACCAGACCGAACAGAAAAAAACTGCCGGCTCCCGGACCGAAGAACCCGTCATAGAAGCCGACGACCGCTGCCAATGCGGCCACCCCCGGCCCCTCGATCTCGAGTCGCACCCGCCTGCCAGGCGTGGAGCCGAAAGTTCGCCTTGTCAGCGTGTAGATCGCGACCGCTCCGAGCATCGCCAGAATTAGCGGCCGCAGCACGCCGGGTTCGATCAGGGTCACCGCCTTTGCCCCGGCCAGGCCGCCGCCACACGCGACCAATGCAGCTGGCAGGATCGTCCCCCAACGAATCCGCACCGACCAGGCGTAACGCAGCGTGGCGAAGGTGGTGCCGGCTATCGAAGAGAGCTTGTTGGTTCCGAGCAGGAGCGCGGGCGGCGCGGAGGGATAAACTGCAAACAGAGCCGGAACAAGGATAAGGCCGCCGCCGCCGGCGACCGCGTCCACCAGTCCGCCAAAGAAAGCAAACGCGCACAGAATCAGAACGTCGGTCACGACCGCCTACTTGCCGATGCAGAAACGGGAAAAGATCTCGCCGAGCAGATCGTCTGCGCTGAACTGCCCGGTAATTTCGCCCAGCACCTGTTGAGCCAGTCGTAGTTCCTCTGCAAACAATTCGACCGCCTTCGTTTGAGCGGCCGCACGCGCGAGCGCTGCGTCGGCTTGTTGGAGCGCGCGCAAGTGCCGCTCCCTGGCCATGAATTGCGCTTCCTCTGCGGGCCGCCAGCCAACGGCTTGCAGAATGTTTGTGCGCAATAACTCCAAGCCAGTGCCCGACTTGGCCGATGCCCGGATCTCCACCCGGTCTTCCATCTCGCGCATCGACGGAGGTTCTCCGGACAGATCGATCTTGTTGAAAATAAATAGTTTTTTGACATTCTCCGGCAGTTTCGCAAGGATCGCGCGATCGGCGTCCGCCATCCCCCGGGTCACATCCACCACTAGCAGGGCGACGTCTGCCTGACCGATTTCGCGCCACGCGCGTTCGATGCCGATTTTTTCCACCGGCTCCTCGGATTCGCGCAGCCCGGCGGTGTCGATCACATGCACCGGCACGCCCTCGATTACCAGTTCGTGCCGCAACGGGTCGCGGGTGGTGCCGGGAATCTCGGTCACAATGGCGACCTCGTCACCGGCGAGACGGTTGAGCAGGCTGGACTTGCCGACGTTGGGCTGACCGATCAGCACACATCTCGCGCCCTCGCGCAGAATCCTGCCCTGCTGCGCCGCGCGCTGAACTTCGTCGAGTTCCGCGCGCAGCCGCGCCAGCCGCCTGAATGCGTCGCCCCGCTCGAGAAAATCGATCTCCTCGTCGGGAAAATCCAGCGTCGCCTCGACCAGCGCCCGCAGTTCGATCAAGGCGCTGACGAGATGACCGATCCGCGCGGAGAATTCGCCCGCAAGAGAACGCATCGCACCGCGCGCCGCGGCCTCCGAACTGGCGTCGATCAGATCGGCGACGCTTTCTGCCTGGGCGAGGTCGAGCTTGTCATTGAGGAAGGCGCGACGAGTGAATTCGCCCGGTTGCGCCGGCCGCGCGCCGAGATCGAGGCAACGTCGCAGCACCAGTTGCAGTACGGCAGGCCCCCCGTGGGCGTGTAGTTCGAGCACATCCTCGCCCGTGTAGGAGTGCGGAGCGGGAAAGAACAATGCGAGGCCGCGATCGAGCGTCCGGTTCGTTGCGTCGCGAAAGTCACAGAGCGTAGCGGCGCGGGGTTCGGGCGCGCGCCCAAGTATTCCCGCGATAACGGCGCGGACCGCGGGACCGGAAATACGGACTACACCGATTCCCGCACGCCCGGGGGCAGTCGCAACCGCAGCAATCGTGTCAGCGCGGGACATGAGCGGGTTTTGACCGCTCGATGGCGCGCGTGATCTGCCACTGCTGCGCGATGGAAAGAATGTTGTTCACCAGCCAGTAGAGCACCAGCCCTGCCGGGAAGAAGAAGAAGAAGACACTGAAGACCACCGGCATGATTTTCATCACCTTCGCCTGCACAGGATCCGGCGGGGTGGGGTTCAGCGAAGTCTGGATGATCATGGTGATGCCCATCAGCACCGGCAGGATGTAATACGGATCCTGTGCCGACAGATCGGTGATCCAGAGCATAAACGGCGCATTGCGCAATTCCACGCTCGCGAGCAATACCCAATACAGCGCGATGAACACCGGAATCTGTACCACGATCGGCAGACAACCCCCGAGCGGATTGATCTTCTCGGTCTTGTACATCTCGATCATCGCCTGCTGCATGCGCTGCCGGTCGTCGCCGTACTGCTCCTTGAGTTTCTGCATTTTCGGGCCGAGCACGCGCATTTTCGCCATCGATTTGTAACTTGCGGCCGACAGCGGATAGAAGATCAGCTTGATAATGAACGTCAGGATGATGATCGCCACGCCCCAGTTGTTCACCCACTTCTGGATCGCGGACAGCACCCAAAACAACGGGGCAGCGATTACTGTGAGCCAGCCATAGTCCACCGTCAGATCCAGACCCGGAGCCAGCGTGGCGAGCTTTTCCTGTTCCTGCGGTCCCGCATACAGGCGCATGCCGACTTGTCCCGAGGCGCGCGGTGCGATGCTTCCGGCCGGCACGATAACGCCTGCAGCGTACAAGCCGTTTCCCAGCAAGCGCGTATAGAACTCGCGCGGCGTTTCGCCGAGCGGGAGCCAGGCCGCCACGAAATAATGCTGCACGAAAGCAATCCAGCCATCGTTGACGTGCTTGGGATAATCAGCCTTGCTCTTATCGATGTCGCCGAAAGCCACCTTGCCGAACTTCGACTGGTTCGTGTACACGGCCGTGCCGGTATAGGTCGGCACCATCTTCGAATCCCCCGCAGCCGGTTTCCCGTCGCGTAGAAACTGGAAGTATGCGAAAGGATTCAGCTCGTCGTCGCCGCCGTTTACGATCTGAAAGGACTCGTTGATGAGATAGCTGTCGCGCTGGAAAGTGATGCGCTTCGTGACGGAGACGTGATTGACTTCGGGTGCGGTCAAGATAACCGTCAATTCATCGCCGCCATGGTCCAGTTCGTAGTTCGCGCTGCTGGCGCGATAGGCCGTTGTGTGGTTAGGCAGGTTGTCGCCGATCAGGCCGCTTTGCGCCACATAAGTATGGTCGGCGGATTGCTCGAACAGAACGAAATTCCTGCTCTTGTCGGCCTTGTCCTTGTGCTGGGTAAACTCGAGCCTGCGCAACACCCCGCCAAGCGGGTCGATTTCCGCATTCAGCACATCGGTACGCACGGTAATCACGGGCAATGCCTGCGAAGCTGACGCGGCAGCTTTGGCAGGTGGCGCAGCCGGGCTCGCAGCTGGCGTCGCGTCTGGCGGAAGCGTTGGCGACGGTGTGGCAGAAACGGCCGGCTGCGCGGTATCCTGCGGCGCCGCCTGCTGCGGATTACGCTCCTTCACCCATGCGTCGAACAACAGGAAAACGGAAACGGCGAAAATCATCGCCGCAAACAATCGCAAACTATCCATGGAAGACGTTTTCTATTCAGGGTACCGGGTCGGCTCCGCCCGGATGCCACGGATGGCAACGCATCAGGCGCCTGCCGGCGAACCAGCTTCCGCGCAAGACGCCGTGGGTCTTGATCGCGGCTTTCGCGTATTCCGAACAAGTCGGGTAAAAGCGGCAGTGACTGCCCACCCACGGGCTCAACAGGTATTGGTAGAGCTTGATTAAGACTACGAAGGCTGCGCGCATCAGCGGCCGCCGCTCAAAAGGCTTTGCAGTTCACCGCGTGCCTCGGACATTTCTTCCCCAACGGCAGGCATGCGTACTCTCACGACAAAGTCCGTCGTTCCGAGATCGTTGCGCAGGTGGCGAAACACTTCGCGTACCAGACGTTTCATCGCTGAGCGGGCAACTGCCTTGGGCGCGGTGCGCCGGCCGATGACAATTCCCAGGCGCGCGGACTTACCGCCTGGATTATTCCTGGTGAGGACGATGAAGAATCGCCCCTGTCGTCTTGCCGAGAACGCGCCGGTAAAATGCGCCACACCACGCAGCCTCGCTACGCGAGGCAGCTTGGAGCGCGGCTGTGTCACACCGCCAAGCGCGCACGGCCCTTGGCTCGACGGGCATTGATGACGGCCCGGCCGCCTCGGGTTTTCATGCGCACCAAGAAGCCATGGGTGCGGCTACGGCGGGTTTTCGACGGCTGATAAGTGCGCTTCATTCGGCTTGCTCCGGTGACTGGCGTGAAAAAGCCCGTCATTACACTTGTTTTTGCAGGCTATTGTCAACCGCGAAATTGGCCTCGCAGGGCCTGTGGATAACTCCAAATATTGTTGATAAACTTCGACCTCACCTTGGGTGGCCTTCCTCGGCCGCATCCCGAATCAAAATCACAACTTGGCGCCGATGGATAGCTTCTGGAATCACTGCCTTCGCCATTTCGAAAAATCTCTTCCGGCGCAACAGTACAAGACCTGGATTCAGCCGCTGCATGCGCGCCTGGACCAGCACACGGTGGTGCTGTCAGCGCCGAATCGCTTCGTTCTTGAGTGGGTCAAAGACAAGTTCGTTCCTGAAATCGAGCGGCTGTCTTCGGAGTACCTGCGCAAACCTACTCAGGTAGTACTTACTCTCGCGGAAAATGTTGCCGAGGAAACAGCCACGCCTACGCCGGAGGTGGAAGCACCGACGCCGAAACCCAAAATCCGCGAACAGAGCCGTCTCAACCCGTCGTTTACTTTCGACTCGTTCGTAACCGGCAAGGCCAATCAACTGGCGCGCGCCGCGGCGCTACAGGTCGCCGAACATCCGGGCGTGGCGTACAACCCGCTGTTCGTCTACGGCGGGGTCGGTTTGGGCAAGACCCACCTCATTCAAGCCATCGGCAATCTGCTGCTCGAACTCAACCCGTCCGCCAAGGTCCGCTATATCCACGCCGAACAGTACGTTTCTGATGTGGTTCGGGCTTATCAACACAAGGCCTTTGACGGCTTCAAGAAGTACTACCACTCCCTGGACCTTCTGTTGATCGACGATATCCAGTTTTTCAGCGGCAAGAACCGCACCCAGGAGGAATTTTTCTACGCCTTCAACGCGCTGATCGAAGCACACAAGCAGGTCATCATTACCTGTGATACTTACCCGAAGGAAATCGCCGGAATGGAGGATCGGCTGATCTCGCGCTTTGGCTGGGGGCTTACTGTCGCAATCGAGCCGCCGGAACTGGAAATGCGAGTGGCGATCCTGCTCAAGAAGGCGGAAGCCGAGCGCATCAGCCTGCCGGAGGACATCGCGTTTTTCGTTGCCACCCACATCCAGTCCAACGTGCGCGAACTCGAAGGGGGTCTGAAGCGTGTCCTAGCCTACGCCAAGTTCGCCAACGCCAAGCTTTCGGTGGACCTTGCGCGCGAAGCACTCAAGGATTTGCTCGCCGTGCAGGTGAGACAGGTCTCGGTGGAAAATATCCAGCGAATCGTGGCCGACTACTACAAGATCAAGGTCTCCGAGATGTACTCGAAGAAGCGCTCACGCACGGTCGCGCGTCCGCGCCAAATCGCCATGGCTCTGGCCAAGGAACTCACGCATCTGAGTCTGCCGGACATCGGTGATGCCTTCGGCGGGCGCGACCATACCACGGTGCTGCATGCCTGCCGAAAAATAGCCGATTTGCGCGCCAGCAACGCCGAAATTACCCGTGACTTTGACGCGCTGCTGCAGACATTGCGCGGTTGATAAACCCTGTACAGTTTGTTGATAAGCAGCACCGTAAGGGATCGACGCCAAGTATCCACAATCGATCCACTGCCGCTACACGACTTATACAGAATCGGAACTATATGTTTTCAAAGAGACAACCGTGAGAGTTAACAGGTTTTCCACAATCTATTAACCTTATTAAGGTTCAAGAATGAAGATCTTAGAAATAGGCAAAGACATACTCCTGCGGCCATTGCAGGCGGTATCCGGAATCGTGGAACGTCGGCACACTTTGCCGATCCTTTCCAACGTCATGCTGGAAGCGGATGGTACGGCCCTGAACCTATTGGCCACCGACCTGGAAATCCAGGTGTCGACCTCCGCGGTGCTGGAGAAGGCCACGTCGCGCTACGCTGTGACAGTATCGGCGAGGAAGTTGCAGGACATCCTGCGTTCGCTGCCGGAACAAACTATGGTCAGCCTCGATGCGCAGGAAGGTCGCCTGCAGGTGAAAGCAGGCAAGAGCAGATTCAACCTGCAGACGCTGCCGGCGCAGGATTTTCCCAAACTCGCGGACGGCGGCAATGGCGCGGTCTCGGTTCGACTGCCGCAGAAAGTGCTCAGGCAGCAACTGCTGCTGGTGCAGTACGGTATGGCTCAGCAGGATATCCGTTACTATCTCAACGGCCTATTGCTGGCAGTAGAGGACCGTCAGCTGACCATGGTGGCCACCGACGGCCACAGACTGGCCTACGCAGCCGAGAAACTCCCGCAATCGGTGGCGCGTTCGGAGGTAATCATTCCGCGCAAGGCCGTGCTGGAATTGGCGAAGCTGCTGGTGGACGGCGAGGACGAAGTTGAAATCCAGATCCTCCCGAGCCAGGTGCAGTTCCGCTTTTCCGGAATAGACCTGGTTTCGAAGGTTGTCGATGGAAAATTTCCCGACTACACGCGGGTGATACCGACCAACTACAAGAAACACTTCACCCTGGACCGCCTGTTGTTGCTGCAGGCGTTGCAGCGGGCTGCAATACTATCGAACGAGAAATTTCGCGGTGTGCGCTGGGTGATCAGTCCCAGCAGCCTCAAAATCGTCTGCACTAACGCCGAGCAGGAAGAGGCCGAGGAGGAGCTCGAGATTGACTACAACGGCGACGCCCTCGATATCGGCTTCAACATCACCTATCTGCTCGATGTGCTCAACAACCTGGACGCGAAGGACGTGGACTGCGCGGTCGGCGACGCCAACAGCAGCATGCTTATGTCGGTGCCGGGAAACAAGGAATTCAAGTACGTCGTGATGCCGATGCGCATCTGAAGCTCACAGCGGTATTACACAAATGTCGGAATCAGAATACAACTCGGACAGCATCAAGGTTCTGAAAGGCCTGGAGGCGGTCCGCAAGCGTCCCGGAATGTACATCGGCGACACTAGCGACGGCACCGGCCTGCACCACATGGTGTTCGAAGTGCTCGACAACTCGATCGACGAAGCACTGGCGGGACACTGCGACGAAATCAAGGTGGTGATCCACAGCGACAATTCCATTAGCGTCGTAGACAACGGCCGCGGAATTCCGACCGGCATCCACCCGGAAGACGAGGAAGGACGGTCCACGGCGGAAATCGTCATGACCGTTCTTCATGCCGGCGGAAAATTCGACAGCAACAGCTACAAGATCTCCGGCGGTCTGCACGGCGTGGGCGTGTCGGTGGTCAACGCGTTGTCCGACTGGCTGAAGCTGACGATCCGCCGCGACGGGCAGGTGCATTTCATGGAATTCCGCAACGGTGATCCGGTTTCTCCCCTGAAAATTGTTGGGCAGACGGAACGTCGCGGCACGGAGGTGCATTTCCACCCGAACCCCGAAGTCTTCGGCAACATTGAGTTTCATTACGACATCCTGGCGAAAAGGCTGCGCGAGCTATCGTTCCTGAACAACGGTGTACGCATCGAGCTGCATGACCAGCGCAATGCCAAGGAAGAGACGTTCGCATTTGCGGGCGGCGTCAAGGGCTTCGTCGAGTACATCAACCGTTCGAAGACCGTATTGCACCCGAACATATTCCATGCAGTCTACGACTGCGACGGAATCGGCGTGGAAGTCGCAATGCAGTGGAACGATTCGTACCAGGAATCGGTGCTGTGCTTCACCAATAATATTCCGCAACGCGATGGCGGTACCCATCTGACCGCATTGCGCGCGGCGATGACGCGCACGCTGAATCAGTACATCGAGGCCAACGAGCAAGCCAAGAAGGCCAAGGTCGAAACCACCGGCGACGACATGCGCGAAGGCCTCAGCTGTATCCTGTCGATCAAGCTGCCGGATCCGAAATTCTCCTCGCAGACCAAGGATAAGCTGGTGTCATCGGAAGTGCGGCCGGTGGTGGAAGACGCGATATCGCAGGCCTTGCACGACTGGCTGCTGGAAAAGCCCAGCGACGCCAGGATTATCGTCAGCAAGATAATCGAAGCGGCGCGCGCCCGCGAGGCCGCGCGCAGGGCGCGCGACATGACCCGCCGCAAGGGTGTGCTCGACGGATTCGGTCTGCCGGGAAAGCTCGCCGACTGCCAGGAGAAGGATCCGGCGCTGTGCGAGCTCTATCTGGTCGAGGGTGATTCCGCCGGCGGCTCGGCAAAGCAGGGACGCGACCGGAAGTTCCAGGCGATCCTGCCGCTCAAGGGCAAGATTCTTAATGTCGAGAGAGCGCGCTTCGACAAGCTGGTGTCTTCCCAGGAAATCGCCACCCTGATCACCGCGCTCGGAACCGGCATCGGCAAGGAAGACTTCAAGCCGGAGAAACTTCGTTATCATCGCATCATCATCATGACCGACGCGGATGTCGATGGTTCGCACATCCGCACGCTGCTGCTCACGTTCTTTTACCGGCAGATGCCGGATCTGGTGGAACGCGGACACATCTACATCGCCCAGCCGCCGCTCTACAAGGTCAAGCACGGAAAGGAAGAGCGCTATCTCAAGGACGATCACGAATTGAAGGAATATTTGCTGCGGCTGGCGTTGAAGGAGGCCAAGCTCTACCCCGGGGGCGGGCGTCCAGCGCTGGCGCAGGATGCGCTGGAATCGGTGGCCCGTTCGTATATCCTCGCGGAGGCAGTGATCGAGAGACTCGGCAAGCGCATCGATCCTGCGGTGTTGGCGGCGTTGCTGAAGGATCCCGAAATCAGTCTTGCCGATGCGCAGGCGGCACAGCATTCCGCAGAACGCCTCACGGCCCTTTGCCAGCCGGCGGGGCTGGTTATCGAACCGCAGTATGACCAGAAGAACGAAAACCAGGTGCTGGTGATCAAGCGTCTGAGGCACGGTAATCTGCGGATCGGCTATCTGGACAACGAGTTTCTCGACAGCGGTGATTACGCGCAGATCAAACAGAGCGCGCAAGTCCTCCATGGTCTGCTGGCGGAGGGCGCATACGTCAAGCGTGGCGACCAGGAACGCCAGGTTGGCGAATTCAAGGAGGCCCTCGACTGGCTGCTCGAGGAGGTCAAGAAAGGGGTCTCGATCCAGCGCTACAAGGGGCTGGGCGAGATGAACCCCGAACAATTGTGGGAAACCACCATGGATCCTAAATCGCGGCGCTTGCTTAAAACCCAGATCGAAGACGCGATCACGGCAGATGAAATTTTCACCACGCTGATGGGTGACTTGGTGGAGCCCCGCCGCGCGTTCATCGAGACCAACGCCCTAGGGGTGCGCAACCTCGACGTCTGACCGCCGTCCTCAGGCGGCCTTGCGTTTTGGACCCTTCGCCTTGGCGGGGGGTTTTTTCTTGCCGGTGGCACCCTTCGCGGACTTTAAGGCAAGTAGTTCCACTGCCTCTTCCAGAGTCAGCTTGGCAGGATCCGCCGAAGGCGGAATTGTGGCGTTAATCTTGCCGTGCTTCACATAAGGCCCGTAGCGGCCGTTGTGAACCACCACCGACCTGCCGTCCTCCGGGTGTGCGCCGAGCGCGCGTCCGCCCATAGCGCCGGCCTTTTTTTCGGCAAGTAGCTGAAGTGCCCGCGCCAAGGCGATATCGTGCACGTTGTCGGCTTTGGGAATGGACTTGAACATGCCGTCGTGTTTCAAGTACGGACCGAAGCGTCCGATGCTGGCCTCGATCGGCTTGCCGGTTTCCGGGTGTAAACCAAGTTGGCGCGGAAGTGCGAGCAGCTTGAGTGCAGTGTCGAGATCTGCCGATGCCGCTGGGATGTTCTTGGGCCACGCCGCGCGTTTTGGTTTCACAGACTTGTCTTGAGGCGTTTGCCCGAGCTGGACGTAGAAACCATACGGTCCCTTGAGAAGCAGGACCTCGACACCGGTTGTCGGATCGCTGCCAAGGATAACCGGGCCCTCGGGCTGGTTGCCCCAGGGCCGGGTGTAATCGCATTCGGGATAGCCGCTGCAGCCAATGAACATGCCGCGGCGGCTGTTCTGCAGGAATAGCTGCTTGCCGCACTTCGGGCAGGATTCGTCGAGCGGGCTGCCGCGAGCGACCTTTTCCTTGGACTTGAGGTCGCGGGAGAAGTCTTTCCAGAAGTCCTTGAGCACCGGAATCCAGTCGCGCTCGCCGTTGGATATCTCGTCCAGCTCTTCTTCCAGATTGGCGGTGAAGCCGTAGTCCACGTAGTGGTTGAAGTGCGAAGTCAAAAATCCGTTGACCAGCCGGCCGATGTCGGTCGGCGAAAAGCGTTTCTTCTCCAGTAACGCGTAGCCGCGGTCCTGCAGCGTGGAAATAATGCTGGCGTAGGTCGAAGGCCTGCCGATCCCGTATTCTTCCAGGGTTTTTACCAGGCTTGCTTCGGTGTAACGCGGCGGCGGCTGGGTGAAATGCTGCTCGCCGAAAAGCCGGTCGATCCGAACGGTTTCGTTCTCTTCCAATCGCGGAAGTCTGGCTTCCTCTTCCTGCTCCGCATCATCGGCGTCTTCCAGGTAAACGGCCATGAAGCCGGGGAACACCAGAATCTGGCCGTTGGCACGGAACAGGGTATCGGCGCGCCCGACTGCCAGATCCACCGTCGTCGTATCGTACCTGGCCGGTGTCATCTGGCAGGCGAGCGTGCGCTTCCAGATCATTTCGTAGAGAGCGGCCTGCTCCGAGGTCAGGTGCTTGCGGATCAAATCCGGCGTGCGAAAAATCGAAGTCGGGCGAATCGCTTCGTGCGCTTCCTGGGCATTCTTTGACTTGCTGCGGTACTGAATCGCCGCGCGCGGGAGATAACCGGCGTCGAACTTCTTCTGGATGTAGTCGCGCAACTCGTGCAGCGCCTCGTTGGCAAGCGCCAGCGAATCGGTACGCATGTAGGTGATCAAACCAACGGTGCTGCCGCCGATATCCACGCCTTCGTAGAGCTGCTGGGCGGTACGCATCGCGCGCTCGGTGGTGAAGCCCAGCTTGCGCACCGCTTCCTGCTGCAGCGTCGAAGTGGTGAATGGAGCGGCCGGCTGGCGGCTCTTGGGCTTGCGCTCGACGCGCACCACCTTGGCCGTGCCCTTTGCCGCCTTGACGAGGTCGACGATCACCTGCCGGTGCTGCTCGTCGGTGACGATCGTGAATTGCTCGACCTTGTCGCCGCGATACTGAATCAGGCGCGCGCCGAATTTCTGTTTGTCCTTGTGGCTGTCGAGATGTATGGTCCAGTACTCGCGGCTCTTGAATTTCTCGATCTCCTGCTCACGCTCGACGATGAGCCGCAGCGCCGGGCTCTGTACCCGGCCGGCGGACAACCCGGGGCCGATCTTCTTCCACAACAGCGGCGACAGCTTGAAGCCGACCAGATGGTCGAGTGCACGGCGCGCCTGCTGCGCGTTCACCAGCGGCATGGAAATCTGGCGCGGCTTGGCGACAGCGTCGGTCACCGCGGATTCGGTAATCTCGTAGAACACCACGCGGTGAAGTTTCTTGTTCTTGAGCAGCTTCTTGCCCTTGAGGATCTCGCCGAGATGCCAGGCGATGGCCTCGCCCTCACGGTCCGGGTCAGTGGCCAGATAAATCCTGTCGGCCTTCCCCACTGCCTTGGCGATTGCGTCCACATGCTTCTTGTTCTTTTCGACCAGTGCGTACTTCATATGGAAGTTGTCCGCCGGGTCCACCGCGCCTTCCTTGGCCTCCAGGTCGCGGACGTGGCCATACGAGGCGACGATATCGAAGCCACGGCCCAGATACTTCTTGAGAGTCTTCGCCTTGGAGGGAGACTCGACGATTAGCAGATTTTGGGACATTGCGCGTCCGGCCGAAAAAGGAGGGCGGAATGATAAGAACTTGCCGGCAGCGGAGCAAGCGCTGGTTCAGAAAACGGTGTGTTATTGCAGATAGCGCTCCTGGTTTGGCGCAACCAGTTCCTCGAGTACCAGGGAATCCACCGATTCGTTCTGGTTCCACAACACCATGAGGACAATGAGCTTTACCTTCTCGATGTCCACTGCGGGCTCATCCAGCGCCAGCACCCGTTCGATGATGAGTTCGCGCTGCAACGCCTTGATCACGCCCGCGGTCTCGAGAAAGAGCAGGAAGCCTCGCGCCTCGGCCGTCAGCCCGGCCAATTCCTGCTCGGTGTAGAAACGGAATCCGTCGCTGCTGGAGAAGCGGGAGTTACTGTGGCCGACGCGCTCCAGGCCGCTCAGCCAGGTCAGGGCCTGTGAGATGTCCCTGCTGTCGAATCCAGCAGCGGACAAACGCTTGGTAAGGGTTTGTTGATCGGGGTAGGCACCGGCATGAAAATAGTTTTCGAACAGGAAGACGAGTATGTCGAACATGAGCCCCTGTCTGGAGGTATTGACGCCCCTGACGCTAGCGCACGCGCTGGAACCTGCCGCCCGGTAGCCGGCTGACAGTGCCGTCGAGTTCCAGTGTCAACAGCATCGCCGAAGCGGTTTCCGGCGTCAAGCCGCTGCGCTCACACAGCGTGTCGAGGTCTATCGGGTCGAAACCGAGCGCCGCGAGTAGTTCGACGTGCTCGGGCGAGGCATCCGCTTTGCCGAGCGTTGCGGTCTGGACGCGCACCGCGGCGCCGAGTTCTTCCAGGATATCGTTGCTGCTTTCGACCAGCTTGGCGCCCTCCTTGATCAGCTGGTGACAACCCTTTGACAGTGGCGAATGGATCGAACCGGGTATCGCGAACACCTCGCGTCCCTGCTCCAGTGCATAACGCGCCGTGATCAGCGAACCGCTCCTGAGCGCGGCTTCGACGATCAGACAGCCGCGCGCCAGTCCGCTGATCAGCCGGTTACGTCGTGGGAAATTCCCGGATAGCGCAGGTGTCCCCAGTGGAAACTCGGAAACCAGCGCGCCTTGTGCGGCCAGTTGATGTGCTAGATCACGATTGCGCGCCGGATAAACGATATCGAGGCCGGTGCCTACCACCGCCAGCGAAGAGCATGCGCCGGCAAGCCCGCCGCGATGCGCGGCGGAATCGATGCCGAGTGCAAGTCCGCTGATGATCGTGAAGCCGCCGTCGGAGAGTTCGCGGCCAAAGGCCTCCGCGTTGGCGCTGCCCTGTGGGGTGGCATTGCGGCTGCCGACGACCGCCAACGCCGCGTGGTTAAGCAATCCTGAATCGCCCTTCACATAGAGCAGCGGCGGCGGGTCGGTGATCTCCAGCAGGAACCGCGGATAGGCTGTATCCGCGAGACTGACGATGCGGTTACGCGGTTCTTCGAGCCAGCGAAGTGCGACGTCGGCGCGGCTCATGTCCGGACCGCGCAAGATGGCATCCGCGACGTCGTTCGGGACGATGCGCGCGAGCGCAGAACGGCTCGCCGCGCACACGCCTTCCGGGTCGCCGAATTCGGCGAGCAGCTTGCGGAAGGAAGCGGGGGTGAGCTCGGCGACGAGACCGAGCTTGAGCCAAGCGAGGAGTTCCTGATCCGGCGGCATGCGCCGTCGGTGCCGGACTAGGGCGTTTGTACTGCGTCGAGCAGGTTGACCGGCCGCGTTGTATGCATTACCAGCGCGTAAGACACCTTCTCGAAAACGCGGAACACGAACACAACTCCGTAGCGCTCCGCCGGCAGCTTGATCCTCTCTTTCGGATCGGTCGCACCGGCCGGCCTGACCATGGGCAGCTCGCGATACAGGGCCAGCACGTTGCCTGTTTCCAGGCCTTCGCGTGCGCCGCGGTTCAATACCACTACCGTCTGTGGACCAATTTCCGTGACGCTGCTGTGCGGGGCCGCGATCACCTTGCCTTTTATCTGCTTGCTCGGCGTGCGCGGAATGTAGGGCAGCACCTGGGTTGGCACGATTTTTACCAGGCGGTCTCCGGGGGCGATTTCCTGGACCGATTTGGTAATCGCAACCCTGCTGACTGCGCCGAATTGGCTTACTTTCAATTCGCCCAGGTGCACGGCCTCGCGGCCGAGCAGTTCCTTGGTGTCCGGGTCTACCAGGTCACGGCCCGGGCGATATACGTTCCACTCCGTGCCATCCTCCCAGACTACGCCCTTGGCGTAGGCGGTATCGCCTGCGGAGAGCAAGACTCGGTTTTCCGGCCCGGCGACCAGAATCGGCGCGGTGGCCAGTTCGCCCTCGCTAATCACCATCGGCTTAGTCAGGAAAGGGGCGATGGCCTCCATGGGAATACTAGGGATCGCGGTTGCCGCGAGATCCAGTTTACGTATCGATGGGCTGAGCTTGGTGACTACCAGACGCCAATCGGTGGCGCCGTCGATTCCCCGCAGGCGCAGTCGCGGGGTCATACCGGTGAAATCGAGCAGGATCACGTCGCCGGGGTAGATCCAGTGGGGATTCTTGATCTGGTCTTTGTTCAGGCCCCAGATATCAGGCCAGCGCCAGGGGTCGCGCAGAAACCGCGCCGAGATGTCCCACAGCGTGTCGCCCTTCACGACGATATAGCGATCGGGCGCGCTCTCGGCTAACGCGAGCTCGTCCCCGATGCTGGCTACCGGCATCCACGCGGTCAGCAATAGCAGCAGGGATATAATTGATTTGCCCATCTCAGGCCCCCATTTCTTTCGATCCAGAATCGCATCCCTCGCCGGGTACGTAAATCCCGCCTGGCGCCAGACTCGATACTTTGGTTTAAATTCTGCATCTAGTTTATTAAATTAGCAAGCAATTATGGCGATACTCCCAATCCTTCGCTACCCCGACCCGCGGCTGCACAAAGTGGCCAAGACGGTGACCGTGGTCGATGAAGAAATCCGCAAGTTGGCTAAGGACATGGCCGAGACCATGTACGCGGCGCCGGGCGTGGGCTTGGCGGCCACGCAGGTGGATGTGCACAAGCAGCTCATCGTGCTCGACCTCTCCGAGACCCGGGACCAGTTACTGGTGCTGATCAACCCGCAGACTCTCGCGTCGCGAGGCAAATCCGATTGCGAAGAGGGCTGCCTGTCGGTGCCCGGAATCTTCGAGAAAATCGCGCGGGCGGAGTGGGTGAAGGTGCAAGCGCTCGATCTGAACGGCAAGTCGTTCACCATCGAGGCCAACGGACTGTTGTCGGTGTGCATACAGCATGAAATGGACCATCTGAAAGGCAAGGTCTTTGTCGAATACCTGTCGCGCCTCAAGCAGACCCGCATCCTGAGCAAGCTGAAAAAACAGCAGCGGCAGACGCTCTGATGCGGATTGTATTCGCCGGCACGCCGGTGTTTGCCGCCAGTGCGCTGCAAGCGCTAATCGGAGCCGGTCATGAGATCGCGCTGGTGCTGACCCGGCCGGACCGGCCGGCCGGCCGCGGTCTCAAGCTCGCCGCCAGCGAAGTCAAGCAACTCGCCGAACAGGTCCGGCTCCCGCTGGTGCAGCCGCAGACGCTCAAGGATGCACAACTGCAGGCGCGCCTACACGCCGCCGGCGCGCAGGCCATGGTAGTCGCCGCCTATGGGCTGATCCTTCCGCGCGCGGTGCTCGAATTCTTCCCGGCAGGCTGCATCAATATCCATGCCTCGCTGCTGCCACGCTGGCGCGGCGCCGCGCCGATCCAGCGTGCCATCCTGGCGGGCGACAGCGAGACCGGTATTTCGGTCATGCGAATGGAGGAAGGACTGGATAGCGGTCCGGTCTATCTGATGCGCTCCATCCCGATTACCGCGGAGGACACCGCGGGAACCATACACGACAAACTCGCGGCGCTCGGCGCGCGCTGCATCGTCGAAGCACTCCCGGCAATTGCGGACGGGGCGCTCAAAGCCGTGCCGCAAAGCGAAGCCGGCGCGACATACGCGCACAAGATCGCCAAAGACGAAGCGGCGATCGACTGGCGGCGCGGGGCGGCCGAAGTGGATCGCAAGGTGCGCGCGTTCAATCCCTTTCCCGGCGCTTATTCCACGCTGCGCGGCGAACCGTTGAAAGTCTGGCGCGCCGCGGCCGCGCCGGGTTCGCCCGCACCGCCCGGGACCATCCTTCGTGCCGATGTGCAAGGCATCGTCGTTGCCTGCGGCAACGGCGCGCTGCAGGTCACCGAGTTGCAGCGCGCGGGCGGAAAGCGCCTTGCGGCTACGGATTTCCTGCACGGGTTGTCGCTAGCCGTAGGCGAGCGTTTCGACGCCTGAGCCCCGGACCGCGGTGCGCGACATCCAACGCATTGCAGCAAAAACCGTGGCTGCGGTGCTTTCAGGAAGGAGCCTGAATCACGCGCTGGACGCGGCCTGGAAACGGGCACACGCGCTCACTCGCGCCGAACGGGGAGCGATACAGGATTTATCGTACGGGACGTTACGGTATCTGGGCCGGTTGCGCGCGGTGTTGTCGCAGCTCGTACCCAGACAGGTGGAGAATCCGGAGCTGCAAACGCTGTTGCTGGTCGCGCTTTACCAGCTGGAATACAGTGACGCCGCGCCCTACGCCGTGGTGGATCACGCGGTGGAGTGCGCGGCGCAAATTGGCGGCCGCCATGTAAAGGCGTTCGTCAACGCCGTACTACGCAATTTCCAGCGCGGTCGCGCCGCGCTGTTGAAAGAAGCAGACAGCACCGACGCGGGACGCTACTCGTATCCCGCATGGTGGATCGAGCGGCTGCGGCGCGACTTCCCGTCCGAAGCACAAAATATCCTGGTGACCGGCAACACGCATCCGCCGATGACGCTGAGGGTCAATCGGCGGCGCGGAACGCCGCAGGAATACCTGCTTGAACTGGAGCGGGCAGGACTAGGCGCACGCCTGCTCGAAGACGGCGCGCTCACTTTGCTGCGTCCGGTGCCGGTCGAGCAGCTGCCGAGGTTCGACCAGGGCGTGGTGTCGGTGCAGGATTCCGGGGCGCAGTTTGCTGCGTGTCTGCTCGATCTAAGCGACGGTATGCGCGTACTCGATGCCTGTGCAGCGCCCGGCGGCAAGACCGCGCACGTGCTCGAGCTCACCGATGTGGACATGACCGCGCTCGATGCCGATCCGGCCCGCCTCAAGCGCGTGAGTTCGAACCTTGAGCGCCTCGGCCTGAATGCGCGCGTCGCCTGCGCCGACGCAGCGGAGATCGAAGCCTGGTGGGACAACAGGCCGTTCGACCGGGTGCTGCTCGATGCGCCCTGCTCCGCCTCCGGCGTGGTGCGTCGCCATCCGGATATCAAATGGCTGCGCCAGCCCGGCGACGTGCGACGCTTTGCCGAACAGCAGCAGCGTTTGCTCGAAGCTCTGTGGAAGGTCCTCGGCCACGGTGGTAAATTGCTCTACGTGACCTGCTCGATTTTCATGGAGGAGAACCAGGAAACGATCAGCGGGTTCGCGGCGCGGCACCCGGACGCGCGTGTTCTGGGTGCGATGCCGGGGCGCGACGGACTGCTGCTCCCGGATAACGAGCACGATGGTTTTTATTACGCCCTCCTGCAGAAAAATTGACATGCTGCGCTGGTTGTCCGCCGTGCTTGTATTTTGGTGCGGCGCAGCCTTGGCCACGACCGAGGGAATTCATGTCAAGTCGGCGGAACTCTCTCTCAACGGTAGCGAGTATTATCTCGACGCCAACTTTGAAGTCGGCCTCACTCCCACTCTCGAGGACGCGCTCAACAGGGGTCTGCCGCTGCATTTCGTCGTCGAATTCGAGCTCATCTATGCGCGTTGGTACACCGCTTACCTGTGGAACAAGTCGGTGGCGGACCTGCAGCAGTATTACCGGTTGTCCTACAACGCGCTCACACGCCAGTACCGGCTGAGCTTCGGTGCCCTGCATCAGAATTTCGACACGCTGAACGATGCGTTGGCCCTGCTCGGTCGACTGCGCCGCCGTTTCGTCGTCGATGCCGAGGCGCTGGACGAGGGCAAGGTCTACGAGGCGGCAATCCGAATGCGGCTCGACGTTTCGCAATTGCCCAAGCCGTTCCAGATCAATGCGCTGGCTTCGCGCGACTGGAACCTTTCCTCCGAGTGGTTTCGCTGGACCCTGAAGCGATGACTACCTTTGTACGCACCCTCAGGCGTTCGCTGATGAGCCGCGGCATGAAATTTCTGATCGCGCTGGTGCTGCTGCTCGGTGCCATCATGCTGTACCTGCTTTCCAGCGCCAGCGCAGATACGCCGCTGTTCTCCGGTGACTTGCCGCTGCTGCTGGGGTTGGGCGTGGGACTGGTGCTGGTGCTTACGCTTGTGGTCGGCTACCAGTTGTTGCTGCTGCGCCGGCGCCTTAGGGCGCGGGTATTCGGCTCCAAGCTCACGCTGCGTTTGGTGCTGCTGTTTGCGCTGGTGGCGGTGTTGCCGGGTGCGCTGGTGTATGGTGTGTCAGTACAATTTTTGTCGCGGTCGATCGAGTCCTGGTTCGATGTGCGGGTGGACAAGGCGCTGGAGGGCGGGTTGAGCCTGGGCCGGGTCACCCTAGACAACATGCTCAAGGAATTGCGCGCCAAAGCCGAGTCGATGACTCTGGAACTCACCGAACGTACGCCGCAGCGGCGCCTGGCCACGCTCAACACGCTGCGCGAGAAGGCAGGAGTGCAGGAAGCCACATTGCTCGGCCCCGACGGTTCGGTCATCGCTTTTTCGGGCGCGGACCCCGCAAGCCTGGTTCCGGAACTGCCCTCACCTTCGGTGGTGCGGCAGGTGCGCATGCAGCAACCCTACAGTGCCATCGAGGCGGTCGGCGAAGGCGGGCTGCAACTGCGGGTTGTGGTGCCGGTGAACGACATGTCTGGCGCCACCTCGCTGCTGCAATTGGTGCAACCCGTGCCGCCGCAGCTGGCGCGCGATGCCCAGACCGTCCAGGAGATTTACCGCGATTATCAGGAACTATCGCTGTCGCGCCAGGGCCTGCAGCATCTTTTCGCGCTTACGTTGACGCTGTCGCTGCTGCTGGCATTGCTCTCCGCGTTGCTGCTGGCGATCATGTTCAGCGAGAGTTTGTCTGCACCGCTTGGCATACTGGCCGCCGGCACGCGTGCGGTTGCGCAGGGCGATTTCAGCCCTCGCCACACGGTCAAGACCCACGACGAGCTGGGCCTTCTGACCGAATCATTCAATACCATGACCATGCAGCTTGCCGACGCACGCGCCGAGGCGCAGGGCAACCAGGAGCAACTCGCCGCTGCCAAAGCCTACCTCGAAAGCGTACTGGGCAATCTGTCGACGGGCGTGATGTCTTTCGACTCGGAATTCCGCTTGCGTTCCGCCAATCTCAGTGCAGTCGAGATTCTCGGCGTGGACGTCGGCAGGCTGATCGGCACGCTTCCGAATGAATGGGCGGAGCGCGAGCCACGACTCGAGGCGGTCGGCCGGATCGTGCACGAAGCGTTCCGGCAGGCGCGCCCGGAGGTCTGGGAACAGCAGGCCGAACTGTCCGGCGCCGCGGGTACGCAAGTATTGTTGTTACGTGGCTCGCGTCTCGCTGCCGGCGCGGAATCCGGGATGGTGCTGGTATTCGACGACATCACCCGTCTGCTGCAGGCGCAACGGCTCGCGGCTTGGGGTGAGGTAGCGCAACGGCTCGCTCACGAGATCAAGAATCCGCTCACGCCGATCCAGCTTTCGGCGGAGCGGCTGCAGCGCCGGCTGGCCGACAAGCTCGACGAGCAGGAAGCCGAAATCCTGCAGCGCTCCACCCAGACCATCGTCAACCAGGTGGCGGCGCTCAAAGGCATGGTAGACGCGTTCAGCCAGTATGCGCGCTCACCCGAGGCCGACCTGCAGCCGCTGGACCTGAATCAGCTCATCCGCGATGTACTTGGACTGTACGAGTCGTCCCGCCCGGCATTACAACTCGAGCTGGCTGCCGATTTGCCGCACATTTCGGGCGATGCCGCGAAGTTGCGCCAGGTCATCCACAACCTGCTTCAGAATGCCGAGCAGGCGGTGGCGGACGTTCCCGTTCCGCGCATCCTGCTGCGCACCGATGCGGCTCGAGACGGCGTGCGGCTTACCATCCAAGACAATGGTCCCGGCTTTCCCGAGGCGCTGATGGGCCGCGTGTTCGAGCCCTATGTCACCACCAAGACCAAGGGCACGGGACTCGGGCTGGCAATCGTCAAGAAGATCGTGGAAGAACATAGCGGCAGCATCGCAATCGTCAACCTGCTGTCGTCGGGGGCGAGCGTTTCCGTAACGCTGCCGCTGGCACCGGCCGAGGCGGCCGCGCGGCGGCACAACAGGCAGGCGGGCAGATGAGTCAGATCCTGGTTGTGGACGACGAAGTCGGCATCCGCGAGTTGCTTTCGGAAATTCTGCGCGACGAGGGCCACCAGGTGCGGCTGGCGCAGAACGCCAGCGAGGCACGCCAGATCCGGGGCCGCGTACGCCCAGACCTGGTGCTGCTCGACATCTGGATGCCAGACACAGACGGCATCACGCTGTTAAAGGAATGGGCGAGCACCGGGCAGCTGACCATGCCGGTGGTAATGATGTCCGGCCACGGCACCATCGACACCGCGGTGGAGGCGACCCGCATCGGTGCCTACGCCTTCCTGGAGAAACCGATCGCGCTGCAGAAACTGCTTTCCACCGTCGGCACGGCGCTCAAGCAGGGTGCGTCCAAGGCAGGCGTGCCCGCGGTACTGGCCACCGTCGGCAAGTCGCGTGAAGTAGAAAAATTGCGCGCACAGATCGAGCGTTTGCGCGCATTGAGAACGCCCGCGCTTTTTGTCGGCGAACCGGGGACCGGGATGGAGCAGTGCGCACGCCTGCTGCACCAGCCCAACACGGCATGGGTGGCACTGGAGGATTTGGCTGCGTTCGACCAGGCGGAAAACAACCTGATCGGACAGGCGGCCGAGGGTATCCTGTACCTGCGCGACATTGACGCGCTTTCGCGCAGCCAGCAGAAGAGTCTGTTGGTACAGACGCTTAAGCTGGATCGCTACAACACGCGCATCGTTTCCTCGACTTCGGCGCCGCTTGCGGAATTGGTGGCGGGCGGCGCCTTCGATCCGAGGCTGTATACGCTGCTGGTCGGCGTGATCGTGCGCGTGCCCGCGCTGCGCGAGCGCGCCGAAGACGTTCCAGAGCTTGCCAACCTTGTGCTGTCGCGGGCGATCGAGACGAGGGAAGCGCCGTCACGCGCGTTCAATACCGCGGCGTTGAATGCCCTGCGCAATTACCATTGGCCCGGTAATCTGGTTCAGCTCGAAAGCGTGGTGAAGACCGTGGCCCAGCTCACGCTCGGCCGCGAGATCGGCGTTGCCGACGTCACCAACGCGTTTGCCACGCTTGAGGCCCCGCTTCCCAGTCCCGCGCAGTCGCTGCCGCTGGACCGCGAGCTGCGCGAAGCGCGCGATGCCTTCGAACGCGTCTACTTCGAGTACCACCTCGGTCGCGAGGGCGGCAACATGAGTCGCGTAGCCGACCGGGTCGGTCTGGAGCGCACCCACCTTTATCGCAAGCTCAAGCAGCTGGGCATCAAGCTGCCGCGCCGCGCCGACGAGTAGCCCGGCGTCCCGATGAACTATCCGGGCTAAAATACCGGCATAGTCGATCCCGGTCTGCCGGGATTTTTTGTGTTCTCGAAGGGGAGTCATGGCAACCAGGAAGGATCTTGCCAACGCGATCCGCGCGCTGGCGATGGACGCGGTGCAGAAGGCCAAGTCCGGCCACCCCGGCATGCCGATGGGCATGGCGGAGATCGCCGAGGTCCTGTGGAATCACCATCTGCGCCACAACCCGGCGAATCCCAAATGGCCCGACCGAGACCGCTTCGTGCTGTCCAACGGCCACGGCTCGATGCTGTTGTACGCGCTGCTGCATCTCGCCGGCTATGCGTTGCCGATGGACGAGATCCGGCGTTTCCGCCAGTTGCATTCTATGACTCCCGGCCATCCCGAGTACGGCCTGGCTCCGGGAGTGGAGACCACCACCGGCCCTCTCGGCCAGGGCCTTGCCAACGCGGTCGGCATGGCCATTGCGGAAAAACTGCTCGCCGCCGAATTCAACCGTCCCGGCCACAACATCGTCGATCACTTGACCTACGTTTTCGTCGGCGACGGTTGCCTGATGGAAGGCATTTCGCACGAAGCCTGTTCGCTTGCCGGCACGCTGGGCCTGGGAAAGCTGATCGTGATCTACGACGACAATGGCATTTCCATCGACGGCCACGTCAGCGGCTGGTTCGGCGATGACACGCCGAAGCGTTTCGAAGCCTACGGCTGGCATGTGCTGTGCGACGTTGACGGCCACGCTGTGGCCGCGGTGGATGCGGCGATCGTCCATGCCCGGCGAGTCCCAGACAAGCCGAGCCTGATCTGCTGCAAGACGGTGATCGGCAAGGGCTCGCCCAATAAGGCCGGCAGCCACGATGCGCATGGCGCAGCACTGGGCGACAAGGAAGTCGCGGCGACCCGCGAGAACATCGGCTGGAAGTATCCCCCGTTTGAAATCCCGCAGGACATCTACGCCGGCTGGGATGCGCGGGCGAAAGGCGCTGAACTGGAAGCCGGCTGGAACCGGAAGTTCGCCGCCTACGCCAGGGCCTTTCCGCAGGAAGCCGGCGAATTCACCCGCCGCGTGAACGGCGAGCTACCGAAGCAGTGGCGTACGCATGCGCAAGACTTGCTCGCCAAGGTCAATGCGAAGGCCGAATCCATTGCCAGCCGCAAGGCCTCGCAGGACACGATCGAGAACCTGGCGCCGGTGCTGCCGGAATTCGTCGGCGGTTCCGCCGACCTCACCGGCTCCAACCTCACGCTCTGGTCCGGATCCAGGGCTGTGTCCAGGGACGGCGGCGGCAATTACATTTATTACGGCGTGCGCGAGTTCGGCATGTCCGCGATCATGAACGGGATCGCGCTGCACGGCGGCCTGATCCCCTACGGCGGCACCTTCCTGACGTTTTCCGATTACGCCAGGAACGCGCTGCGCATGGCAGCGCTGATGAAAATCCGCAGCCTGTTCGTGTTCACCCACGACTCGATCGGACTGGGTGAGGACGGCCCCACCCACCAGTCGGTCGAGCACGCAGCGAGCCTGAGGCTGATACCGAACATGGACGTGTGGCGCCCGTGCGACTCGGTTGAATCCGCGGTGGCGTGGATTGCGGCGATCGAGCGTCGGGACGGACCGGCCAGCTTGCTGTTCTCGCGCCAGAACCTGCCGTTCCAGACGCGCAGCTCAGAACAGATCGCGCTGATTGGACGCGGAGCTTACGTTCTCGCCGATGTCGACGGGCCGCAGGCGGTGATCATTGCCACCGGCTCGGAAGTGGCGCTGGCGCTGGGTGCAAAGAAGGAACTGGAAGGACAAGGTATCGCAGTGCGCGTAGTTTCGATGCCGAGTACGAGCGTTTTCGACCGTCAGGATGCAGCCTACAAAAGCGCGGTCCTGCCCAAGGGAGTCAAACGCGTGGCGGTAGAAGCGGGCGTCACCGACTACTGGCGCAAATACGTCGGGCTGGAAGGCGCGGTGGTCGGTCTGGATCGCTTTGGCGAATCGGCGCCGGCCGGCGATCTCTTCAAGTTTTTCGGGTTCACCGTCGAGGGCGTGGTCAAGGCCGTCAAAGGCGTACTGTAGCGAAAACCGGACGGCCCCGGTGCCGGTGAACGAGGAGTAGCGATGGGCAAAGCGGTGCGGTTGGTCGGCGACATCGGCGGAACCAACGCACGCTTCGCGCTGGTCGCCGACGGCTCCAGCCAGCCGCAGCAGGAGCAGGCGATGCGCTGCGCCGAGTTCGAGAACCTCGAGCAGGCGATCCGCCGCTACCTTGCCGATCACGGCAACCCCGGGATTCGCGAAGCCGCGCTCGACGTCGCCACCGGCATCACCGGCGATTTCGTGCAGTTGACCAACGGACCGTGGGAATTCTCGATCGAGAAAACGCGCCAGGCTCTGGCGCTCGATCGGCTGCACGTGATCAACGATTTCACCGCGCTTGCGTTGTCGGTGCCCACGCTGCAGCCGCACGAGCTGAGACCGATCGGCGACGGCAAGGCCGTAGCAGGAACCGCGATCGCGGTGATCGGGCCGGGAACCGGTCTGGGCGTGTCCGGGCTGCTTCCCGCGGGCGAGGGCTGGATCGCGTTACAGGGGGAAGGCGGGCACACTGCATTCAGCGCGATGACCGAGCGCGAGATCGAAGTGCTGCGCTTGCTGATGCAGCGTTTCGAGCATGTTTCGACCGAACGCGTGGTGAGCGGCATGGGACTCGAGAATCTCTATCAGACCTTATGCGTGCTGGACCGCGTAACGGCGCAGCAACTAACCCCGACGCAAATTACCAAGGCCGCACTCGCCGGCAATGAGGTGCATTGCCGCGAAGCGCTCGACATGTTCTGCGCCATCCTGGGCGCGGCGGCGGCCAACCTGGTGGTAACGCTGGGCGCGCGCGCCGGATGCTATATCGGCGGCGGAATCGTACCTAGGCTGGGCGAGTATTTTGCGCGTTCGCCGTTCCGCGCCCGTTTCGAGCGCAAAGGCCGTTTCTCAGCTTACGTCGCGGCGGTCCCGACCTACGTGATCTTGGCCGAAACGCCCGCGCTGCGCGGGCTGGCCACGCTTTTTAGGCAAACGGTAAAACCATGATGGGCATAACGGACGCAATCGGATTCCTGGCGGGGGTGCTGACGACCGTCGCTTTCATTCCACAGGCACTGAAGATTTACACCACCAAGTCCGGCAACGATGTCTCCGCCAGAATGTTGTTGATCTTCAGCGCCGGCGTGCTTCTGTGGCTGGTCTACGGCATGATGATCGGGTCGGTGCCGGTGATCCTCGCTAACGTCGTCACGCTGATTCTCTCGGGAACGATCATCGCGCTCAAGATTCGCTACGGCCGCCCCAATCCACGCGATACGCAGAACACCAGCCTGCCGTGATCGCGCTTGCGGACTGAACCGCTTCAGAAGATGCGTTTCTCGGTATGCGGGTCGAAAAAAACCGCCTTCGACAGGTTGAACGCCAGTTCCATCGAATCGTTGGCCAGGGATGCCTGCTCGGGACGCACGCGGCAGCACGCGACTTCGCCGTTGATGCGGATGAACACCAACGTATCCGGCCCGGTCGGTTCCACCAGTTCCACCTTGCAGGTACGGGTGTGGACGTTACGGCCGAAACGCTGGCTGCTGGCGCTGTCGGTGATCAGTTCCGGGCGGATGCCGAGGATCAGTTCCCTGCCGATCCAGGGACGCAGCGCCTTTTCCGCGTCGTACACCGGCAGCACGAAGGTGTCATCCGCCGTCTGCAGCCGCACACCGACGCTGCCCAGGTGTTCCACCGCCTCGGTCCTGATGAAGTTCATCGATGGCGAGCCGATAAAGCTGGCAACGAACAGATCCGCCGGCTGGTCGTAGATTTCCTGCGGCGAACCGAACTGGCGGATCGCGCCTCCCTGCATGACCGCGATCTTGCTGCCCAGCGTCATGGCTTCGATCTGATCGTGCGTGACGTAGACGATGGTCGACTTGAGCCGCTCGTGCAGCAGTTTGATCTCCATGCGCATTTCCACCCGCAATTTGGCGTCCAGGTTCGACAGCGGCTCGTCGAACAGGAAGAGCTGCGGGTCGCGCGCGATCGCCCGGCCCATCGCCACCCGCTGGCGCTGGCCGCCGGATAGCTGCGAAGGTTTGCGGTCGAGCAGGTGCCCCATCTGCAGGATCTTGACGACCCGATCAACGATTTCGTCCTGCTGGTGCTTTGGCATGCGTCGCATCTCCAGTCCGAAGGAAATGTTCTGGCGCACGGTCATGTTCGGGTACAGCGCGTAGGACTGGAACACCATGGCGATGTCGCGATCCTTCGGGCTCAGCTTGTTGACCACGCGATCGCCGATGACGATATCCCCCGAGGTCGCGGTGTCGAGTCCCGCGATGATGTTGAGCAATGTCGACTTGCCGCAACCCGAAGGGCCGACCAGGATCAGGAATTCGCCCGATTCGATCTCCAGGTCGATGTCCTTCAGCACCTCGACATTGCCAAAGACCCTGCGCACGTTTCTGACGGCGAGCGAAGACACTTTATCTCCCCCTCCTCAACCCTTCACCGCGCCGGCGGTGAGTCCACGCACGAAATACTTGCCGGCAACGACGTAAACGAAAAGCGTGGGCAGCGCGGCGATGATCGCCGCCGCCATGTCCACGTTGTACTCCTTGACGCCGGTCGAGGTGTTCACCAGGTTGTTGAGCGCCACCGTGATCGGCTGGCGTTCGCCGGAGGAGAACACCACGCCGAACAAAAAATCGTTCCAGATCTGGGTGAACTGCCAGATCACGCATACCACGATGATCGGCGGCGACAGCGGCAGGATGATGCGCCCGAAGATGCGGAAGAATCCGGCGCCGTCGATTCGTGCGGCTTTCGCCAGTTCATCCGGCACCGACACGTAGAAGTTGCGGAAGAACAGCGTGGTGAACGCCAGTCCGTATACCACGTGCACGAAGATCAGGCCCGATGTCGAATTGGCGATGCCGAGCACCCCAAGCGTCTGCGCCATCGGCAGCAGCACGACCTGGAAGGGTATGAAGCAACCGATCATGAGCAGCGTGAAGATCGTATCGCTGCCGCGAAATCGCCACATGGTGAGCACATAGCCGTTGAACGCGCCGATCAACGTCGAGAGCAGCACCGCCGGCACCACGAAGCTGACGGAGTTCCAGAAATTTCCCCTGAGACCGCTGCAATCGACCCCGGTGCAGGCGCTTGACCATGCCTTCGCCCACGCTTCGAAGGTGATCTCCGCCGGCAGCGCGATCAGATTGCCGCCGCGAATGTCGTCCAGCGTCTTGACCGAAGTGCTGAGCATCACGAACAGCGGCATAAGGTAGTACAGGGCCAGCAGCACCAGCAGCCCATACACAACGAAGCGGCCGAGAACCTGCGATCCAGCGATTTGCGTCTGCACGTGGTCAGCCACGGCGCTGCCTCCTCAGTTCCGAGTACATCAGCGGTACGACCACCGCGGCCACGGTCATCATCATCATCATCGCGCTCGCCGCGCCCAGCCCGATCTGATTGCGGGTGAAGCCGAAGGCGTACATGAAAGTAGCCGGCAGGTCGGAGGAGAAACCGGGCCCGCCACCGGTCAGGGCCATCACGAGGTCGAAGCTCTTGATGGCAATGTGGGCGAGGATGATGAAGGCGCTGAAGAAAACGGGCCGCAGGCTGGGAACGATAATGCTCCAGTAGATTCGCGGCATGCTTGCCCCGTCCACCTGTGCTGCCTTGATGATGGATTCGTCGATGCCGCGCAGACCTGCCAGAAACAAAGCCATCACGAAACCCGAAGACTGCCAGGCGCCAGCGATCACAACGGTGTAGATCGACATCGTCGGGTTCACCAGCCAGTCGAACGTGAAATTGCTGAAACCCAACTGTTGCACCACGCGTTCGAATCCAAGGCCGGGATTGAGGATCCACTTCCATGCGGTGCCGGTGACGATAAACGACAATGCCATCGGGTAGAGATAGATCGAGCGCAGGAAGCCCTCCGCACGGATGCGCTGGTCGAGCAGGATGGCCATCAGTAATCCAAAGGCCAGGCAGACGAGTATGAACAGGCTGCCGAACAGGGCCAGGTTGCGCACCGCCACCCACCAGCGGTCGTTGCCGAACAGCGCGATGTACTGCACCAGACCGGCAAATTCGTAGCGCGGCAGCATGCGCGACTCGGTGAACGACAGCCAGCCGGTCCAGAGAATGAAGCCGTAGACGAAGACCAGGCTGACCAGCAGCGTAGGCCCGAGAACAAGCTTGGGTAGCGCGAGCTCGATGACGTCGAGCAGACTGCGCCGCGGCGCTGCTGCCGACGCGACCACGCCGGCCTGTGCTGAGGCCGATGATTGCAACTGCCCTCCCTTGGCAAGCAGGTACAGCGGGCCTGTGCCCGCCGCACCTCAGGTTTGGCGGATTACCTGGACTTTGCCGCCGCAGCCATTTTTTCGGCCGCCGCCTTCGGCGTCATGTTCGAATTCATGAACTGGGTCACGACGTCGAACATTGCGCCCTGAGCCGCAGCCGGCATGGCCATGCCGTGTGCCCAGCTCGGCACCAGTTTCTTGGACTTGGCGCTCGACTCGAACTCCGCGGAAGAATCCTTGGCGCACTGGTCGAACTTGGCCATGGACATTCCGGTGCGGGCCGGGATCGAGCCCTTGTTCAGGTTGAACACCTCCTGGAATTGCGGCTCCATGATCGAGGAGGCCAGCGCCCGCTGCGCTTCCTTGGCATCGGCGCTCTTCTGTTCGAACATGATGAAGCTGTCGATATTGAACGTGAACGCACCCTTGGTACCCGGGGCCGGAATACAGATGTAATCTTTGCCCGGGGACTTGCCTGCGGCTGTGAACTCGCCCTTGGCCCAGTCGCCCATGAACTGCATCGCCGCCTTGCCGTTTATCACCATCGCGGTGGCGAGGTTCCAGTCGCGGTTGGCGGCGTCCTTGTCGATGGACTTCTGCACGGTGCGCAGCGTCGCGAACGACTTTTCCATCGTTGGGCTGTTGAGCGCGCTGCCGTCCAGATTGACGAAAGCTCGGTTGTACCAGTCGGCACCTCCGACCCCGAGCGCCACCGACTCGAACACGGTGGCGTCCTGCCAGGGCTGGCCGCCGTGTGCAACCGCGATGAACCCCGCCTTGTGGATCTTGTCGGCAGCGAGCGCGAATTCCTCCCAGGTGGTCGGTATCTTGGCGCCTGCTTTCCTGAATACCTCCGGATTGACCCACATCCAGTTCACCCGGTGCACGTTGACCGGCACCGCCACGTAGTGGCCCTGGAACTTCATGACGCTGCTGACCACCGCCGGGAGCAGACTATCCCAGTTTGCCCCCTTGGCGACGTCATCTATGTTAGTAAGCACCCCCTCCCGTCCCCACTCCTGAATTGACGGGCCTTTTACTTGTGCGGCTGTTGGCGGTTTGCCGGAAACCACGCGGGATTTCAGCACCGTCATGGCGTTTTCCCCGCCGCCACCGGCAACTGCAAAGTCCTTCCACTTGTGGCCCCTGGCCTCCAGGATCCTCTTCAGTTCGGCGACCGATTTGGCCTCGCCGCCGGAGGTCCACCAATGCAGGACTTCGACTTCGCCTGCACGGGAAAAGGCGGAGAACGCCTGCATGGTTGCAAGTGTCAACGCCGTTAAGATAAGCCTAGCCGTCGACTTCTTCATTTGCTCCTCCAGGTGTCATTGTTTGTGGACGTCGCACCGACGCCTGTCGCCGGCGTTCAAGAGCGGTCTTTGTGATTGTTGCCGCCGCCATTGGGGCGGCCGCTTCCCCACTATAGGAGACGCTCCTGCGCCGCGCAATCACGTTCGCCACCGCGTCGCATCATTGCTGGGAGTCGGCGGCGCAGTACAGTAAAATTCCGGTTTTTCAGGGGACTCCGTTCATGACCATCCGGGTTGCAATCAACGGCTACGGGCGCATCGGCCGCAACATCCTGCGCGCCCACTACGAGGGCGGCAAGAAACACGAGATGCAGATAGTCGCGATCAACGACCTTGGCGATGCGAAGATCAATGCGCACCTCACCAAATACGACACGGCGCACGGCAAGTTTCCGGGCAGCGTTGCGGTCGATGGGGATTTCCTTGTCGTCAACGGCGACAGGATCAAAGTGTGCGCGCAGAGAAATCCGGCCGAACTGCCGTGGAAAGAACTCGGCGTGGACATTGTTCTCGAGTGTACCGGGCTCTTTGCCAGCAAGGCCAAAGCCGGCGCGCATCTAAGCGCGGGCGCAAAGAAGGTCATCATCTCCGCGCCGGGCGACAAGGATGTGGACGCGACCGTGGTCTACGGCGTAAATCACCATACGCTGAAAGCGGTGCACACCGTGGTCTCCAATGCCAGTTGCACCACCAACTGCCTGGCGCCGATGGTCAAGGCGTTGAACGACCGCATCGGCGTGGTCAACGGCCTGATGACCACCATACACGCCTACACCAACGACCAGGTTCTGACAGACGTGTATCACACTGACCTGCGCCGTGCGCGCTCCGCGACCATGTCGATGATTCCCACCAAAACAGGCGCCGCTGCAGCGGTGGGCTTGGTGCTGCCGGAACTGAACGGCAAGCTCGACGGCTTCGCGATTCGCGTCCCGACCATCAACGTATCGCTGGTCGACCTTGCATTCGTCGCCAGGCGCGCAACCACGGTCGAAGAGGTGAACAGCGCTGTGAAGCAGGCCTCGGAGGCCGACCTCAAGGGTATTCTGGAATACAACAAGGATCCCCTGGTGTCGGTCGACTTTAACCACAATCCGTCTTCTTCGGTTTTTGACTCGACGCTCACCAAGGTTTCGGATGGTACGCTGGTGAAGGTATGTTCCTGGTATGACAACGAGTGGGGCTTCAGCAACCGGATGCTGGATGTTACGGTTGCGCTTGCGAACGCGAGATGATGACAGTGCACATTGGCTCACTCGTTGCGGCGGACGCTAACCTGGCGCGGCGGCGCGCCAGGTTAAGCGCGCGAAGCGGGCGGCGGGAGCCACAATTCCAGGGCTTCAGCAACCGGATGCTGGACGTTACGGTTGCGCTTGCGAACGCGAAGTAGGCAGAAGCATTTGTCGCAGCGGGCACAGGGAAAACAGAGGCCAGGAATTACGCCGGCCTATGCTCTCTGTGCCCTCTGGGTTCTCAGTGACGGAAGGTGCTGAATTGAGACCATGACGGTCCTGCGCATGACCGATCTCGATCTGCGCGGCAAGCGCGTGTTCATTCGCGCCGATCTGAACGTGCCGCAGGACGAAGCCGGCAACATTACCGACGACACCCGCATCCGTGCCTCCGTGCCTGCGATCCGGCACGCGCTGAGCGCCGGCGCCGCAGTAATGGTGACTTCACACCTGGGCCGGCCGACCGAAGGCGAGTTTAGGCCTGAAGATTCCCTGGCGCCTGTGGCAAAGCGATTGTCGGAATTGCTTGGCATGCCGGTCCTGCTCGAGACGAACTGGGTCGAGGGCGTGGACGTGAAGCCCGGCCAGGTAGTTCTGCTGGAGAATTGCCGGGTCAACAAGGGCGAAAAGAAGAACGACGAGACCCTGGCCAGAAAAATGGCGGCGCTGTGCGATGTTTACGTGAACGACGCATTTGGCACCGCACATCGCGCCGAAGCGACTACCCACGGCATCGCCAGGTTTGCGCCGGTCGCCTGCGCCGGGCCGCTGATGGCAGCGGAGCTGGAAGCGCTGGGCAAGGCGCTGACCGCACCGAAACGGCCGTTGGTGGCAATTGTTGCCGGCTCCAAGGTCTCCACCAAGCTCAGCATCCTGGGCGAGCTGGCGAAAAAAGTCGATCACCTGATCGTCGGCGGTGGCATCGCCAATACTTTCATGCTGGCCGCGGGCTTGCCGGTCGGCAAATCGCTGGTCGAGGCCGATCTGGTCGACGAGGCGAAGAGGATCATCGAAGCGCTCAAGGCGAAGGGCGGGGTCGTGCCGATCCCGGTGGACGTGGTGTGCGCCAAGGAATTTTCCGCGCAGGCAAAAGCCACGCTGAAGGACGCGGGCGAGGTTGCGGCCGACGACCTGATCCTCGACATTGGCCCAAAGACCGCCAGTAAGCTCGCCAACGCGCTCCACAGGGCCGGCACCATCGTCTGGAACGGCCCCGTGGGCGTGTTCGAGTTCGACGAGTTCGGTGAGGGGACGAAAACCATCGCGCATGCGATCGCGGCTTCCCCGGCATTCTCGATCGCCGGCGGCGGCGATACGGTTGCGGCGATCGCCAAGTACGGGATCGGGAAGAAAATCGGCTACATTTCCACCGGCGGCGGCGCTTTCCTGGAATTCCTGGAGGGCAAGAAACTTCCGGCAGTGGAAATTCTCGAACAGCGTGCGTCCCCCACAAATTGATCGACTCAGCAGCTACGGAGACACTGAGGGAAAAGCGAAAATAGACAATCTCACCACGAAGACACGAAGAACACAAAGACACACGAAGAAATCCTCTTCATAGAACTGGTTGACGCACAATGCAATGCTGAAACAGCATCGTCTGGCAACTGAAGGCGCAATACTTCGTGCTGTGTTGCTGCGTCAATCCGCAGTATCTTTTTCATGGTTTTTGTTTCGCTTCTCTTTGTGTCACTTCGTTTTCTTCGTGTCTTCGTGGTGAGCTTCTGGATTTCGAAATTCTCTCTGTGGTGAAGACTGAATGCAAAGAAGCACAAAAATCGTCGCCACCCTCGGCCCGGCATCCAGCGATCGCGACGTGCTGACGCGCATGATCGCAGCCGGTGTCGACGTGGTACGCATGAATTTCTCCCACGGCAGCGCGGAGGAGCACCTGGCGCGCGCGGAACTGGTGCGCGAGGTAGCGCGCACCATGGAGCGCACGGTCGGCATCATGTGCGACCTGCAGGGACCGAAGATTCGCATCGGCAAATTCGAGAAAGGAAAAGTCACTCTCAACAGGGGCGAGGTATTCGTCCTCGATGCAGAGGTTCCGCTCGGAAACCAGGAACGCGTGGGTCTGGACTACAAGGAACTACCGCGCGACGTATCGCCGGGGTCAGTCCTGCTGCTGGACGACGGCCGGCTGGTGCTCGACGTGCAGAAGGTTCAGGGCAGTCAGATCACCACTACGATACGCGTGGGCGGTGTTCTGTCGAACAACAAGGGCATCAACCGCCAGGGCGGGGGACTGACTGCCCCCGCGCTGACCGCCAAGGACATGGACGACATCAAGACGTCGGTAACGATGAAGGCGGATTTCCTGGCGGTGTCCTTTCCCAAGAGCGGCGCCGACATGTACATGGCAAAGGAGCTGATGCGCGCGGCCGGCGGCCGCTCGACGCTGATTGCCAAGATGGAACGCGCCGAGGCGATCGCCGCCATGGAGGAGATCATGGAGGCCAGCGATGGAATCATGGTGGCGCGCGGCGATCTTGCCGTGGAAGTCGGCGATGCCGCGGTGCCGGCGCTGCAGAAACGCATGATTCGCACCGCGCGCGAGCGCAACAAGCTCACCATTACCGCAACGCAAATGATGGAGTCGATGATCTCGAGCCCGGTACCCACTCGCGCGGAGGTTTCCGACGTGGCGAACGCGGTTCTCGACGGCACCGATGCGGTGATGCTCTCCGCCGAGACTGCCAGCGGAAAATACCCGGTGGATACCGTCGAGGCGATGGCGCGCATCTGCCTGGAGGCGGAGAAATCTGCCGAAGTGACGCTGGACCGCGAATTCCTCGATCGCGTGTTCACCCGCGTGGACCAGTCGATTGCCATGGCGGCGCTGTTTACCGCGTATCACCTGAAAGTCAAGGCGATCGCGGCGCTGACCCAGTCCGGCTCCACTGCGCTGTGGATTTCGCGCCTCAACTGCGGGGTGCCGATCTACGCGTTGACGCCGGAGATTTCCACGCGTTACCGGTTGAGCCTGTACCGCGATGTCTATCCGCTGTTGATCAAGTACGTCGGCCACGACCGCGACCACCTGCTGCAGGAGGCGGAAGACCAGCTGGTCTCCGCCGGGCTGGTACAGAAGGGCGACCTGATCGTGATCACTTTCGGCGAACCAATCGGCGCGCCCGGCGGCACCAACACCATGAAGATCCTCAAGGTCGGCGAGAGCCGCAAGCCTTAGCGAGCGGATCAATCCAGTGAGTTCAGTACAGGAGCAAACATGGCAACCAGGAAAGCGACCGTGCCACTCGTCTCGATAGTGATGGGAAGCACCAGCGACTGGGACGTAATGCAGCACGCGGCGCGGCAGTTGAAGGACTTCGGTGTGCCCTACGAAGCGCGCGCGTTGTCCGCTCACCGCACTCCGGAACTGCTTGCGGAGTATGTGAAAAAATGCGCTGAGGGCGGAACGCAGTGTTTCATCGCCGGTGCCGGCGGTGCCGCGCATCTCGCCGGAGTCGTCGCTGCGCTGACCACCCTGCCGGTACTGGCGGTGCCGATTCCCTCCAAGCACCTTGGAGGCCTCGACTCGCTGCTGTCCATGGTGCAGATGCCAAAAGGCGTTCCGGTCGCGACGTTCGCAATCGGCGACGGCGGCTCGGCCAACGCCGGATTGTTCGCGGTGGCGATGCTGGCGCTGAATGACGCTGGGTTGGCCAAGCGTCTGCAGTCGTTCCGCATCAAGCAGGCGGACGCGGTGAAAGCGGCAAAGCTGCCCGAGCTATCCTGATCGAACTTAAACGAAGTCAAGATGAGTGCAACCCAACCCATCCACGAAACCAGCCTGAAATCGCTCAAGCTGCTCCATCGCGGCAAGGTGCGTGATCTTTACGCGGTGGACGCCGAGCGTCTGCTGATCGTCCAGACCGACCGCTTGTCGGCTTTCGACGTGACTCTTCCCACGCCAGTGCCAGGCAAGGGCCGGGTGCTCACCGAGATGTCGAATTTCTGGTTCAGGAAGCTCCGCCACGTGATCCCGAATCACCTGCTCGACGTGGCGCCGGAGACGCTGGTCACGGCGGGGGAGCGCGGCCAGGTACAGGGGCGCGCCTTCGTCGTGCGGCGCCTGCAGCCGCTACCCATCGAAGCGATTGTGCGCGGCTACATTGCCGGCTCGGGCTGGAAGGATTACCAGAAGACCCAGATGATCTGCGGCATCCCGCTTCCCGCCGGGCTGAACGAGGCGCAACAACTGCCCCAGCCGATCTTTACGCCTTCCACCAAGGCCGCGATCGGCACGCACGACGAAAACATTCCTTTCTCGGAAATGGAGAAACTTATCGGCAAGGACCTGGCAGGGCAGGTACGCGACAAGGCGATCCAGCTCTATTCGGAGGCGGCGGCGTATGCCGCCACCCGCGGCATCATCATTGCCGACACCAAGTTCGAGTTCGGCCGCGATGCCAGCGGCAAGTTGTACCTGATCGACGAGGCATTGACCCCGGATTCATCGCGCTTCTGGCCGAAGGACCAGTATCGGATCGGCATCAGCCCGCCCTCGTTCGACAAGCAGTTCGTGCGCGACTGGCTGGAATCGCAGAAATGGAACAAGCAGCCGCCAGCGCCGGCCCTGCCCGCCGACGTGCTCGGGAAGACCGCTGAAAAATACGAAGAAGCTCTCAGGCTCTTGACGGCTTAAACGCGTGAAACGCAAAGGACGCAAAGGTAGGCCAAGGAATGCGAGACAATGAAAGTTCCTGCCATATATCGCGCCGGCAGTGCGTTCGATTTTATGTTTCCGAACCTTGAAAAACATCATTCTCTGAATCGTATTGAAGTGTTGGACTTTACTTTGCGTACCTTTGCGTCCTTTGCGTTGAATGATCTTGACTCCATCTGATCAGGAAATCGAGAAAGCCGCAGAGGTCCTCCGCGCGGGGGGACTGGTGGCGTTTCCGACCGAGACCGTGTACGGACTCGGCGCGGATGCGTCCAATCCCGTAGCGGTGAAAAAGATCTTCGCCGCCAAGGGCCGTCCCGCCGACCATCCCGTGATCGTCCACATCGGCGACATGAGCGAACTGAAGCACTGGGCGGCGGAGGTGCCGCGCGCCGCGTGGCTGCTTGCGGAGAAATTCTGGCCGGGCCCGCTCACCATGGTGCTCAAGCGCTCGCCGCATGCGAGCGACCTGATCTCCGGCGGCCAGAATACCGTTGGATTACGGGTTCCCGGGCATCCGGTCGCGCAACAATTGTTGAAGGCGTTCGGCGGGGGCATCGCCGCGCCGTCGGCGAACAAGTTCGGCAGACTTTCCCCAACCACCGCGGAGCACGTGCGCGAGGAACTCGGCAACGCAGTGGAGATTGTTCTGGACGGCGGGCCCTGCGACGTCGGAATCGAATCCACGATCGTTGATCTCACCCATGAACCGCCCGCCATACTGCGCCCCGGACGCGTGAGCGCGCAGCAGATAGCCGACGCGTTACTGGTGCCGCTCGGTGAACCGGCCGTGGACCGGCCGCGCGTGCCGGGGTCGCTTGCCTCGCACTATGCGCCGCGCACGCCGCTGAAAATCGTTCATCCGGACGAAATAGAGATTTACGTGCGCCGGCAGGCCGTGCCGCCGCCGGTCGCAGTGCTGGCACGCCGCGGGCGCCCGCGCGACTCGAAAGTAGCGTTGTGGCAAGTGGCGCCCGAAACTCCGGAAGAATATGCGCGCCTGCTCTACGGCACTTTGCGTCGCCTCGACGATGCCAGGTGCCACCTGATCGTGGTCGAGGCGCTCCCTCAGCTTCCCGAGTGGACTGCGGTGCGCGACCGCCTTGATCGTGCGACCACGCCCGAACCCGCCGCACAGCCGACCGCAGCGGGCGCGCGTTAACGGGTCGCAAAGTACTCCAAGACAACGCTTACCACGGAGCAACCGTGTTGTTAACTGATAACGAGATGCTCATTCCAACGACTGTGGGTTCTGACCATGGCATTGAGGATGATCAGGATCTTGCGCATACACGCTACGATGGCCACCTTGGCGGGTTTGCCAGCGGCACGC
>DASYUW010000019.1:0-11161 GCA_036000845.1 Burkholderiales bacterium
CAGCGCCTCGGCCAGCGGCAACCGCAAGGCCTCCAGAAACTCGCCTTCGTCGAGTTGTGCGCCCTTGAATTCGAGTTTGCGCGCCAGGAAGAAGTCAACGGTCTCGTTGGAGTACCCGACGTTTGGATGCAGGCGGCCGAGCTCTCGCCACTCCGCAGCCACATAACCCGTCTCCTCCTGAAGCTCGCGTCTGGCGGTTTCCAGCGGTGGCTCGTTCGACTCGAGCTTACCGGCGGGCAATTCGTAGCAATGGCTTCCGATCGGGTAACGGAACTGGCGCTCGATCAGCACAGAGCCATCGTCGAAGATGGGCAGGATCAAGGCGGCCCCGGGATGCAGGACGTATTCGCGCCTGGCATGGCTGCCGTCCCGCAACCTGACCTCGTCCTCGTTCACCTGCAGCATGCTGCCGCGGTAGGCTTCCCGCGAGGAAATCTTCTTCTCGGTGAAATCCGTACTCACAGGGAAAGCTGTATTGCGCGTTCGCATATGGCCAGGAGCGAGCCCGGCGCCAACCCGAACACCAGCACGGCGAGGCCGTTGGCCGACATCAATACCCGGATGTCGGCGAGCGGGTCAATCGGCGCCGCGTCGGTCGGTGCGTCGAAGTACATCAGCTTGACGATGCGCAGATAGTAGAACGCGCCGATCAGCGAGAACAGCACGGCCACCACGGCGAGCCAGACGTAACCCACCGACACCACCGCCTGGAGCACAAACAGCTTGGCCCAGAATCCCATGGTGGGCGGGATACCCGCCATCGAGAACATCAGCAGCATCATGATGAAGGCGTACCAGGGGTCGCGCTGGTTGAGCCCCTTGAAGTCCTCCAGATTCTCCGCCTCGAAGCCCCGGCGCGACAGCAGCAGGATCATCCCGAAAGTGCCCAGTGCCATCAGCACGTAAATGACGGTGTAGAACATCGCCGCACCGAATCCCTCGAGCGTGCCGCTGAGGATGCCGAGCAGCAGGAAACCCATGTGCGAAATGGTCGAATAGGCCAGCATGCGCTTGAGGTTGGTCTGCGCGATCGCGGTGATGTTGCCGATCGCCAGAGAGGCCACCGCCAGGATCACCAGCATCTGCTGCCATTCGACGAGCAATTGCTGCATGCCCAGCGCCTCGACCAGCAAGCGCATGATGAACGCGAACGCTGCCAGCTTCGGCGCGGTTCCAATGAGCAGGGTCACCGCCGTCGGCGCGCCGTGATAGACATCCGGCACCCACATGTGGAACGGCACGGCGCCCAGCTTGAAACCGATGCCGGCAACCACGAACACCAGCCCGAAAATCAGGATGGTCGGTATGGCGTCGCCGTCGAATATGCGCTGCGCCACTTCGGTGACCTCCAGCGACCCGGTGGCACCGTAGATCATCGACATGCCATAGAGCAGCATGCCGGAGGCCAGCGCGCCGAGCACGAAGTACTTCATCGCCGCCTCGGTACTGTTGCCGGAATCGCGCGGCAGCGCCACCAAGGCATACAAGGACAGCGACAGCAGCTCCAGCCCCAGGTAAAGCACCAGGAAGTGATTCGCCGAGATCATCACCATCATGCCGAGCGTAGCGAACAGCGAAAGCACGAAGAACTCGCCGCGATACATGTCGCGCGCGGCAACGTATGCGCGCGAGTAGGCCAGCATGACTGCCACTGTCAGGCAAACCGCGATCTTGAGCACGTCCGCCATCGGGTCGTCCACGAACATGCCGTTGAAAGTGTAGGCGACATCTTCCCCGCGCATGACATACACGAACGCCGCGGTGCCGACCAGCGACAACTGGGTCAGTACATAGGTCCAGACGCGACGGGCATCGGACAGAAACAGGTCCACGACCAAAATGACGCAGACCATCGTCAGCAGGATGATCTCGGGGGCCGCCAGCAGGAAATCAGGAATCTCGTATTCCATGAATTCAGGCCCGAGGTATGAGGCGCGAGGCGCGAGTGGAAATCCGGGCTTCGCCTTCGTCTTTCCTCGGCCCTCGACCCTCGGTCCTCGTGCCTACGTTCATAATTTGCTCTGGTTTGCGAGCGTCAGCAGTTCGTTGACCGAAGTATGCAGCACCGCAGCGAAAGGCTGAGGATACAGCCCCATCGCCAGCACCGCGATCGCGACGACGCCCAGCACAAGCCCCTCGCGTAGCGTGATGTCCGCCAAACCCGCAACCCGGCTGTTGGCTACCGGGCCGAAAACGACGCGCTTGATCATCCACAACGTGTACGCGGCGCCGAATAGCAACGTGCTCGCCGCGGCGAACGCGTACCAGAAGTTCTCCTCCATCGTCCCCAGTATCACCAGGAACTCGCCGACGAAGCCGCTGGTGCCCGGGAGACCGGAATTGGCCATCGCGAACAGCATGAAGAAGGCGGCAAACACCGGCATCCGGTTCACCACCCCGCCATAGTCGGCGATCAAACGCGAGTGCATACGGTCGTAGAGGACGCCTACGCACAGGAACAGCGCACCTGAAACGAATCCGTGCGAGACCATCTGGATCACCGCACCTTCCATGCCGTGGTCGTTGAACAGGAAGATGCCCAGCGTCACGAATCCCATGTGCGAGATCGAGGAATAGGCGATCAGCTTCTTCATGTCGGTCTGCACCAGCGCCACCAGCCCGATGTACACCACCGCTATCAGGGACAAGCCGATTACGACCGGGGCGAGTACGTGGCTGGCGTCCGGGAAGATCGGCAGCGACAGCCGGATGAAACCATAGGCGCCGAGCTTCAGCATTACGGCCGCCAGCACCACCGAGCCGCCGGTTGGCGCCTCGACGTGCGCATCGGGCAGCCAGGTATGCACCGGGAACATCGGCACCTTTACCGCGAATGCGGCAAAGAAAGCGACGAACAGCAGGATCTGCGTGCCCAGAGGGATCGGCAGACGGTAGTAATCGGCCAGCGCGAAACTGCCCTCGGAGGCAACGTACAGATAGATGAACGCAACCAGCGTCAGCAGCGAGCCGACCAGAGTGTAGAGGAAGAACTTGAGTGCCGCATAAACCCGGTTCGGGCCTCCCCACACTCCGATGACGATGAACATCGGAATCAGCGTCGCCTCGAAGAACACATAGAACAGCGCGGCATCCTGCGCGCAGAACACGCCGTTCATGATCCCGGACAGGATCAGGAAGGCCGCCATGTACTGGGCCACTCTGCTTCCTACCACTTGCCATCCCGCCAGCACCACCAGCACGGTGGTGAAACAGTTGAGCAGGATCATCAACAGCGAGATGCCGTCGATGCCGAGGTGATAGTTGACGTTATAGGACTCGATCCAAGGTACCAACTCCACGAACTGCATACCCGCGGCGCCCGGGTCGAATGCGGCGTGGAGAGGCAGCGCAACCACAAGGCCGCCGACGGCGCCGGCGAGCGCCAGCCAGCGGGCGATAACGGCATTGCGGTCGGAGCCGGTGAACAAAACCGCGATTCCGGCAAGGATCGGCAGCCAGATGACGGTGCTGAGTTGAAACCCGGAAAGCATTTAGACTTTCACCACGGGGAACACAGGGAGGGCAAAAAGCAAATCATGCAAAACGACCTTTTGTTTTTTGAAAAGCTGTTCACTCGATTTCATGCAATTGGTCCCCGTGCACCCCGTGGTTAAGCATCAGGAGCGCGCGAACCAGAGGGTGAGCAGGGTCACCATGCCGATGATCATGGCGAAGGCGTACGTATAAACATAGCCGGACTGGAGCTTGCGAATTACGGTCGCCAGCCAGCCGACCAGACTTGCGGTGCCGTTGACGAAACCGTCGATCACCGCGACGTCGCCGCCCTTCCACAATCCGCGCCCCACCAGGCGCGCACCACCGGCAAAGAACCAGTCGTTGAAGCGGTCGAAGTAATACTTCTGGTCGAGCACGGTATAGAGCGGCACGAACCGCTGCCGCAACTTCTCCGGCAAATCGGTGCGCCTGAGATACAGGTGGGCCGCGCTGGTAATGCCGGCAACGGCAAGCCAGAACGGCCAGGTGGCAAGGGCGTGCGCCATTAGCGCGAATACGCCGTGGAAGGTCCCGCCCAGCTCGGCGAGCACGTCGCGGGATTCGGCAACAACAATGGACTCACCGAAGAAGCCGCCGAACAGCACGGGCCCGATGACCCAGCCGGCGCAGATCGTCGGCACAGCAAGTATTACCAGCGGCACGGTTACCACCCACGGGGATTCATGCGGCGCGTGGCCCTGCCCGTGCCCGTGATCGTCAGCGTGTGCCTGAAAATGCTCCTTGCCGTGGAAGGTCATGAAAAACAGCCGGAAAGTATAGAACGCGGTGACGAACACGCACGACAGTACGCAGAAGTGGGCAAAACCGCTGCCCGGCAACTGCGACAGATGCACCGCTTCGATGATCGCGTCCTTGGAGAAGAAACCGGAAAGGCCGGGGATGCCCGCGCTTGCCAGCGCGCCGATCAGCATGGTGGTGTAGGTGATTGGCATGTACTTCCTCAAGCCCCCCATCCTGCGCATGTCCTGTTCGTGGTGCAGGGCGATGATTACCGAGCCGGCGCCGAGGAACAGCAGCGCCTTGAAGAAAGCGTGGGTGACCAGATGAAATATGGCCCCGGCGTAGGCCGAGGCACCGAGCGCCACGGTCATGTAGCCGAGCTGCGACAGGGTCGAGTAGGCCACCACCCGCTTGATGTCGTTCTGCACCACCGCCACCAGCGCCATGAGTAAAGCGGTGATCGCCCCGACCACGATCACGAACGACAGCGCCGTTTCCGACAACTCGAACAGTGGCGACATGCGCGCCACCATGAAAATGCCCGCGGTAACCATGGTGGCGGCATGAATCAGCGCCGAGATCGGCGTCGGGCCTTCCATCGAGTCCGGCAGCCAGACGTGCAGCGGAAATTGCGCCGACTTGCCCATCGCACCGATGAACAACAGGATGCAGATGGTGGTAAGAAGCGGCCAGCCGACGTACGCCATTTCCACCGTGTCGCCGGTCAGTTCGGGCGCGCGGGAGAAAACCAGCGTGTAGTCGAGCGAACCGCAGTACACGAATATCAGCGCAATGCCGAGCAGAAAACCGATATCACCGACGCGATTAACCAGGAAGGCCTTGAGGCTGGCATAGATCGCGCTCGGGCGCGTGTACCAGAAGCCGATCAGTAGATAGGAAACCAGGCCCACCGCTTCCCAGCCGAAGAACAGCTGCAGGAAGTTGTTGCTCATCACCAGCATCAGCATCGAGAAGGTGAAGAGGGAAATATAGGAGAAGAATCGCTGGTAGCCGGGATCATCCGCCATGTAGCCGATGGTGTAGATGTGCACCACCAGCGAGACAAAGGTCACCACCAGCATCATGGTGGCCGACAATCTGTCGATCAGGAATCCGATTTCGAGAGAGATGTCGCCCGTGGTGATCCAGGTATAGACCGGTCCGTTGAACGCGTTGCCCGCGAGCACGTCGCGAAACACCAGAAAGGCAGCAACCGTGGACACCGTCATGCCGATGATCGCCACCCAGTGCGTGGCGCGCCGGCCGATCAGCCAGCCCAGCAGGCCGGCGATCAGCGCGCCCGCAAGGGGGGCGAGGGGGACAATCAGATAGAGGGTCTGGACGCTCATTATCATTTGCTGAGTGCTCAGTGCTCAGTGCTCGGTGCTGAGTGCTGAGGACTGAGGACTGAGGACTGGGCAACGAGCACTGAGCACCGGGCACTGAGCACTGAACACCGTTTTATCCTTTTAGTTTGTCCAGATCATCGACGTTGATGGTGCGCACGTTGCGGAACAGCACCACCAGGATCGCCAGACCGATTGCCGACTCGGCCGCCGCCACGGTAAGGATGAAAAACACGAATACCTGACCGGCTGTGTCCTGCAGGAAATGCGAGAAGGCGACGAAATTGATGTTCACCGCCAGCAGCATCAGCTCGATCGCCATCAGCAGGATGATCACGTTCTTGCGGTTAAGAAAGATTCCCACCACGCTGATCGCGAACAGGGCGGCGCCGAGAACGAGGTAATGGGAGAGGGAGATCATCGCCGACCCCGGAGGGGGGCAAGTATGAAGGCGGAAGGATGAAGGATGAAGTGAAACGCCGAACCACGCAGGCCGGAGCAATCCGACGCCTGGCTATCCGCGTGCACGACAGCGTCCCACGACACTTGGAATTTTCCTTCATCCTTCATACTTCATCCTTCATCCTTGCCCTCCGACGACATCGAAACCATGCGCACGCGGTCTTTGCGGCGGACATTGATCTGCTTTGCCGGATCGAGGTACTTGGTGTCCTTGCGATGGCGCAGCGTCAGCGCAATAGCGGCGACGATCGCCACCAGCAGGATCACCGCGGCGATCTCGAACGGGTAGACGTAGTCGGTATAGATCAGGAGGCCAAGCTCGCGCGTGTTGCTGTAGTCCCCGCCCCTGGGCTCGGGTGCCGGCATGCCTTCGAGGTCGAAGTAGCGGTCGCCGAGGATGATCGCCATTTCCGCCACCATCACGCCGGCCACGATCAGCGCAGGCACCAGGTAATCCCAGTAGCCTTCGCGCAGGCGGTCGAGGTTGATGTCGAGCATCATCACCACGAACAGGAACAGCACCATCACCGCGCCGACGTAGACCAGCACCAGCGCGATCGCGAGGAACTCGGCCTCGAGCAGCATCCACAGTGCCGCGGCGGTAAAGAACGCCAGTACCAGGAAAAGGGCCGAGTGCCCCGGATTGCGCGCGGTAATGACGCGCAGCGCGGCGAACACCAGCATTGCCGCGAAGAAATAAAAAACGCCGGTCTTGAAATCCATGTTCTTGTTGGTAAGGATTGAGGAGTGAGAGGGCCGCCCTCTCACTCCTCACCCCTCGCCCCTCACGCCTCTCGCCTCACCGGTATGCGGCGTCGTCGGCACGGTCTTCGGCGATCTGTTCCTCGTAGCGGTCGCCGATCGCCAGCAGCATCTCCTTGGTATACAGGAGATCTCCGCGTTTCTCCCCGTGGTATTCGAGGATGCGGGTCTCGACGATCGCGTCCACCGGACAGGATTCCTCACAGAAACCGCAGAAGATGCACTTGGTGAGGTCGATGTCGTAGCGCGTGGTGCGCCGGGTGCCGTCGGCACGCTGCTCGGATTCGATGGTGATCGCCAGCGCCGGGCACACCGCCTCACACAGTTTGCAGGCGATGCAGCGTTCCTCGCCGTTGGGATAGCGGCGCAGCGCGTGCAGTCCGCGGAAGCGCCCCGACTGCGGGGTCTTTTCCTCCGGAAACTGAACCGTGATCTTGCGTGCGAAGAAATAGCGGCCGGTAAGCATCAAACCCTTCACCAGTTCGAACAGCAGGAAGGTGCGGAAAAAGTCGCGGATGCGCTCGATCATTTTCCCGTCCTCACCATGGCCAGTATTGCGTCTGCATCAGTCCACCAACCAGAACCAGCCAAACGATCGTCAACGGGATGAAAACCTTCCAGCCCAGCCGCATGATCTGGTCGTAGCGGTAGCGCGGGAAAGTGGCGCGGAACCACAGGAAACAGAACAGCAGAAAAGCCACCTTGATTGCCAGCCACGGGAAACCGTCCGGTATGAATGGAATCGGCGAGAGCCAGCCGCCGAGGAACATGACCGATGCCAGCGCCGAGACCAGGATCATGTTCGCGTATTCGGCGAGGAAGAACACCGCGAACGCCGTGCCCGAATACTCGACATGGAAACCGGCCACGATCTCCGACTCGCCTTCCGCAACGTCGAACGGCGCACGGTTGGTCTCCGCCACGCCGGAAATGAAATACACCAGGAACATCGGCAACAGCGGGATCAGGTTCCAGCCCAGCAGTCCCCACCCGGACTTCTGCTCGTTGACAATGGTGGAGAGGTTCAGGCTGCCCGATATCATCAGCACGGACACCAGGGCGAAGCCCATCGCGATCTCGTAAGAAACGATCTGCGCGGCAGAGCGCATCGCACCGAGGAAGGCGTACTTGGAATTCGACGCCCAGCCGGCAATGATCACGCCGTACACGCCCATCGAGGTGATTGCCATCACGTAAAGCAGCCCGGCGTTGACGTCCGCCAGCACCAGCACCGGAGAAAATGGCATCACCGCCCAGGCCGCGAATGCCGGCATGATGGCGAGCGCCGGGGCCAGCATGAACAGAAATTTGTTCGCGCCGGAGGGCACGATGACTTCCTTGACCAGCAGCTTGAGCACATCGGCGAACGGTTGCAGCAGGCCCTTGTAGCCGACGCGGTTCGGGCCGATGCGGATCTGCATGTAGCCGATGACCTTGCGCTCTGCCAGCGTAAGGTAGGCCACGCTGAGGATGATCGGGATGACGATGGCGAGAATTTTCGCCAGCGTCCATAACGCAGTGACCCCGCCGGGCCCGATGAGATCCTCCAGGAAGGCGAAGCTCATGCCGTCACTCTCTGCTGCGCGGCTACGCGTTCCAGCTTCACCAGGCCGAACATCGCTCCCAGACCGGCTGTCTCGCGGCAGCCAGAGGGCAGGCGCACGCAGTCGGCGGGCAGGCGGTCATCGCGTCCAAAGGGCAGCGTGGCTTCGCCGCCCTCCTGCATGACCCTGAGGCGATCGCCCTGGCGCAGGCCAAGCCTGTCGATCAGGCCCCCGGGAAGCCAGGCGGTCCCCACCTGCGCATCCCGGGTCTGCTGCAGCGATTCCGCGCGCCGCACGATCGCGTCCGCGTGGTAGATCGGCACTTCGCCGATTCTCTCGAAATCGGCTCGTCCGGCGCCGGCGGATTGCGCCGGCGCGATCACTGCGGGAGCGCCGCCGATTTCGTTCGACAGCCTGGACGCGACGTCGCCGACCGATGTTTGCCATTCGCTGCGGACCTGCTCGATGCTGTCGAACGCGAAACCAGGAACGTCGAGAAGCGTACCGAGCACGCGCAACACTTTCCATGCCGGGCGGGTTTCGCCCAGCGGCCGCACCACTCCCTGAAAGGTCTGCACTACGCCCTCGGTGTTGACGTAAGTGCCCGCGGTCTCGGTGAACGGCGACACCGGCAGCAGAACCTGCGCGTAATCGGCGGCGCGTTGCTTGTACGGAGACATGACCGCCACAAGTTCGGCGCTGTGCATCGCCGCACGCGCGGCGCGCGGATCGAAGGTGTCCAGTTCGACCTCCGCATTCAGCAGCAGGTAAGCCCGGCGCGGCTGAATGAGCATCTGCGCAGCGTTCAGGCCCGCGGGCTCGTGACCGAACGGCAGCGCGCCTGCGAGGCAACCGCCGACGCTGTTTGCCGCCTCGCCGAGAAAACCGAAGCTCGCGCCAACGAATTTCGACAGTTCCTGCGCCAGGCGATGCAACTGGTAAGCCCGCGGATGATGCTGCGCGAGGTTGCCTAGAAATATCGCGCGATTCGCGCCGGAAACAAGACTTGCCGCGATTGCGCGGGCGGAATCGCTCACCTCGAGGCCAGCCACCGCCGCCGGTACGGCCATCGACTTCGCCTCGGCAGCGGCTCTCAGCACTTGGCCGAGCGCCTCGGGAATCGCACTCGGAGCAACGATCGCCTTGTTGGCCACGCGCATCAGCAGATCGTCGTCCACCGGATTGATCAGGTTGAACTGCGCCCCTTTCTTTACCGCCTGCCGGAAACGCTGTGCCAGCAGAGGGTGGTCCTTGCGCAAGGTCGAACCCACCACCAACACCCGGTCCAGGCCATTGATCGCGGCGACCTTCGTTCCCAGCCAGGGCGCGCCACGCAGGCTCCCGTCCCCGGAAAAGTCCGTTTGGCGCAGACGGAAATCGACATTGCCGCTGCCGATGCCGCGCGCAAATTTGCCTAACAGATAAAGTTCTTCCAGCGTCGCCTGCGGCGACGCGAGCGCGCCGACCGCATTGCCACCATGCGCGTCGCGAATGCGCCTGAGCCCAGCGGCGACGTACTCGAGCGCGGTGGTCCAGTTGACTTCCTCCCAGTTGCCGTCGTGCTTGATCATCGGCGCGGTCAGCCGCTCTTGCGAGTTGAGCGCCTCATAGGAGAACCGGTCCCGGTCGGAAAGCCAGCACTCGTTGAGGTTTTCGTTCTCGAGCGGCAACACGCGCATGACACGGTTGTCCTTCACCTGGACCACCAGATTGGAGCCGAGTCCATCGTGCGGACTGATGGATTTGCGCCGCGCTAACTCCCAGGTTCGCGCCTTGTAGCGGAAGGGTTTGGACGTAAGCGCGCCCACTGGACAGACGTCGATCATGTTCCCCGAAAGCTCGGAGCCCACGGTGCGCGCCACGAACGGCATGATCTCGGCGTGCTCGCCGCGGCCGACCATGCCGAGTTCCATGATGCCGCCGATCTCCTGGCCGAAGCGCACGCAGCGGGTGCAGTGAATGCAGCGGGTCATCTCGTCGGCGCAGACCAGCGGCCCGAGTTCCTTGTTCGTGACCACGCGCTTCGGTTCCGTGTAGCGGGAGCTCGATGCGCCGTAGCCGACCGCGAGATCCTGCAGCTGGCACTCGCCGCCCTGGTCGCAGATCGGGCAGTCGAGCGGATGGTTGATGAGCAGGAATTCCATCACGCCTTTCTGCGCCTTGATCGCGGCCTCCGAGTGGGTATGGACCCTCATTCCCTCGGTGGCCGGAGTGGCGCAGGCAGGCAGCGGCTTCGGCGCTTTCTCCACCTGCACCAGGCACATGCGGCAGTTGGCGGCGATCGACAGCTTCTTGTGATAACAGAAATGCGGAACGTAGATGCCGAGCTTGTTGGCGGCATCCATGATCGTGCTGTTGTCCGGTACTTCGACCGGCCGGCCGTCTATTTCGAGGTGTGCCATCAGTCTGGCCTCATACCAGGCACTTCTTGTGGTCGATGTGGTACTGGAACTCTTCGCGGAAGTGCTTGATGAAGCTCTTCACCGGCAGCGCCGCCGCGTCGCCCAGCGCGCAGATGGTGCGGCCGGCGATGTTGTCGGCCACCGAGTTCAGCGTTTCCAGATCCTCGGTCCGGCCCTGCCCATGCTCGATGCGATGGACCATCCGGTACAGCCAGCCGGTGCCTTCGCGGCACGGCGTGCACTGGCCGCAGGATTCCTCGAAGTAAAAATACGACAGGCGCTGCAATGCGCGCACCATGCAGGTGGTCTCGTCCATGACGATCACCGCCCCGGAGCCGAGCATCGAACCGGCCTTGGCGATCGAATCGTAGTCCATGTCGGTCTGCATCATGATTTCGGCGGGCAGCAC